>NZ_JCAFUL010000005.1:0-308337 GCF_059371315.1 Stenotrophomonas sp. YJH_SMC_8 | reverse complement strand
TACGCTGGCCTGAAGGCCAAGGGCAAAGCAAGCAAGGTGGCGCTCGTGGCGGTCATGCGCAAAATGCTGGTGATCCTCAACGCCCGTAAGCGAGACGCCGAGGTGGCCCTCGGCTGCCCCTGACAAGACAGTTGCTACTGGAAATGCGGCATCCACGGAGGATGCGGATCAATCGGATTGCGGGGATGCCATGGTAGATCCACGCCATGCGTGGATACGCGGTGCAAGGCGCCTCGCAGACTCTGAAAAAAAAGCGCTTGACGGCATCCTTGGAATAGGTAAAATTTCGCCTCCCAAGCGGGAATAGCTCAGTTGGTAGAGCGCAACCTTGCCAAGGTTGAGGTCGCGAGTTCGAGTCTCGTTTCCCGCTCCAGATTCAAGAAAAACGCTCCCGCAAGGGGGCGTTTTTCGTTATGCGCGGCGGTACCCGCGCAGATCAATCATTGTCCTGCGCCGTCGCGCGCCAACGCATGCCGGTGATGCGCGCTTCCTCGCGTGCCACCTGGCGGTCGGCAAACCACGCCTGCACATCACCGGCGAAACTCCCCGGGCGTCCCTTGCCCTGCACGCCCTCGGCAATCGAGGGCAGGTTGGAACGTGCCAGTTCTTCGCGCATGGCCTTCTGCGCATTGATCATCACCGCGTGGATGACGCACACACCGCGGTTGGCCCAGCGGGTGGGGCACCATCAAACAGCGCGCAGCGCCCACAGGGAGTTGGGTGTGTCCTGGCGTCTGGGCTCGGGCGTCGCTCGCGTGGATGCGGAGGGCGTGACGTTGGAAAACGGAGAACGCATCGACGCCGCCACCGTTGTCTGGACGGCCGGTGCACGTGCCAGTGCGTTGACTGCTCAGATTCCTGGCTAGCACGATGCGGTGGGTCACCCGCATGTGGATCGCACTCTCAAGGCGAAGAGTGTCGACGCGGTGTTCGCCACCGGGGACTGCGCGCATGCCGCCACCGATGACGAGGGCAACGTGGCGATGATGTCCTGCCAGCACGCGATGAACCTGGGGCGCTCCGCCGGACACAACGCCGCGGCTGACCTGACCGGGGAAGCGATGATTCCGTATGCGCAGCCCAAGTACGTGACCTGCCTGGACCTGGGGCCGTGGGGTGCTGTCTACACCGAGGGCTGGGATCGCCAGGTAACGCTGTCCGGCGCTGAAGCCAAGGCGCTCAGGACCCGGATCAACACCGAATGGATCTATCCGCCCACGGGTGAGCATGCGGAGATCCTGGCGTCTGCAGATTCGCTGCGGATTATGGTGGCCTGACGGCGCAAAGAAGTCCTGCAAGCAACGTTCTCGGACGGGGGCGTTGCTTCTGCCCGATAGTGGATGCTGTGATCTTTCTCCACCTGGGATCTCGACATGGTCATCGTTGGTGTCAGCTTTGCGGACGGCACCTACCTGTTGGTCGTCGCACAAAACGGTTGTGCCTGGATGCAAGGTGGACGTCGGTGGCGAGTGAACAACGCAGGCAACTTTGAATGAATTGATCGTAGTGCTCGACAGCTGCGCAGAATGTCGCAAATGGTCAGCTGACATGGCAGATACCTCGGCGTTGTGCGATATCCAGAGCATCGGTAGCGCTTTCGCAAGCGAGCTCTCTCTCACAGTGAGTTCAGCCGGGCTTGCCCCTTGGTACAGTTGCCATTGCTGACGTGATGGGCAAGGAAGAACCAAGAAAGTACGAGTTGATGGAGAAGCTATGTTGGTGGGCCCCTTGCGCTCAGCTGCTTTTCCATCTGCATATTGACTGCACGGCGCGATGCTCATCGCTCAATGGACGGGCGTTGGCATGCCAGCTTCATTGATATGAATGGACGCCGAAACCTTCTATTCATCTACATCCGGAGTTCCATGATGATTCGACCGTTGGTTGCCGTCGGGATGCTCGTTTTTTCTGTCAATGCGCATGCGACTCCTCTGGGATATGACAAGCAAGCCGAAGTTTCCCTTATTGATGGGCGGCCTGCGATCTGCCTTCCGAAAAAGGCCCGATCACCTTTCCCCATAGGCTGGGCAACGCTGTCTGAAGCCAGTGATCAGAACGATGGGGTCTGGAGCATTGAACTGAAGGATGGTGCTGCACCATTGATGCTGAAACCCGGTGACTGCTTCTCATATGGGCGTGTGCCCAGCTCATACGCTGTCGAACCCTTGAGAGGAAGGGAGAGAGTGTTGGAACTGCGGCCAGGCTTGGCGTATGTGTTCAGGCTGAATTCTTCTGTGCACTCAGCAGAGGCCTATTCGGTGTTGTTCTGCACTGGCCGGAAGCAGACGGAAGGTCGCGAAATTGAATCCATCAAGAAGGTAGACGACAGGACGAGGCGGTCCTCATGCTGATTCATAAGGTCGGAGTCTGATGCGGCGGTCCTTTCGTAGCGCGCGGTGCTTCGTTGACTGCGATGCATGGTGTGTGGATCAGCAGCGCTCCCTGACAATCCTTGTCATTTCTGATAGAGAGGAGCTTCGATCGGGTCCAGCGTAACGTGTAGGCGAACGCTCATTTTTTTAAGATTCTTACGATCGAGATTGACCTCTTTTTTCCCGTCGCAGATCAGTAACTTCCTCAACTCTTCCTTGGAAGAGCTGCTTTGATGAACGAGTTGCTTGCAGTGCTGGGTGAGTCGAAGCTCCTTGATCCCCGCATTCAGATAAGTAGCGTCTTCGGTTGCATCTCGGACATGTAGATGGAAGCGGTACTCCCCTGAATTGATTGCGCTCTTTCTAGGTTCGTTCTGGAGTGTTAGTCCGACCGCTTCCAGTGGCAGTTTGCAAGCTCCGATGGAGTAATGCACGGGGATGTTTACACGTGATGGCTTGGATTCATCCGGGCTGGATAGATGAAATGCCTTTGTGACAGATCTCGGGCCGGGGATGTTGCTCACAAAGGAAGTTACTCCGCTGCAGTTCAGATCTTTCGCATCTCGTGGTGCATAGTGTGCGACAAGAGTCATGTGCAGCTGTGCCGGCAGTTGGGCTGTCAAGTTGAATGTTCTCGAAGATGCGCGCGTGGTCGTGGAAAGTGCAATTTCCTTGCTGATGACAGCTGCCGTCCGGCATCCCGATGTGATTAATGCCATCGAAACCAATAGCAGTGAAAGGGTGGTGCGGCCGGTTGCCAAGATGAGAGGTCCTGTCGAGGCCCAATGGGTTGTGCGAAGTGACATTCGATAGTGCTGCCAGAGCGATGGAATCGCGACATTTCGTTATAGATGCTCGAAGTAGGATCAAACATGCAACTAGTTGCAGAATATGCTGAATAGGTAAGAATGAATGCATCAGGAGGGTAGGTTGCGTTTCCTGATGAGGTGATGCGCAAAGAGTCGAAGCAGAAAAGCGATCCCGAAACTGAAGACGTTTTCCCGTTGGCAAGTTGCATGCTTCATCCCCACTTCACCCACACTCCATCGCCCCTCCATCCGCGCTAGCGAAGCTGCATCTCCGACTCTCCACGGCGATGCCGCAATGCCTCACACTCCCTCCGCCTATGACCACGACGTCGTCATCGTCGGCGCCGGTTTCGCCGGTGCCGCATGCGCGCTGGCTGCTGCCCAGTACGGCCTGCGCGTCTGCGTGCTGGAACGCAAGGCCGACCCCGGCGAGCGCCTGCACACCACCGGCATCGTGGTGAAAGAGGCGATGGAGCAGACCTGGCTGGGGCGCATGCCCGAACATCTCGTGCAACGCGTTGCAAACGTGCGCCTGTATGCGCCGAATCTGCGCAGCGTGTTGCTGGCCGCGCCCGGCTATTACTTCCTCACCACCGATACGCCGAACCTGATGCGCTGGCTGGCCAGCGAGCTGCGCGCAAATGGTGTCGACCTGCGCCTGCAGCAGTCCTTCACCGATGCACATCGCAATGGTGACGGCTGGCTGGTGGATGGGGCAGGGCGATGTGCCTATCTGGTTGGCGCTGATGGCGCACGCTCACGTGTGGCACAGCGCACCGGGCTCGGTCAGGTGCGTGACAACCTCTACGGCGTCGAACGTGAGTTCGCCGGCCTGCAGGTCACGCAGGGCGACGCGCTGCACTGCTTCGTCAACAAGCGCTACGCGCCGGGTTACATCGGCTGGGTCGCGCAGAATCCAACCGGCCTGCAGGTCGGGCTGGCCCTGCGTCATGATCCGCGACAGGTGCGGCCGCCGGATATTGAAGGTTTCCTCGGCCACGTGCGCGATGTGGTCGGCATTCCGCCTTCGGCGCGTCCCTCGGCCACCCGCGCCGGCCTGGTGCCCTGCGGCCGGCCGGATGGGCCGATTACCGGCCAACGCGTGATCCTGACCGGCGACGCGGCGGGCATCGTCTCGCCGCTCTCCGCCGGGGGCATCCACTCCTCGTGGCGGCATGGCTGGGCGGTCGGCGAGGCGATGGCCCGCCATCTGCGTGGGCAGGGGCCGGAAGCGGAACGGGTGGCGCGGCAGGTGGCGCCGGCATTCCATGGAAAGCGCCTGCTGCGCTGGGCGATGGATCATCTGCAGGTCGACTGGCCGCTCAACGCGCTGCTGCACACGGCGGCCACGCGGCGCATTGCCGAGCAGGTCTACTTCCACCGCCGTGGCCTGCGGACCTGAGGTATTGGTCCTGGAGGCCTGAACGCCGCCCTTCACTTCAGGTGAAAATTCCTGTTGACGCCGTGCAGCAATATCGACACAATAGCGCTCCTTCGACGCAGGTCGAACGAAATCTGCGGGAATAGCTCAGTTGGTAGAGCGCAACCTTGCCAAGGTTGAGGTCGCGAGTTCGAGTCTCGTTTCCCGCTCCAGATTCAAGAAAAACGCTCCCGCAAGGGGGCGTTTTTCGTTTGTCACACCGGTTGCACCGCTGCCGCGCTAGCGTGCCTTGCCGGGCAGGGCGCTGCACCAGGTCCGGGCGTCCTGGGGCTCGAAGGCGGGGCAGCGGTTGTCCTGTGGGATGTAGACGTAGGGAACGTCATCTTCGTAGGTGAAGTGGTAGTAGTAGGTCCGGTCCCTGCCGTACACCCAGTAGTTCGAGGAGCCCTGGTTGAGGGCATACGGCTCGAAGGTGAAGATCGAGGATTCACCGGGGATGAAGTTGCTGCGCTCCATCAGGAGCAGCATGGCGTTCGAGACCAGCGGGGTGGTCAGAACGAGCACGATCACGCCGACAGTCGCTGTCGTGATCGAGCCAATCAACAGCCAGCTGTGGGGACGTTTCACGGTCGGGCAGCGTCGAAGCAAAGCAGTGCCGCAATGTGCAATACGCCGTGAAAGCCGTCCAGTGTTCCGTGTTGAGAACGCATTGAAAGCGTAGTGAAAGGCCAACGGCATCGTTGCCTGAACCGCACGCGTGTTGTGACCTTTTTCGGACCATTTCTCCATGTTCGCTCCACAATCGCACGGTAGCCTTCATGCTCCTTCTACACGTTGGCGGGCTGGTGGTCAGGCGTATCACTCCAGTGGCAGTGCCCAGGACCGGGCGCGGATTTTCCCTGCAGGCAGTGCTGCGCCCCGGCGCGTTGCTGGCAAGCCTGGCTCTGGCTGGCTGCATGTCGGTGTCCGTCCCGGACCTGCCTGATCGCACACCCAGCGCCTGGACCCAGGTGCCGCAGGGGCAGGGCGTGGCGGTGGATGCCAAGCAGTGGTGGAAGGTACTGGCCGACCCGGCGCTGGACGGCCTGGTGGACCAGGCCATCGCCGGTAACCTCGACCTGCAGCAGGCCACGCTGCGGCTGCAGGCCGTGCGGATCGTCGCCGGCACCTCGGACTCGCGCTTCCTGCCGGAAATCTCGGCCAGCGCCAAGCAGGTGCAGGACGCTGCTGCGGTCGATACCTATTTCCATGCCGGCATCGAAGCGATCTGGGACCTGGGCCTGTTCGGCGCCGCCGAGAGCGCGCAGCTCAGCGCGCAGGCCTCGGCCGGCAATGCCGAGGCGCTGCGCAATGCCGCGCAGGTGGCGGTGATTGCCGACGTGGTGCGCAGCTATCTGGACCTTACCGTGGCGCAGGCCCAGCAGGACCTGCTGGCCCGGCAACAGACCGTGGATGACCGCGGCGAGCAGCTGGCCCTGGTCCGCCAGCGCCTGCGCCTGGACGAGCCGGGCGAGCTGGACCGCCTGCGTGCACGCCAGGCCGCCACCCGCGCCGCCATCGCACAGGCTCGGGAAAACGCTGACAACGCGGCCCGCGCGCTGGCATTGCTGCTCGGCCGCGATGGGCCGGATCCAGCCTGGCGCGCGTACCGAACGCCGCCGAAGCTGGGCACGTTCTCGCTGCAGCAGGTTCCTGCGGATCTGCTGCGCCACCGGCCACAGATCCTGCTGGCCGAATCCGAGGTGATGCAGGCCGCGGCCAGCAAGGGCTCCGCGCGCGCGGCAATGTATCCGCGGGTCAGCCTCGGCGGCTCGATCCTGTACGCCTACAACCTCACCCAGAACGCACGCTCCAATTCCGATTCCAGCCCGTCGATCGGCCCGTACATCGATATTCCGCTGTGGGACTGGGGCCAGCGCCGTGCGCGCTTCCATGCCGATGAGAAGCAGCTGGATGCCGCGCTGCTCGGCTATCGCAAGGCAGTGCTGGAGGGCGTGAGTGAAGTGGAAGGCGCACTGGGCAGCCTGGCGCGGCAGGACAGCAGCATCCAATCGCTGCGTGCG
Source organism: Stenotrophomonas sp. YJH_SMC_8 (assembly GCF_059371315.1). NCBI lineage: Bacteria > Pseudomonadati > Pseudomonadota > Gammaproteobacteria > Lysobacterales > Lysobacteraceae > Stenotrophomonas > Stenotrophomonas sp. YJH_SMC_8. Next base: position 301,712 of record NZ_JCAFUL010000005.1, on the reverse strand, counting down.
GCCAATGATGCCGCCGGGCAGCAGGTCAAGCGCCAGGCGCGGCAGGTGCAGCTGGGCCTGTCCAGCGAGTTCGATGGCCTCGATGCGCAGCGTACCGCGCTGGCCTCGCAGGCTGATCTGATCGGTGCGCAGGGCGCACGCGTGCTGGCCTTTGCGTCGCTGTACCGTGCCCTTGGCGGCGCACCGCTGCCGGTCGAGGCTGAGGGCGAGGTGCAATGATCGCGCTGGCCCGCAAGACCCTGGCCTACGAGTGGCGCCGGTTCCTGCCGGTGGTGCTGGCGATGTGCTTCGCCGGCGTGCTGTTGATCGTGCAGGCCGCCCTGGTACTGGGCATCTTCGGCACCGCCGCGATCTACGTGAAGGCATCCTCGGCCGATATCTGGGCCGGTTTCCCCGGCACCCAGAGCGTCAACTACGGGCATGCGATCAGCGCGGATGTTGAAAGCCACCTGCGCATGGACCCGGATGTCACCCGCGTCGAACCCTACGAGTGGGTGGATGGTGAGTGGCGTTCCAGTGCGCAGGGCACCGGCAATGTGTCGGTGTACCTGTCCGGCATTTCCACCCGCGACGACGCGATGATGTTCGCTCGCATCCTGCCGGCCGATCTGCGTGCACAGCTGCGCGAACCGGGCGCCGTGATCGTGGACAGCGCCGACCTGGATACGCTGGGCGTGGACCTGCAGAACAACCGCGCGTGGATCAACGGCAAGGCGGTGCGTGTGGTTGCCGCGCAGCCGGGCCTGCGTGGCCTGGGTGGCGTAAACGTGCTGGCCTCGCTCGACACCGCGCGCGCCATCGCCGGCACCGACCCGCATGAGGGCAGCACCTATTTCGTGGCGGGCCTGCGCTCGCCGGAACTGGCCGATCGCGTGCGTGACCGCCTTGCGGCGTCGATGGGCCAGGCCACACCGGTCGAGTTCTGGACTGCACCGGAGTTCGCCAGCCGCTCGCAGCAGTATTGGCTGTTCGATACCGGCGCAGGTATCGCCGTGTTGTTCATGGCCGTCATCGTCTGCTTCGTCGGTGCGGTGATCACCAACCAGTCGTTCGCTTCGGTGGTGGCCGGTTCGGTGCGCGAGTACGCCACGCTCAATGCACTCGGTGCGGGCCGCTATGCGCTGGCGCGGGTGGTGTTCGAGCAGGCATTGCTGATCGGCGGCGTAGGCATGTTGCTGGCGGCGGCGTTCAGCACGGTGGTGCTGTTGATCGCGCAGACCCAGCGCGTGCCGGTGCAGCTGACGCCGGTGGTGATCCTCGGTTGCGTGGCGCTGGTTGCGGTGATGGCCATGCTGTCGAGCATCATGGCGGTGCGCAGCGTGGTCCGCTCCGATCCATCGTTGCTGCTGCGTTGAGGAACGGCCGATGACCTTCAAACATGCCGTCGCCCCCACGTTGCAGGCCGACGCACTGGAAAAGGGCTTCATGTCCGGCGATGTGCAGGTGCCGGTGCTGCGTGGCCTGTCGCTGGACATCTATCCCGGCGAGCTGACCCTAGTATCCGGCCCGTCCGGCTGCGGCAAGAGCACGCTGTTGTCGCTGCTGTCCGGCCTGTCCGCCCCAGATGGTGGTCGCGTGCATGCACTCGGCCAGGATGTGGGCCACATGAGCCGCAGCGAAGTGGAGCGTTTCCGCCTGCACCATGTCGGTTTCGTGTTCCAGGGCTTCAACCTGTTCCCGGCACTGACCGCGCTGGAGCAGGTGCAGCTGCCACTGGGCTACCGCGGCATGAGCAATCGCGAAAGCGAACCGCTGGCGCGCCGTGCGCTGGAAGAAGTCGGCCTCAGCCATCGCAGCCACATGCGCCCGGCGCAGCTGTCCGGTGGTGAGAAGCAGCGCGTTGCTGTCGCCCGCGCGTTTGCCAAGTCGCCGACGCTGATCTTCGCCGATGAACCCACCAGCGCGCTGGATGCCGAGAATGGCCAGCGCGTGATCGACATCCTGCATCGCTACGCACGTGCGCATGGCGCCACCGTGCTGTGCGTGAGCCACGATCCGCGCCTGATCCGGCATGCCGATCGGGTGATCGCCATGGAAGACGGCATGGTCCGTGATGACCGCCGCCAGAACGAAACTGTAGAGTCCGCCCCATGACCAAGACGTCGCACCTGCTTCCCCTCAGCCTGGCCCTGTCCGCGGCATTGCTGCTCGGTGCCTGTTCCAGGGAAGCGCCCACCCCCGCATCGGCCCCCTCAGGCAAGGCGGGAACTGCCGTCGCCGGCAAGGTCGCCGTGGCGCGGGGCATCATCGACGTCGAAGGCGGGCTGATCGCACTGGCGCCGCCGGTGGATGGCTCGATCACCGCTGCGCCGGTGAAGGAAGGCGCCGTGGTGAAGAAGGGGCAGCTGCTGCTGTCGCTGGATGGCGCCCTGTTGCAGCAGGAAGTGGCAATGGCCACCGCCGACCTGGCGTTGGCCAATGACCGCCTGAAGGGCAGCCAGGCGCAGCTGCGCGAGCTGGAGCGCAACGCCACCCGCCTGTCCACGGGCGCCAGCGAAGGCGTGACCTCGAACCAGCAGGCCGATGCGGCCAAGCAGCAGCTGGCCGGCGTACGTGCCGACGTCGACGTTGCCGGTGCGCAGGTCGATATGGCCCAGCACAAGCTGGAGCACGCCAGGCTGAAACTGCAGCAGATGTCGTTGAGCGCGCCGGAAGCCGGCACCGTGGTCGGCCAGGTGCCGGGCCTCGGCGCCTTCGTGCAGGCCGGCAAGCCGGCGATCTCGTTGTTGCCGGCGCGCCCGCTGCAGGTGCGTGCCGAACTCAGTGCTGCCTACGCCGACGCGGTGCAGGTAGGCATGCAGGCCACCGTGGTGCCGGACAGCGATGGCGCCGAGAACACCGGCACGCTGCCGCCGGCGCGCGTGGTGCGCATCAGCCCGGTGTTCGCGCAGGCGCGCCTGCCTGAAGACGCAGGCCGTGGCGTAGCCAAGGTGGTGGAGTGCGTGCTGGAGTTCGATGGTGAGGCCAAGGCGCGCTTCGGCCAGCACGTGCGCGTGGAGTTCCGGAAGTAACTTCAGCCCGGTGGCGGGGCTGGTTCATGGGCCCTGCGATGCCGGAGCATGCGCCACGCGCTCACCACCGAGACAAGGCATAGCGCCAGCAGCAGGCCCACATCCAGCAGCAGTAACCACAGCAGGTGGGTGCCATGTACCGGCGGCTGGTGCATGGCCGAGAGCATCCATGGCACCGACCACGCCAGCAGCAGCGCGAAGGCGATCAGCAGGCGCAACCACAGCCGCTTCAGTTTCCAGGGCCGCACGATCAAGGCGGCCACCACCAGCTCGACCGTTCCCAGCAGTGCGAACACGATGACGGTGCTGGTCGGGTAGGGCAGCTCGGCGCCTTCCAAGCGATGCAGCAGCCAATAGTCCGGAGTGAAGCCGGCATTGACCAGCGCGGCGATCAGCGCCAGCCAGGTCAGCGCGACCAGCAGCCAGAACAGGCGGACGTAGCGTCTAGGCATCGGCGGTGTCCGTGGTGGCGGGCAGATGGTTGCGTGATGCATGCCACGCGGATAGGACGATCGCGGCCAGTGCCAGCAAACCGGGCCCGACGGTGAAGTACAGCAGGCGCAGCGGGTGGTTGTGCATCAGTGTCCAGCTCGCGAACGCCAGGGGAATCGCCAGCACCAGCAGCTTGGCGAAGAACGGCCGCAGCACGGCGATCAGCGGCTGGGCGCCAATGAACATCCAGAACAGATAGAACTGGGCGATGCCCAGGCCGACGTCACGATGTGAAGTAAAGCCGAAATGGTCGCGATACCAGTTCATTCCCATCGGCATCAGTGCCCAGTACAGCAGGGCCACCAGCAGATGCAGCAGCAGGGCGATCAACAGGGGCGTGCCGCGAAGGAGCATGGGCGAACGGGGCCGGGCGGGGCAGCGTACCCCAGCGCGGACGCCCGTGACCGCATGATGTGAAGACTGTTGACGGCGTGAAGGAATTTGGACACAATAGCGCTCCTTCGACGCAGGTCGAACGGAATCTGCGGGAATAGCTCAGTTGGTAGAGCGCAACCTTGCCAAGGTTGAGGTCGCGAGTTCGAGTCTCGTTTCCCGCTCCAGATTCTACAGGGCCCCGGTAGGGGCCTTGTTTTTCTCCCGCCACGGCAAGGCGGGGCACGTTGGGCCACAAGGCTCTACGCGCAGTCAGAAAGGTGAAATCGCTGGTGTGTTTTCCGGATTTCCGGTAGCATGTCGGCTTACGCGGGAATAGCTCAGTTGGTAGAGCGCAACCTTGCCAAGGTTGAGGTCGCGAGTTCGAGTCTCGTTTCCCGCTCCATGTTCCGACAGGCCCCATCTTGGGGTTTTGTCTTGTCAGGGCTACGTTCCTGGCGCGCAGTACGTTGGCCTCATGGCAGAGTGGCTATGCACCGGATTGCAAATCCGTTTACAGCGGTTCGATTCCGCTTGAGGCCTCCAATTGAAAAGCCCTGACTTCGGTCAGGGCTTTTTTGTTTGCCTGGATACCGGCACGCGCCCGGATCGATACCCGCTACAACCGGGCCAGCGCCTGCATCGTGGCCTGGGTCAGCGGTTGCGGCAGGGCATCGCGCGCGAACCAGCCCAGCCCGGTCTGCACGCCCGGCTCCTGGATGGAGGCTTCGATGCCGGCAATTGCCTGGGCTTCGTAGATCGGCGCGACCCAATGCTGCGCAAGCGCCGGCTCGAAATGATCGGCCACGCACAGCAGGCGCAGCAACGTCACTTCCAGCGCCGTCTCCTCGCGGATTTCACGGACCACGGCAGCCTCCACCGTTTCCATCCAGTCGACTTTTCCACCGGGCATGCCCCAATGCCCGCGCTCCGGCTCGCGTCCGCGCTGGATCAGCAGGATGCGGCCGTCGGCATCACGGACGACGGCGCCACATCCCACCCGGGGAATCTGCAGTTCAGTCATGGCGTTGGGTGAAGAAGGGACGTTCTTCATTCTTGCATGCACGCCGCATCAGGCGGACCCGCGCTAGGCTGGGCGCCTGTGCATCAACAACCCCGCAGGTGTGTCGCATGTTCATCCAGCAACTTGGTGCTGACGACGCCGACATTCTCTGGCAGGCACGGTTGCAGGCGCTTCGCGAGTCGCCCGCTGCGTTCCTGTCCACGCTGGCCGAGGCGCAGAATGAGACGGCAGACGTGATGCGCGCCCAGCTTGCTGATCCCGGCACGCGCTACTTCGGCGCTTTCATCGACGGCATGCTTGCGGGCTTCCTGCGCTACGTACGCCCGATGCGGATGGCGCGACGGCATACGGCGGAAGTACACAGCGTCCACGTGGGCACCGACCATCGTGGCCAGGGTGTCGCCCGCCAGCTTCTTCTTGCTGCGTTTGCGTCTGCGCGCGCCGAAGGCATTGAATCGCTCACCCTCACGGTGCTGGCGGACAATACTGCCGCGCGCGGGCTGTATGAATCGCTGGGTTTCAGCGTACTCGGCAGGGAGCCGCGGGCAGTCAAGCGCGAGGGCAGCTACACGGATATCGTCTCGTACTGGATCACACTGCACTGACAGTGAAACGTTGCCGCGGGTACGGTCATGTTTCCGTGGCACGATGAGGCTGGACACAGGTTGCAGGAAGACAGGGCAATGCACGTTCAGGTATCCAGCAGGGAGCGCGTGGCGCCGGAACACCGTCAGCAGGCGGTGGATCTGCTCCGCCAGGCTTTCCCGGACATGCAGGGCGAGGGCTACGCCATCCCGGGGCCGGTCGCTCTGGTCCTGGCGATGGAAGGTGATCACGTGGTCGCCCACCTCGCACTGTACGAACGCAATGCACTGCTGGACGGCGAGCCGGAACGCATCGGCCTGATCGGCGGCGTGGTGGTGCGTGCCGACGTTCGCCGGCAAGGCGTTGCCTCGCGCCTGATCGAGGCGGCCCATGCAGAGCTGCGCCGGCACGGTATCGATTTCGCCGTGCTGTTCGCTCTGGATCATCGGCACTATGCTTCTGCGGGCTATGTGCCGATGCAGAACGAGACCTGCTTCATTGAAGATGGTCACGCACGTCGGTTCGTCTATCGCGGTGGCATGGTGGCCACGCTGGGAGCGCGCCGCTGGACCACGGATGTGCTCGATCTGCAGGGCGAAACGGTCTGAACGGCGGCAGCGTGCAGTCGCCACCAAACCACCGTATCGTGGCGGTTGTCCAATGAACCAGGGAGCGGTGCAGGATGAAAGGGAAGGCAGTGATGGCGATGATCCTGCTGGGGTGTGCCCCGCTGGCATCGGCCCAGGTCTACAAGTGCAAGGGCGCATCCGGCGAAACGGTGTACAGCCAGAATCCCTGTGCTGCCGGCGCTGAACCCATGAAGCTGCGTTCCAGCCGTTCCTCCACGGAAACGGCGGGGGAGGCATCGAACCGCGCGGCGGTGTACCAGAACACCGAACTGGCCGACGCCGGCATCGCCGAGCGCAACTGCGTGCAGGGCGAGCGCTCGCGCATCTATGGTCCGCTGGAGTCCCGCAGCCAGCAGGTTGGCCGGCAGGTCGCCGAGCTGAATCGTCAACTTGCCGCGGCGGACACCAACCTGGCCGGCGCGACACAGGACTCCGGCATCCGTGCACAGATCGCCAGCCTGCAGCAGTCGTTGAGCGCTGAGCGCGTTGCAGCAGATACGCAGATGTCGAATGCGCGCGAACAGTGTGCATCGGTCCGGCGCGAACGTGAGCGGTCGGTGCGCGACAAGTTCAGCAGTTCGACCGCCCCTGCGAATTGACTGGTCACTGCGCGGCAGACGCGCGCATGGGCGTTTCCGCGCGGAAGTTGCGCCCGACCGGCTCTCCTACACCCAGGTAGTGCCGGAACAGGTAGATCAACGGTTTCCAGCGCGCCACATCGATGTGCTGGGTGCCGTCCACGGTGATGTCTTCGTGCGCATGCACGCAGCGGATGCGGGCTTCGACGATCACGAAGCCCTGGCCATCATCCTCGCCGGGCGGATGCATCGCCATTACGCTGGCCTCCACCTGCAGCGGGCACTCGGCAATGGCCAGCGGAGCAACATGCATCGACGCGACGGCACTGAACCCACCCAGCGCGAATTTGTCACGCACGTGCACGTAGCCCATCGCCTGCTTGGCGGCCGGCACAGGGTTGCAGCCGGTCGCTCTGGCGATGGCCTCGACCTGTGCGGCCTGCGCGGATGAGGGAAAGTTCAGCACGCACTCGTTGCGCAGCTGCAGGTTGCGATAGCCCTGGCCCTGCGTGCCGAGGCCCAGTACCACCCGGTTGCCCAGTGCCCAGAACGAAGAAAGCGGGCTGATGTTGCTGCTGCCATCGTCATTCAACGTGGTCATCAGCAGCACGGGCGTGCCCGGGTACAGGACCGAAGGGGTGATGCGGCGGCGATGGATCGAAGCGGTCTTCACGGCAGGTCTCGCGGTTGCGGGCGGCCACTGTGCCGTGCCATCGGCTGCAGACGCTTCGGCCTGCATCGAACTGTCGGCAGATGACGGCATGCCACAATGCAGCATGGTCCACACCTCCGGTTCCCTTGTCAGTGTCGGTGCCCTGGTCGGGGACCAGGCGCGTGCCGCCATGCTGCTGCAGCTGATGGATGGACGGGCCTATACCGCGATGGAGCTGGCGCGCGTGGCCGGGGTAACCCCGCAGACGGCGAGCACGCACCTGCGCAGGCTGGTCGAGGGCGACCTGCTGGTGGCGGTGGCGCAGGGGCGGCATCGCTACCACCGGCTGGCATCAAGCGAGGTGGCAGAGATGCTCGAAGGCATCCTGCGCGTGGCCGACCACACGCCCTCGTGCACCGCCGCAGCGTCACGCAGCATGCCTGCACTGCGCGAGGCGCGTTCGTGCTATCGGCACCTGGCTGGCGTGCACGCGGTAGCCATCACCGATCGCCTGCTGCAGGCGGGGCATGTACTGCCGTGCGAAGGGCATTGGCGGATCAGCGCTGGGGGCGCCGGATTCCTTGCCGGGCTGGGCCTGCCGTTGCGCGAGCTCCTGCAGCAGCCGGTGACGGCCAAGCCGGCGCGCTACTGCCGTGGTTGCCTGGATTGCACCGAACGGCGGCCACACCTGGCAGGGCTGGTCGGTGAGGCGATGCTGGACAGTTTCGTGAACAACGATTGGCTGCGGCGCGTCGAGGGCCGACGCGAACTGCGGCTGACGCCACCTGGGCGTGAGGCGTTGTGGCGGCTGTTCAGCCTTGCGACCTGAGCCGACTGATCAGTCTCAGCGGCCCGCGACATGGCAAGGCGTTATGGTCGAGTTCCACGTCTCAGGGAGCTGCAATGGCGAGCAAGGACATCACGGGTCGCTTCGGGCACGGAGCGAAACGGAAATGAGCAAAATCATGGCAGATGTGCGCTGGCTGACCTTTCGGTTGAAGAACGGGCAATCCATTGGACCGGAGCGGCTGAAGGACGGATGGGTGATTGCCTCGGAGACCGCCCGCTGCGAGGTCCGCCGCGAGAATATCGAGGGATCGGGCCTGGTGTATGCACTGTATGCGCCTGCCAACCTGGCCTCGCCACGGCGCGCGGAGATGCGCATGCGCGAATTCCTGATGAGCTCCGGCTACACCTTTACCATGGGCACGCTGGGCGGCTGACGCCGCCCGTTGCCGTCACGGGCGCACGGTCAAGGCCTGGCCAAGCGTGCCAATTGGACCGCGCGCATCGTGCAGCACCGTGCTGGTCAGGCCAAGCCCCTGGCGGCCGAACGAGACTGACGTGTCGAAGCCCAGCCATTCGCCTTCGGGCGTGCCGAACAGGTGAGCGGTCAGATCGAGGTTGGGGAAGGCGATCTCCTTCGGATCGGCGCGTACGGCCATGCCATTGGACAGATCGAACAGGGTGGCTGCACGCGCCAGTGGACTGACGGTCTCGCCGTCCAGCAGCGCATGCTTTGCACGCGCCCAGTAGGTGGCACGGCCGGGACCCTGATCGTGTCGGCGGATCTCCACGCTCCTGATGAATCCGCCGGGCCAGACCGTGCCCGGGTCCCACGCCGGCATCGATTCCGGTGGCGCGATGGCAGTGATCGGCGTTCCGGCGATGGCCTGCGTATCGTTCGGACGCATCAGCCACGCACGTACGCGCAGCGCCGCGCGATCGTCATGGCGCAGCGTGGCTTCGACCAGTTCGATGGTGCGACCACCACGCAGCACCTGCACGTCGGCCTCCATCGCTTCGATCGGAATGGTGCCGAGGATGTCGTAGGACAGGCGCGCGATCAGGAAGCCGTGGCCACGTGCGGCGGCGTCGCGTTCCAGGTGGTGGGCCAGCAGTCCGATCGCAGGCGCGATGTGCTGTTCGCGGATGTTCCAGGCGCCGCCGGTGTGTTCGGTCGGCAGGTAGCGGGTGTCGCTCAGTCGTTCGAAGAAGGCCATCGTATGCGTTGTTTCAGCAGGGAGGGGGCGGCAGGAACTCCACCGGTCTCTGCATCGTAAGCGTTCGGCTGCATGGCGGGCTGAGCCGGCCCCCGAAGGAGCCGGCCGGACACCGGTCAGGGCGACGGGCAGTCCGTTTCACGGCACAGCTTGTACTCGGCCAGGCACTGCTCGGAGGTCTTGCCCAGCGGTCCATGGGTTGCACGCAGGCATTGTTCGTACCGCAAGGCGCAGAACTCGCAGGAATCTGCGGCGAAGGCCAGGCCGGTCACGGCCATGCCAAGGAGCATCACGGCCTTCAAGGTCATCTTGATCATCACGTCAGTCCTTTGTGTGCCCGTCAATGGGCCGGGCCACCATAGCAGCACTTCCTGGACGGTCCTGATGCGCTGCGGCACGCGGTGGACTCAGGGCCGTACCGCCTTCAAGGCGTCGACCACCTGTGCTTCCGAAAAGCCACAATGCCCTTCGCCCACCGATGGCAGTACCCGCGGTGCTGGCCGCGCACCGGCGTGTGCGGCCAGCTGCGGATACACCGTCTGCATGTGCGGCACGATGGTTGGGTCGTTGTGGTTGAACTGGATCACCAGCGGGCGCTTCAGGGCGCCGGTCAGCGCCAGCGTCGCGCGCACCTTGGCCTGCGCGGCAGGTACAGCATCCAGGCGCCGCACCCCGGCGTTGAATGCGGAGTCATCGCCGAAGCCGCTATAGACCACGCCCATGTTGCCGACCGGCATGCCACCGCTGCGTGTGGCCAGTTCATGCAGGACCAGGGCGTGCAGGCTGATCGTGCCGGCTACTTCGTCGGGGGAAACCTGCAGCCGCTGCGCCAGCAACGCGGCATGCGTTGGGTCGCGCTGCAATGCAGTGGCGATACCCTGGTACAGCTCACCCTGCGGCAGCATGGCTGCTTCGCGCGATGCCAACCCGGTGCCAGGCAGCCCCTCAGCCTTGGGGAAGAAGTAATCGAATGCGACCAGCGTGGTCAGCAGGTCGGCCGCGATCTGTTCGCCACTGAGATTGGCGCCGCACAGCGACACACCACCGGCATAGTGCTGGGGGAAGCGCTCGAGGCTGCCGATGGCCACGGCACCGCCCATCGAGAAGCCCAGCATCCAGGTGTGTCGCACGTGCTTGAGTTCCACCAATGCGTGTTGGCGCAGGTGCTCCATGTCGGTGATCGCCTCGGCGACCGCCCAGCCCTGGCCGGAATACGCGCTCTGCGCGACGGCGTAGCCCGCAGCCAGCAGTGCTGCGGTGCTGTCACTGGCAGCCATCGGCGTGGTGCGCGGCACGCCCACGGGCTCATAGCCATGGGCCAGCATCACCAGATCGCCGTTCCAGTCTGCCGGTACATCCAGCCGCCAGGGGGCGCCCTGCAGCTCGCCGCTGAGCGTGCGTGGCGCCGTGGGTGGCGTTGCCAGCAATGCCGTCGAAGGAAGCAGCAGGCCAAGGGCGAGGGCACATCGAAGCAAGGGGCGCATCGTGGTCATTCCATGCGGGAATGGCGCCGAGCATAGATGCCAGCGAAACGTTGCGCGCGCTGCACTGCCGCAGGGGATTGCGGGCCGAACAGGCGGTGCTCTACGCTGTCGACATGGTCCCGCACGTCACCGCGTCGATTATCCGCATTCCCCACGGGAAGGCGGGGTAGCGCGCGGTCGTCATGGCCCTGCAACCCGCCCGGGAAGGCGGATTGCACGCAGCGCTCTCCCGGGAACTGGAATCCACCGAGGAGATCGCAGATGCAACACACTTCACCCGCCGCCGACGGCGCAACCCTGCACCTGCTGTGCGGCAAGATTGGGGCAGGAAAATCGACCCTGTCGCAACAGCTGGCGGCGAAGCCTCGCCACGTTTTGATCAGCGAAGATGCTTGGTTGGCCACGCTGCATCCGGGCGAAATCCACTCCATCGCCGATTATCTGCAGCGCGCAGCCACGCTGCGCAGCGTGCTGACCGAGCATCTGCGTGCGCTGCTGCAGGCCGGCGTTTCGGTGGTGCTTGATTTTCCCTTCAACACGCCTGCCACCCATGCGTGGGCGCGTGAGGTGTTCTCGCCAGTGGGCGCCGCGCATCAACTGCACTTCCTCGATGTTGCCGACGAAGTCTGCAAGGCGCGGCTGCGTGCACGCAATGCGCGCGGCGAGCATCCCTTCCAGGCCAGCGATGAGGAATTCGAGCAGATCACCCGTCACTTCGTGGCACCGGCCAAGGAAGAGGGCTTCGTGGTGATCCGGCATACGGAGGCCGGCCCGGTATAGCGCCGTCGGCTCAGTCGCCGAATGCCGGCTTGCCTTCGGTGGCGGTGCGCACGAGCGTCCTGCGGAAGGTTTCGACCAGGGGGCGCAGATTGATGCGGTGCCAGGCCGCCCACAGCGGCGTGCGGTAGCTGAACCACGGCAGCTCACGCAGCACCACGCCGTCCGGCGCCTGGTGATCCAGGCTCTGCTGGACGGTGGTCAGGCCCAGGCCGGCGGCAACCAGGCCAAGCGCGGCCAGTGGCTCGGTCGCTTCCATGGCGATGGTCGGGGTGAACCCGGCTTTCGCACACGCGGCGATGAAGGTGTCGTGGCGCAGTGCGTTTTCCTTGTGCATCACGCCGATCCACTGTTGGCTGGCCAGATCCGCGGGCGTGATGATTTCCGCGCTGGCCAGCGCGTGCGCGGCCGGCACGGCCAGCAGCATCGGGTCGTTCAGCACCTGCGTCGCTTCCAGGTCCGGGTCGTCGAACGCCGGTGGTTCGCAGACCAGGGCGATATCCAGGCTGCGTTGCCTCAGGCCTTCCAGCTGCACGTCCGACTGCTGGTTGTAGAGCGCGATATGCACCGCCGGGCGATCGCCTCGCAGTTCGCGCAGGGCGGCGGGCAATACGCCCGAGTGCATCGCGTACTCCAGATAGCCGATGCACAGGCCACCTTCATCGCCGCGGCCGAGCCGGCGCGCCAGCGATTCCAGCCGGTTGGCGTGGGTCAGCAGGGCCCGTGCCTCGGCCAGGAAGGTGCGGCCATCGGCGGTCAGCCGGATGCGCTGCTGCGAGCGTTCAAACAGCTGCAGTTCCAGCCGTTCTTCCAGCTGGGCGATCTGCCGGCTGAGCGGGGATTGGGAGATGTGAAGGCGCTCGGCAGCGCGGCCGACATGTTCATCTTCGGCGACGGCCACGAAGTAGCGCAGTTGGCGGAGATCGAGCATAAGACCTCGGGGGACTCAAGATTAAGAAATTATGTCTTGGACAGTCTTATCGGGCAAGCCTAGCCTGTGCCTCAACCTCAACAACCTCCCCAAGGGGAACTCCATGAGCATCAACACTCTGTTGGCTGGCAAGACCCTCGGCTTCGGCACCGCCCCGCTGGGTAACATGTTCCGTGACATTCCGGAAGCCGAGGCCCAGGCCACGGTGGACGCAGCCTGGGAGCAGGGCACCCGCTACTTCGACACGGCCCCGTTCTACGGTGCCGGCCTGGCCGAGATCCGCCTTGGCGACGCACTGGCCAAGCGCAACCGCGACGATTTCGTGCTGAGTACCAAGGTCGGCCGCCTGATCCTGGACGAAGTGGAAGACACCAGCGCCCGCGACCTTGGCGAGAAGGGCGGCCTGTTCGTCGCCGGCCGTCCCAACAAGCTGGTCAACGACTATTCGGCCGATGCCACCCTGCGCTCAATCGACGACAGCCTCACGCGCCTGAAGACCGATCGCCTGGATATCGTCTGGGTGCATGACATCGCCCAGGACTTCTACGGCGATGAGTGGCTGTCCTACTTCGAGACCGCACGCCGCGGCGCCTTCAAGGTGCTGACCCGCCTGCGCGAGGAGGGCGTGATCAAGGCCTGGGGCCTGGGCGTCAACCGTGTCGAGCCGATCGAGCTGACCCTGGACCTGGACGAAGCCCGTCCGGATGGTTTCCTGCTGGCCGGCCGCTACTCGCTGCTCGACCACGAGCGTGCGCTGCAGCGGGTGATGCCGAAGGCGGTCGAGCGCAACACCGGTATCGTGGTCGGTGGCCCCTACAGCTCCGGCGTTCTGGCCGGTGGCAGCCACTTCGAGTACCAGAAGGCGTCGCCGGAGATCCTGGCCAAGGTCGAGCGCATCAAGGCCATCGCCGCCGAGTACGGCATCAGCATCAAGGCGGCCGCCCTGCAGTTCTCGCTGGCAAACCCCGCAGTGGCGGCCGTGATCCCGGGCGCCAGTCGTCCTGAGCGCATCGCCGAAGACTATGCCGCACTTAAGGAAATCATCCCGGCCGGGTTCTGGCAGGAACTGCGCGCCCAGGGCCTGGTCGCTGCCAACGCCCCGCTGCCGATCGACAACATCTGAGTCACAAGGAGACCTTTCCATGGCAACTGCATCTGTATCCATCACCGTACCGACCCCGGCAGACCAGGTCTGGAACCTCATCGGCGGCTTCGATTCGCTGCCCGACTGGCTTCCGTACATTCCCCAGAGCACGCTCAGCGAAGGCGGTCGCGTGCGCCATCTGGCCAATCCTGATGGCGAGGCCATCGTCGAACGCCTGGAAGCGTTCGACCAGGCTGATCGCAGCTACACCTATTCGATCCTGCAGGCACCGTTCCCGGTCACCGGCTACCGTTCCACCCTGCGTGTGGTTGAGCAGGGCAGCGGTTCGCGGATCGACTGGTCCGGTGAGTTCGTCCCGGTCGGGGTCAGCAGCGAAGAGGCTTCCGCATTGTTCGAGGGAATCTATCGCGATGGCCTGAAGGCACTGGAAACCACGCTGGCCGGGTGATCGCCGGCGGTGCGTTGATTCCATGCAGGCGCCCCGGCCGGTCCGGGGCGTTTGTGTGTCAGCGTGCGGGAGCCGGCCCACCGCAGGCGATGCGGTGCATCGGGAAATCCATTGCCTGTTCCGGATTGTCCTGCGCGATCTCGATGCGCGCATGCGCCCGCTGCTCGTCCAGGCGCCGGTAGCGGATGCGCTGCGGAAAGTCGTTGGCCGGGTTCTCGAACACCGCTTCGTTGCCATCGACCCGCGTGGCGTTGAAGTCCGTGGCGTTCTGGCCAGAGGGCAGGGCGGTCAGCACCAGGCGCCCATCATCGTGCTGGCGCAGTTGCATGAATTCGAAGCCGACGGTTCGCCCGTCACGCAGGCTGCGGCTGCTGCCGAACAGGGTGTTTCCAGCAAGGCTGGACCACTGCTCGCCGGCGCCGGGCGGCTGCCCATCAAGCTGCCAGCAACCGGCCAGCCAGGCCAGGTGTTCGATCTTCGACTGCGGCGAGGCCTGTGCGTGGGCCACCGCAAGCAGCAGCGTCAGCAGGGCCGGGGCGATGCGGATCGACATCGGTGCCTCCATGCGCGGGAATCTGTGGCCTGTATAGCGCCCGGTGGATCGCCGGGCCAGTGCCCCCCTTTCCTGCAGTGATTCCGATACGATCTGTCGCACTGAGCCTGTCTCGCTTGACCCAACGTCCCGCCATGGTCGATCGCCTCGCCATTCTGCTTGAACGCTTCGCGGTCACCGCCTCGGTGTTCCATGCCGGTGCGCTGTGCGGCATCAACACGCTGGACGGCGAGGATGAGGCCGGCCAGCTGCACCTGGTGCGACGTGGCCCGCTGCAGGTCAGTCATGGCCAGCAGACCGTACAGGTCGAGGTGCCCAGCCTGCTGCTGTACCCGCGCCCGATGCCGCACCGCTTCAGCAGCGATCCGCAGCAGGGCGCCGACATGGCCTGTGCGAACCTGCATTTCGAAGGCGGCCGGCTGAATCCGATCAGTGCCGCGCTGCCTGATTTCATCTGCCTGCCACTGGCCGAGCTGTATGGCGGCAACGCCGCGCTGGAGTTGTTGTTCGAAGAGGCGTTCGAGCAGCGTTGCGGGCGCGCGGCGATGGTCAACCGCTTGTTCGAGGTGGTGATGATCCAGGTGCTGCGCCAGCTGATGGAAGGTGGCGAAATGCGCGGCGGTCTGTTCGCCGGGCTTGGCCATCCGCGATTGCGGCTGGCGCTGGTGGCGATGCATGAAGCCCCGGCGCAGGGATGGACGCTGGAAGATCTGGCCGAGGTGGCCGGCATGTCACGCAGCGTGTTCGCCTCCAGCTTCCGCGAGGCGATGGGGACCACACCCGGCCAGTACCTGCAGGGCTGGCGGGTAGGGCTGGCACAGCAGGCGCTGCGCCAGGGCCGACCGCTGAAGCGGATTGCCGATGAGGTGGGCTATGGCAGCGAGGCGGCACTCTCGCGCGCGTTCAAGGCGCACACAGGGCAGTCACCACGCGAATGGCGCGGACAGGCGCGCGCTGGCGCGGCCTGAGCCTCAGCCCAGGACCAGCCGGGCCAGCTTCATGCCACCGAACAGGCCGGCCAGGCCCAGTGCCACCGAGCCACCGGCATACAGCGCGGCCAGCCCGTGCTGGCCGCGCTGCAGCAGCAGGCCGATCTCCAGCGCATAGGTGGAGAACGTGGTGTAGCCGCCGAGGATGCCGGTGGCGAGCAGCAGGCGCAGCTGCGGCGAGGCGCCATTGCGCATCGCGAAGACCTCGACCACCACGCCCATCAGCAGCGCGCCGCTGATGTTGATCAGGAAGGTCGACCACGGCCAGGGGCTGCCGACGGCCACCCGGGCGCCGATCAGGTTGCAGGCATGGCGAAGGCAGGCGCCGATGCCACCTCCGATGAAGACCAGGACATAGTTGTTCAGCGTTTGCATCGCGTGCCTCGAGTGCAGGGTCGATGGCGAACGCCGAGGGCAGGCACGGCCTGCCATCGACGAACACCGGGTTCGTCTTGGCAGGAGCCATCAGCCTTCTCAGGCGGTTATCGGGGGAGCCCCATCCCCATCGTGGTCCATGCTACCAGCGGTGGTGCATTCACGTCATCGAGGTGGTCAACACGCGGGCGACCTTGCTGCGGCTGAAGCCGTCCATCAGCAGTTCGAACGCGAGCAGGTCCAGCGCCGCGTGGCGGCGGTGGTCGATTTCCAGGCCATTCTCGGCCACCAGGTGACTGACCAGCTCGTAGGCGTCCTGCCAGACGTCAAGGTGGGCCTGGCTGGGAATGTAGGCGTTGCCCGGTTCACCAACGGCGCGCCCGTTCACTCCGTACAGCAGCTCGCGCGCGTCCAGCTTGGCCGCATCGGCGATGCGGAACAGCTGCTCGGCTTTCACATGGGACGCACTGACATGGTCGTTGAGCCAGTTGCTGATGGTTGCCGTGGTGGATTTGGCGGCGCGGGCCAGATCGGCCGGGCGGGGGTGCCCGGCTTTCTTCATGGCGGCGGCGAGTCGTTGGCCGAGAGTATTCATCTATGCAAGCCAGCTTAACGCGTGGAATGCGAAGAATCCTTGCCGCAAGAATAAGTCTGGTTAACAGAAGGGCAGACCATGACCGAATTCTGGAACAAGCGGCAGGTGCGCACGCGGCTGGGATTCCAGACCGATGCGGAGCTGGCGCGCTTCTTCGGCATCAGCCGTTCCGCAGTATCGCAGTGGCCGAAAGACTTCCCGATTCCGGCTCTGCGGCAGTACATGCTGCATCAGCGCTACCCGGACCTGTTCCCCGCAACTGCCGCCGCCGAAGTCGAATCCATCTGAATTGCGCCGCCTTTTGTCGCATTTAGCACACTAAGCGCATTCTGCTAAGTAGACTTAGCAAAATAGGGAAAACTGATCGTTCTGGCGGTACCGATCGTTGTGACCTACCGGCTGCCGTGACAGGCGCCCAGGTCGCGTTGTCGGCTTCACCCCATCCGGGAGGGGCGGGGTCCCGTATGTAGTTTCGTGAACGATTAATAATTTCAATCGCGAAAGTCGCTGCATGTAATTGACCTGTCGTGAAATCTATGACTAATTTGGATCAACCGGACGTGAAGCCCGGGAGTCTTTCAGTAGCACGCAAGTGAGTCGGTAGACCGTCAACGATGCAGAACAAGTCCAACGGAGGTCGTATGGAATACGGCATGCATGGCTTGGCTGAACGGGTACGCCGCGAACTGGAAGCCAGCTATCACAAACACGGATGCGGTCCGGCGTTCTGGGATACCTACCAGCAGGTGCTGGACCGGCTCGTCCCGCAGGGGACCGAGCGTACCGAGTTCACCAACGAAATGGCGCTGATCATCGAGCAGCTGGGCATTGTCCGACGTGCGCAGCTGGTTCCGCCGCACGCCGACGGGCCGCGTTGATTCAGAGCAGGCGCCAGGCGCCGCAGGCAAGCAGCATCAGCAGCAGGGACAGCAGGGCCAGGGTCCGGGGTCGCCACCAGCGCTTCGGTTGCCCGGCCATCGCCTGCGGACTGCAGTAACGCACCAGCCCCGGACCGAATCCGGCCCGGTGCTGTTGCTGCGCGCAGGCTTCCAGGCAGGCGCCGCAGGCCAGGCAGTCGGCCTGAGGCCCCTGGCGGATGTCCAACTGCATCGGGCAGGCGCTGACACAGGCGGCACAATCGGTGCAGTCTCCGAGCCGATCGGCGTTGAAGGTCGGCATCGGTCCGGCCAGCAGCGGGTGCGCGGCGCGGAACACGTAGTCCTGGGCGGTGGTCGGGTCGAGCAGGCCGCGACCCCGGCCCAGTACGCCGCCCAGCCCCGACGGGCGCGGCCCGCGCGGCTCGCCGCGGCGGGCGTCGTACAGCATGCGTGGCGTGTGTGGATCGGTCAGCAGCGGCTGCATGCGTGCGAATGGGCACAGCGAACGGCAGACCTGTTCGCGCAGGAAACCGGCATTGCCCCAGGTGGCGGCGGCGTAGAACAGCACCCAGAAGATCTCCCAGCCGCTCCAGCCGGCACGCGGCGCTGCGATCACCAGCTCGGCGATCGGGCTGAACAGGCCCACGAAGGTGATGCCGGTCCACAGTGAGAGCAGCCCCCAGGCCAACTGCGTGGCCGCGCGCGCAACGCGTGCCGGAAGCGTGCGGACCATGCCGTCGGCGATCCAGTCGAAGGCGCGGCGCCACAGTGTCTGCGGGCAGGCGTGGCCGCACCA
Organism: Stenotrophomonas sp. YJH_SMC_8; assembly: GCF_059371315.1. Taxonomy (NCBI): domain Bacteria; kingdom Pseudomonadati; phylum Pseudomonadota; class Gammaproteobacteria; order Lysobacterales; family Lysobacteraceae; genus Stenotrophomonas; species Stenotrophomonas sp. YJH_SMC_8. Next base: position 283,435 of record NZ_JCAFUL010000005.1, on the reverse strand, counting down.
GATGCGCCCGGCGAGGTGGGTGAGCAGTGCCAGCCCCACCGCGAGCACCGCCAGCAGGCCGATCAGCACCCCGACGTCTCCCGGCCACAGCGTCCAGCCGAACAGATCGAAGCGGCGGGCGTTGATATCGAGCAGCAACGCCTGGCGGCCATCCCAGCGCAGCCATGGCAATGCGTAGAACAGCACCAGCAGGATGGCGCTGAGCTTGCCGCGCCAGTGTCGCGGTCCCGGCGTGCAGGTCGTACTCATCCCAGCGGCAACTCGTCGTCGTCGTCACTGGGCATCGGTCGCTGCAGGTACCAGGTGATCGCGCTGGACAGCGCCGTCACCGTCCAGAACATGAAGAAGCCAGCGGTGTAGCCCATTTCACGGCTGATCTGCGTGCCCGGGAAACTGATGGCCTGCAGCCGCAGCGGGTCGACGAAGGCGAAGAACACCACGCTGGCCACGCCGGCAGCGATGAAGCTGGGCCACAGGATGGCGCCCCAGTGCTGGATCAGCCGCTGGCGACGGCTTGGAGAAGGTCTGTTCATGCTGTCCCGGATCGAAATGTGGGCGGCGCGTATACTCGCCTGGGTTGGCGCGGCATCCGCAGGGCATGCTTCCTGCAAGCGTGCCAGCCTAGGTGCAGCGGACTGCGCCGACATTGATCTGGATCAACGGTGGTGCCGGCCGGCTGCGGCACACTGCCGGCACGCTTTGGGTACCCCGATGAACGCAACGCCGCCGCCTGTCCTTCCTGTCGCCTCGCCCGAGCTGTGCACCGAGCAGGAAGTGACCCGCCTGGTCCACGACTTCTACGCCCGCGTGCGCGAGGAGGAGCGATTGGGGCCGGTGTTCGAAGCCCACGTCCATGATTGGCCGGAGCATCTGGCCCAGCTGGTCGACTTCTGGTCGGCGATGCTGCGTGGCACCCGGCGCTTCAAGGGTTCGCCGATGTCCAAGCACATGGCCATCGAGCTGGACAGGGATCTGTTCGACCGCTGGCTGGTGCTGTTCCGGATCACCACGGCCGAGTGCGGCAACCCGCCCATGCAGGAGCTGGCCAACGACGTGGCCGCGCGCATCGGCGACACCTTCTGGAAGCGCTACCAGATGCTGCGCTGGCCCCAGGTCGGCCTGCCGGTGCTGGGGATGCCCGCCAAGGATTGATCTGGGTCAAGGCGTCGCCAGTCGACCGGCGCGATGCTGGCGTCATGGACACGTTCTCTCCCGCCGCCGGCGGCCTGGCCTGGACCTTCGACCCCGACCTGCTGCGCCGGCATGACCGGCCGGGGCCACGCTACACCTCGTATCCGACCGCGCCGCACTTCCACGATGGCTTCGATGCACCGGCGCTGCGCCAGGCGATCGCCGACAGCAACCAGCTGGCACGCGCGCTGTCGCTTTACGTGCATGTGCCGTTCTGTTCCAGCCCGTGCTTCTACTGCGGCTGCAACCGGGTGATCACCCGCGATCGCGGTCGTGGCCACAGCTATGTGTCGCGCGTGCTGGCCGAGGCCGATCTGCTGGCACCACAGTTCGATGACGGTCGCGAGGTCATCCAGCTGCACCTCGGTGGCGGTACGCCGAATTTCCTGGATGCCGAGGCGATGACCACGCTGGTGGAAGGCCTGCGCCGTCGCTTTGACTTCAGCGATTCGCCGCAGCGCGATTTTTCGATCGAGCTCGATCCGCGCTTCATCGATACCCGCGATGTGGGGATGCTGGCGCGGCTGGGCTTCAACCGGGCCAGCCTGGGCGTGCAGGATTTCGACCCGTTGGTGCAGGAATCGATCAACCGCGTGCAGGGCGTGCAGCAGACGCTGGACATCCTGCGTGCGTGCCGCGACAGCGGCATGCGTTCGGTCAACGTCGACCTGATCTACGGCCTGCCCGGGCAGAGCCTGGAGGGTTTCGGCCTCACCCTAGAACGGGTGCTGGCGCTGCGCCCGGACCGCCTGGCGGTATACGGCTATGCGCACCTGCCGCATCTGTTCCGCGCGCAGAAGCAGATCGACGAAAGCCGCTTGCCCTCGCCAGAAGACAAGCTGGCGCTGCTGGGGCTGGCGGTGGAGAAGCTCTCCGCGGCCGGCTACCAGTACATCGGCATGGATCATTTCGCGTTGCCGGAGGAGGATCTTTCACGCGCGCAGCGTGCCGGCCAGCTGCATCGCAACTTCATGGGCTACACCACGCATGCCGATACCGATCTGCTCGGCCTGGGCGTAAGTGCGATCAGCCACATCGGTGCCACCTACAGCCAGAATCCACGTGACCTGCCGTCGTGGGAGGACGCGGTGGACCAGGGACAGTTGCCGGTCTGGCGCGGTGTCGCGCTGAGTGCCGACGACCAGCTGCGCGCGGAGCTGATCCAGCAGCTGATGTGCCAGGGCGAGGTGGATGGAGCGGTGCTGGGGCAGCGCCACGGGGTCGATTTCGAGCGGTACTTTGCCGAAGACCTGCGTTCGGTGCAGCGGCTGCAACAGGACGGCCTGGCCGAGTACCGGGAGGGGGTCGTGCGCGCCAGCGAGCCGGGGCGGCCACTGCTGCGGTTGCTGGCGATGTGCTTTGACCCCTACCTGCGCGCCGCACACGAGCAGCCACGCTACTCGCGTGCGATCTGATCGCTCAGGGCTTTTTGCCGACGCCGCGTTCTGGATGACGGGCCGCCATGCCACCACTGGCGGTGGTGCGCCACCTGCCGCTCAGGTCGCGGGTGCTGGTCGAGTAGGAGCCGTCGCTGAACTCGGTGCGCCACCTGCCGCTCAGGTCACGTGTGCTGGTGGAGCGCGCACCGTTGCTGTACTGCGTGATGACCCTGCCGCTCAGGTCGGTGCTGGTGTCGGAGTAGCTGCCATCGCTGTAGGTGGTGCGCTTGCGGCCACTGAGGTCAGTGGTGGTGGTCGAGCGGCTGCCGTCACTGTGTTCGGCGATCACGCGCTTGGACAGATCGCGCGTGATGCGGCTGGAAGACCCATCGCTGTAGCGGATGTCCACGCTTCCGTCGCGATTGTGGCGGCTGTCGGAGTAGGACTGCGCCACCGCCGGAAGGCTGGTCACGCACAGCAGGGGGAGTATCAGGACAGACAGCTTCATGTGCGGGTTCCTTGTGCAATGCCCCGAAGGGCGGACGCCATCCTGCGCTGCGATGTTGGTGCCCGGAGCCGGAATCGAACCGGCATGGGGTTGCCCCCGGCGGATTTTAAGTCCGATGCGTCTACCAGTTTCGCCATCCGGGCCTGCAGCGCGGCGCCGATTGTAGCCCACCTGCAGCGCGGCGACCGGATCGCGTCGCGGCGAGGACGTGCTTAACTGTTATCCCTGTTCATGTCATAGTCCCAGCCATCGTTCCCAGGGGGGGAGCCACCCGATGTCGCTGCACGCGATTGCCTATGCCAGTGAGGCCCGCGCCGATCTGCGGACAACCGATCTTGATCGCCTGCTGGCCGATGCCACGGCCTTCAATCGTGTAGCCGGCGTCACCGGTGTGCTGATGTTCGACGGCAGCCGCTTCCTGCAGTATCTGGAAGGCCCCGAAGATGGCATCGATTCGGTGTTCCAGCGCATCGTCAATGCACGCAGCCATGCGCAGATGAAGGTGTTGTGCCGTGCGCCGGTACTGCAGCGTGCGTTCCCGCGCTGGTCGATGGGCACGCGGCGGATCGATGCGGACCTGCTGACCCAGATCGTTGACGCGGCGTGGCCGGGTTTCCTGCTGGGCAGTGGAGGTTTCGAGCGCCTGCTGCAGGCCTGGACCGGTGCCGACGGCGAGCTGGAACCCGCTGCGGTCGCGCTGGGCTCCTGAGCCCGCCTTGGCGGCGGGGTACCGGGGCCGTTAGGCTGTAGCCTTCCTGGTGCGGGTTTTCCGGAGTGGTACAGCGAATGAGTGGGTTGGCCGAAGCCATGGCAGCATGCATCCGGTTTCACCCGGTGCACGGGATGAGCCGATGAGCGTGCCCGTTGCGGCGGCGGTGACGCCGCGTTTCGCTGTGATCGGCCTGGGTTACGTCGGCCTGCCGTTGGCGGTGGCGTTTGGCCGGCACTGGCCGACACTGGGCTTTGACATCGATGCCGGCCGCATCGCCGAGCTGCGCGGTGGCCGCGATCACACGCTGGAGATGGAGGCTGACGAGCTGGCCGAAGCCACGCATCTGCAGTACGGCAGCGATCCTTCGCTGCTCGATGCCTGCAACGTCTATATCGTCACCGTGCCGACCCCGATCGATGCCTACGAGCAGCCCGACCTGGAGCCATTGCGTTCGGCCAGCCGCCTGATCGCCGGCCATCTGCGCACGGGCGATCTGGTGATCTACGAATCCACGGTGTATCCCGGCACCACCGAAGAGGTCTGCGTGCCGCTGCTCGAGCAGGGCTCGGGCCTGCGCTTCAACGAGGATTTCTACTGCGGCTACAGCCCGGAGCGGGTCAGCCCTGGCGATCGCCAGCGGCGCCTGGCCGACATCCGCAAGATCACCTCCGGCTCGACGCCCGAGGTGGCGGCAGTGATTGATGGCCTGTACCAGCGCATCATCGACGCCGGGACCTTCCCGGCGCCGTCGATGCGCGTGGCCGAAGCAGCGAAGGTGGTCGAGAACATCCAGCGCGACGTCAACATCGCGCTGGTCAACGAGCTGGCGCTGATCTTCGACCGGCTCGGCATCGATACCCAGGACGTGCTCGATGCGGCGGGCAGCAAGTGGAACTTCCTGCCATTCCGGCCCGGCCTGGTGGGGGGGCATTGCATCGGCGTGGATCCGTATTACCTGCTGCACAAATCCGAAAGCGTGGGCTACCACCCGGACCTGATCCACACCGCACGGCAGGTCAACAACCGCGTCGGCGAGCATGTCGCCGCGCGGGTGCTGGCCATGCTGGCCGAGCGTGGCCGCGCACCCGCGCAGTCGCGTGTCCTGGTGCTGGGCGTGACCTTCAAGGAGGACTGCCCGGACCTGCGCAACAGTCGCGCGCTGGAACTGGCCCAGCGACTGCGCGATGCCGGCGCCGAGGTGGAAGTCAGCGACCCGTGGGTGGGCCCTGCGGCGCTGGCCGAGGCCGGCGTGCAGTGGCTGGCCGAGCCGGTTCCAGGCGGCTATGACGCGGTGGTGCTGGCGGTGGCCCATGCCCGCTTCAAGGCCATGGATGAAGCGGCCATCCGGGGCCTGCTGGCACCGGGTGGGCTGGTCTACGACGTGAAATCGGCCTGGCCGCGCAACGTGGTTGACGGTCGCCTGTAAGCCTGGGCGGCGGGCAGCGCGGTAGACTCGGGAGCAGTTGCAACCGAGGAAAGCCATGCACCGGTATATCGTCTACCTGCTCGCCATCCTGATGTTCCCGATATGCCTGTGGCTGGCCACGATATGGCCGGCCTGGTATTGGGGCGTCGGCCTGACTGCCGCGATGGTGGCATTGGGGACCTGGGATCTGCTGCAGAAGCGCAGCACGCTGCGCCGCAACTATCCGGTGATGGCGCATTTCCGCTACGGGCTCGAATCGATCGGACCGGAAATCCGCCAGTACTTCGTGCAGAGCGACCTGGAGGACGTGCCGTTCTCGCGCCAGCAGCGCGCGCTGATCTACCAGCGCTCCAAGAACGAGATGGACACGGTACCGTTCGGCACCCTGCGCAGCACCTATGCGGTGGACTACGAGTGGATCAACCATTCACTGGCACCGACCGCCATCGCCAAGCATGACTTCCGCGTGCTGATCGGTCCGAACTGTGCCAAGCCCTATTCGGCCAGCGTGTTCAACATCTCGGCGATGAGCTTCGGTTCACTGTCGGCGAATGCGATACGCGCGCTGAACGAAGGCGCGCGGCGCGGTGGTTTCTACCACGACACCGGCGAAGGCTCGATCTCGCCCTACCACCGCGAGATGGGCGGTGACCTGGTGTGGGAAATCGGCTCGGGCTACTTCGGTTGCCGCGACGAGAAGGGTGGTTTCAGCGAGGAACGCTTCGTTGCCAATGCCACCCATGACCAGGTCAAGATGATCGAGATCAAGCTGTCGCAGGGTGCCAAGCCAGGCCATGGCGGCGTGCTGCCAGCGCCGAAGGTGACCGCCGAGATTTCGGTGACGCGCGGTGTGCCGATGGGCGTGGACTGTGTGTCGCCGTCGCGTCATTCTGCGTTCTCCACGCCGGTGGAGCTGTTGCAGTTCGTCGCCCGCCTGCGCGAGCTGTCCGGTGGCAAGCCGGTCGGTTTCAAGCTGGCCATCGGCCACCCGTGGGAGTGGTTCGGCATCGCCAAGGCGATGCAGGAAACCGGGCTGCTGCCGGACTTCATCGTGGTGGACGGCGCCGAAGGCGGCACCGGCGCGGCACCGGCCGAGTTCGTCGACCATGTCGGCGTGCCGATGCACGAGGCGCTGCTGCTGGTACACAACACCCTGGTGGGCCTCGATCTGCGCGAGCGCATCCGCATCGGTGCGGCCGGCAAGATCACCAGTGCGTTCGACATCGCGCGCACCATCGCGCTGGGTGCCGACTGGTGCAATGCCGGCCGTGGCTTCATGTTCGCGCTGGGCTGCATCCAGTCACTGAGCTGCCACACCGACAAGTGCCCCACCGGCATCGCCACCCAGGACCCGGCGCGCTGGAAGCATCTGGACGCACCGGACAAGGCCACCCGTGTGTACAGCTTCCATGAGCACACACTGCATGCGCTGAAGGAGCTGCTGTGTGCTGCAGGCCTGAATGACCCGGCGGAACTGGGCCCGGAACATATCCTGCGTCGGGTTTCGCCTGTTGAGATCCGCTCGCTGGCCTCGCTGTACCGCTACCTGGAACCGGGCGAGCTGCTGCACAAGGTGCCGGACCACGCCGTGTTCCATGCGTTCTGGGCCGACGCACGCAGCGATTCCTTCCAGCCGCCGCCGAAGATCCAGGCACTGCGGGCCAGCAAGTCGCGATAACGTCTCTGTAGAGTCGAGCCGTGCTCGACTGCTTTTGTGGAACGAAGAACAGCCGGGCATGGGCTCGGCTCTACAAGGAGATGCCATGCGATTCAGGATCGGCACCATGGATGACGTGGCCATCTTGTGGGCGCTGCGCACGCGATGCGTGCGTGAGACCTGCAGCAGCCACTACCTACCCGAGGTCATCGCGCCGTGGTCGGCCTCGCCGCCGCCCGCGCAGTACGCGCGGCTGCTGGGGCAGGGCGGTTGCGTGGTGGCCGAGGACGGCGAGGGTGCCCTGCTTGGTTTCGGGGTGTTCGATGCCGATGCCAATGAAGTCGATGCGTTGTTCGTTGATCCCGATCGTGGCGGCCAGGGCATCGGCCAGGCACTGATGCAGCGGTTGCTGGCAATGGCCGATCGTGAGCGTGAGGTGGTCCTGTCGGCCTCGCTCAATGCCGTGCCGTTCTATCAGCGGCAGGGGTTCATCAGCGTGAGCGAAAAGGCCTACCCACATCCCAGCGGCGTGGCGCTGGCGTCGGTGAGCATGCGCCGGCCGTGGTGATGTAGCTCGACGGCTTTTGTAGAGTCGAGCCATGCTCGACTGCTTTTGATTCAATCGATGAAGCAGTCGAGCATGGCTCGACGCTACAAGGCAGGCGTCACTGCCCGGCGAGCCACTCGATCACACCTTCCGCCGCACGCAGGCCGCTGGCGTAGCACGCGGTCAACAGGTAGCCGCCGGTCGGTGCTTCCCAGTCCAGCATCTCGCCTGCACAGAACACACCGGGCACCGCCCGCAGCATCAGGCCATCATCCAGCGCCTGCAGGCGCACGCCACCGGCGGTGCTGATCACCTCGGCCATCGGCCTTGGACGCAGCACGCGCAGCGGCAGGCGCTTGAGCGTGGCAGCTACGGCCGGCAGATCGTTGCCGGCCTCCTTGCCAAGAATCTCGAACACCAGTGCGGCCTTCACCGCATCCAGGCCCGCCTGGCGACGCAGATGCTCACCGAAGCTGCGGCCCTTGCGGGGACGTGACAGGTCGGCCAGCAGGCGCGCTTCGTCGCGGCCGGGCACCAGGTCCAGCCACAGCATGGCGTGGCCGTCGTGGTTGATGGTTTCGCGCAGATCGGCGGCCAATGCGTAGATCAGGCTGCCTTCAATGCCGTACTCACTGGCCACGCACTCGCCCTGCAGCGACTGCGGCTGTCCAGCCAGGTCGATCCAGTGTGCAATCACCGGCTTCAATGGTGCACCGGCATTGCGCTGGGCGAAGAACGGGGTCCAGTCCACGTCGAAGCCGCAGTTGGTTGACTGCAGTGGCGCGATGTCCACGCCACGCGCCTGCAGTGGCGCAACCCAGGCGCCGTCGCTGCCCAGCTGCGGCCAACTGCCGCCGCCCATCGCCAGTACCGTCGCATCGGGGCGCACATCGATTTCCCCCGCCTCGGTGGCAAAGCGCAGGGCGCCGTCGTCGCTCCAGCCGATCCAACGGTGGTTGGCATGCAGGCGCACACCCTGATCCTTCAACCGGCGCACCCAGCCGCGCAGCAGCGGCGCTGCCTTGCGGTCGACCGGGAACACCCGGCCAGAGCTGCCCACATAGGTCTCCACGCCGAAGCCGGCGGCCCAGTCACGCAATGCCTGCGCGTCGAAGCCATCCAGCCAGCTGCCGACCACGGCGGCCTGCTCGCGGTAGCGGCTGTCGAACAACGGCCGCGGATCGGAATGGGTGAGGTTGAGCCCGCCCTTGCCGGCGATCAGGAACTTGCGGCCGGGTGACCCCTTGGCCTCGTACAGGTCGACCTCCAGCCCAGCGGCGCGCAGGCGCTCGGCGGCGTACAGGCCGGCCGGGCCGCCGCCGATGACGGCGACCCGCTGGGGCAGTGCGGTATTACGGTTTGACATCGAGCAGCTCGACGTCGAACACCAGCGACGAGCCGGCCGGGATCGGGCCGACGCGGCGGTCGCCGTAGCCGTAGTCCGGCGGGATCATCAGGGTGCGCTTGCCGCCGACCTTCATGCCGGCCACGCCCTCATCCCAGCCCCGGATGACCTGGCCTGCGCCCAGCGGGAAGGTGAACGGTTCGCCACGGCTGACCGAGCTGTCGAAGGTCTTGCCGTGCTTGGTTTCGGTGCGGTTGTCGTAGATCCAGCCGGTGTAGTGCACGGTCACCTTGCTGCCGGAGACGGCTTCGGCGCCGGTGCCGGGCATGGTATCGATGCGCTCGAAGGTGGTCAGGGTGCCGCCGGGCGGCGGGCCGGACGGTTCGGTCGTGCAGCCAGCGGCGGCGAGGGACAGCAGCAGGGGAAGCAGCAGGCGGCGCATCGGGCGTCTCCGGAAGGGCGCAGGGCGAGGGCGGCAAGGGTAGCGCATCGGCGCCGGGTATCATGGAGCCATGGCAAAACTCCTGCTCAATCTGCGCAATGTCGGTGACGACGAATATGCCGATGTCTGCACGCTGCTCGACCAGCACGGCATCGCCTGGTATCGCACCGAACCCAGCCCGTGGGGCATTTCCAATGGCGGCCTGTGGCTGCGCGAGGACGCTGATCATCCGCGCGCGAAGGCGCTGATGGCCGAGTACCAGGCCGAGCGGGGTCCTCGCATCCGCGCTGAGCGTGAGCAGGCATTGCGTGATGGCACCGCCGAGACCTTCGGCAGCCTGTTCCGGCGGCGGCCGGTCTACGTGGTGCTGGTGCTGCTGGGGATGGTGGGTGCAGCAGCGCTGGTGCTGCTGCCGTTCGTGCTGTTGCGGGGGTAGAGGGTCCGGCCGGGTGGCACCCGCTGCCCGCCTGCCCACACCGCCCCATCCCTGACAGATTCCGGGTATCTGCCGGGGGTCGGATCCCTCTGCTGCGCAGAGGGCTCTGACCCCTGAATCTGTCCGGAGGGGCGGGAGGCGCTAAAATGGCGGGATGATCGCCAATACCGCTGCCTACCATTTCGCCGTCATCGACGCCCCCCAGGCCTTGTGCGACCAGCTGCTGGCGCGTGCCGAGGCGGCGGAGCTGCGCGGCACGATCCTGGTGGCAGGCGAGGGGTTGAACCTGTTCCTGGCCGGCGCCCCGGGAGCCATCGAGGGCTTCTATGCGGCGTTGCGTGAAGATGCGCGTTTTGCTGATTTGCGGGTCAAAACCAGTCTCAGCGAGCACCAGCCGTTCGCGCGGCTGAAGGCCAAGGTGAAGGACGAGATCATCAGCTTCCGCCGCGATGATGGCCAGCCGCTGGACTATCCGCGTGCGCCGGCGGTCGATCCGGCCACGGTGCAGCGGTGGCTGCGCCAGGGGCATGACGACGCCGGCAAGCCGGTGGTGATGCTCGACACGCGCAACCTGCAGGAAGTGGAGTACGGCACCTTCAAGGACGCGCTGGTGCTGCCCATCCACAAGTTCACCGACCTGCCCGAGGCGTTGGCGCCGCATCGCGAGGCGCTGAAGGACAGCACCGTGGTCAGTTTCTGCACCGGCGGCATCCGCTGCGAGAAGGCCGCGCTGTGGATGGTCAACGACGGCATGGACAATGTGCTGCAGCTCGACGGCGGCATCCTCGGTTACTTCGAGGAGGTGGGCGGTGAAGGCTACGAGGGGCGTTGCTTCGTGTTCGACGAGCGCGTGGCGCTGGATGCCGAGCTGAAGCCGATGGTCGATCAGCCGCTGCCGGAGCCGCGCCCCAGCGCGTTCTGACCGGTATGCAGGTTGACCGGGGCGCAGGTTGATGGGAATGCGGGCTGGCGGGGACGACGGTTGACGGGGCGCCGGTAGAGTCGACTGTTAGTCGACTATCGCGCGCAGCGCGGGGGTTTCAGTCTCCCGCCGAGAGCAGTCCAGCCGCCGTCCAGCCGCCGTCCGCGGCCCGCGGCCCGTAATCCGTCGACCCTGTTCTCCTGAACCCATCCCGCGGGAATCAGCATCCCGCCACCGTCACTGGCCGTTGCGCCCGGCCGACCCCATCACAAAGGGAATCCTGTGACGGAATACCGCCTGATGATCCCGTTGTCGATTCTCGACCTAGCCCCGGTCTGCGAGGGCAGTGACACCACCGCCGCCTTCGCCAACATGCTGGAACTGGCCCAGCACGCCGATGCGCTGGGCTATCGCCGTTACTGGCTGGCCGAACACCACAACATGCCCGGCATCGCCAGTGCGGCCACCGCTGTGCTGATCGGCCACGTGGCGGGCGGCACGAAGCGCATCCGCGTCGGTGCCGGCGGCATCATGCTGCCCAACCATGCGCCGCTGCAGGTGGCCGAGCAGTTCGGCACGCTGGCGTCGCTGTATCCGGATCGTATCGACCTCGGCCTCGGCCGCGCGCCGGGCACCGACCAGCCGACCGCGCGTGCACTGCGCCGCTACTTCGACAGCGCCGACCAGTTCCCGCAGGACGTTCGCGAACTGCTGCACTACTTCGAACCGGTACAGCCCGGGCAGGCTGTGCAGGCGGTGCCGGGGGGAGGCCTGCGGGTGCCGACCTGGATCCTCGGTTCGAGCCTGTTCGGTGCGCGCATGGCCGCCTCGATGGGCCTGCCGTACGCGTTCGCCTCGCACTTCGCGCCCGACGTGATGGACGAAGCGCTGGCGGTGTACCGCCGCGAGTTCCGCCCCTCGGCCACGCTGAAACAGCCGCACGCGATGCTGGCCTTGAACGTTGTCGCCAGCGACAGCGAAGCCGAATCGCGGCGTTTGTTCACCAGCCAGCAGCAGAGTTTCGTCAACCTTCGCCGCGGCCGTCCGGGCAAGATTCCGGCACCGATCGACGACATCGAGTCCTTCTGGGAACCGCATGAAAAGCTGGGCGTGGAGCGGGCATTGGCCTGCACCGTACTGGGTGATCCGCAGCAGGTGGCCGAGGGCATCGCCGCCTTCGTCGAACGGCACAAGCCCGACGAACTGATGCTCACCGCCAATCTGTACGACCACCGCGCACGCCTGCGTTCGTTCGAACTGGCGATGCACGCCTGGCATGCCCGCCACGCGGGCTGAACAATTGCGTCACGGCCTGTTGCGGCCCAACCGCGTCTGATGGGGACTCCTACTTCTGGAGTCCCCACCATGGCCGAGACCCGCGCCGAACACATTGCCCAGCTGGCCGAACTGATCAAGGACGTGGAGGTGGCGATGTTCACCACCACCGGCGTCGACGGGCGACTCTACAGCCGGCCGCTGGCCACCCAGCAGGTCGCCTTCGATGGTGACCTGTGGTTCGTGATCACCGGCGACAGCCCGAAGGTGGCCGAGATCGCGCTCGATCCGCGGGTCAACGTGGCGTATGCCTCGCCCTCGAAGAACACCTATGTGTCGGTGGCGGGGCGGGCACGCGTGGTTGACGATCGCGCGAAGATCGAGGAGCTGTGGTCACCGGCGATGAAACTGTTCTTCCCCGGTGGCAAGGATGACCCCAACCTTCGCCTGATCCACGTGCGCGCCGACAGTGCCGAATACTGGGATGGTCCGGGCACGCTGCTGGGCAAGGCGTTGACCTTCGTGCTGTCGGCGGTGCAGGACGAGCCGGCGGCGTTGGCCGACAACGGTTTCATTGATCTGCGCTGAGGTTTCGCCCCCGCCGGGCATGGCCCGGCGCTACCGGGGGCGCATCGTGGGTAGCGCCGGGCCATGCCCGGCGAGCGCAGCGGTCGGCTTTCAGAACCAACGCTGGAACAGATCCACCGTGTAACCCACCAGCTGCCCCGAACTGAAACCGAAGAAGGCGATCGCCGCCAGCGCCGCGATCCAGTTGAACAGCATCAGCGCGCCATCGCGCTCCAGCAATGCCAGCGCGAACAGCAGCAGCTGGAAGCCGAACAGGAAATTGGTGAACGGAATCGGCAGCGACAGCAGCACGCCCAGCAGCACCAGCAGCAGGCCGGTAAACGCATGCGCTGGCAGCGGTGTCAGCAGCTGCGGCAGCCGCGGCTTAAGCATCTTGTCCAGGCGCCGCAGCGGGCGATCGATACGGTCAAGGAAGCGGTGCATGGTGCCGCGCTTCGGCCCGCGCCGGGCAATGAAGCCGGGCAGCCAGGGGCGGCGCAGGCAGCACAGCATCTGCAGGCCGATAAGGATCACCAGTGGACCGCTGACCGCGCCGCCCATGCCCGGAATCGGAATGAACGAGGGCAGGATGGCCACGAACAGGAATACGCCGAACGCGCTCTGCTGCAGGTTGCACAGGATCTGGCCAAGCGGCATGTGCTCGGCCGGATCACCGGAGGCGAACATCTCCAGCAGGGTGCGGATGCCCTCGTTGCGGTAGGTCGGGCGCTCGGCGCCCGGACCCTGGCCGGCCTCAGGCGGTGAGCTCATCGGCCTGCTCGTCGGACAACGTGCGCAGCAGCAGCTTGTCCACGCGCGCACCGTCCAGGTCGACCACTTCGAAGCGCCAGCCAGCCCAGTCGAAGTACTCGCCCGCGTGCGGAATGCGGCCGAAGTAATGGATGCACATGCCGGCCAGCGTGTAGTAGTCGCCGTCCTCGGCGTCGGGCAGGTCGTTGCTGCCGATCAGTTCGCGCACGTCTTCGATCGGCAGTGAACCGTCAACCAGCAGCGAGCCGTCCTCGCGGGTCACCACCAGTGCGTCCTCGTCGGCGTTCTCCACCGCCTGCAGGCGTCCAACCACCGCGCCCATCAGGTCGCTGATGGTCACCAGGCCCTGGATCTCGCCGTACTCGTCCACTACCAGTGCCATCGACTGCTGTTCCTCGCGGAAGATTTCCAGCAGCTTCATCGCGTGGGTCGATTCGGAAACGTACAGGGGTTCGCGCAGGGTCTGGAACAGCGCGTTGTCGCCGCGCGCCATGCGCGTAGCCAGCGATTTCAGCTCCAGCACGCCGACCACGTCCATGTCGTTGTCGCGGTACACCGGGTACCGCGAGAACTCGTGCTCGGCCATGATTTCCAGGTTGCGTTCCAGTCCAGCCTGGGTGTCGAGCCACGCGATGCGGTTGCGCGGGGTCATCAGGCTGTCGGCGGTGCGGTCGCCCAGGCGCATGACACGGTTCATCATGTCGCGCTCGTGGGCATCGATCACGCCGGCCTCGTGGCTCTCGGCCACCAGCATGCGGATCTCTTCTTCGGTCACCGAGGCGACTTCATCCTTGCCCAGGCCGAACAGGCGCAGGACCAGCTGGGTGGTCTTGGACAGCAGCCAGACGAAGGGCAGGGCCAACTTGGCCAGCCAGCTCATCGGCATCGCCACCAGGCCGGCAATGGCCTCCGAACGGGTCAGTGCCAGGCGCTTGGGCACCAGTTCGCCGAAGATCAGCGTGATGAAAGTGATCAAGCTGACCGCCAGCGCCGTGCCGATGTTGCCGGCATAGGCGAAGCCCGGCATCAGGCCCTGGATCCAGCCGGCGAAGGCCTCGCCCAGTGCTTCACCACCGAGGTAGCCGGTCAGCACGCCGATCACGGTGATGCCGATCTGCACGGTGGACAGGAAGCTCTCCGGCTTCTCCGACAGCTCAAGCGCCTTGGCGGCGCGCTTGGAGGTGGCGGCCATCTGCTTCAGGCGGCTCTTGCGCGAGGTCATGACCGACATCTCGGACATGGCGAAGAAGCCGTTCAACAGAACAAGCGCGAAGACAATCAGGATCATTTCAAACACGGGCGTCGTCCCCGGTTGGTGGCAGGGAGGGCGGGTGCTTGCGATGGCGGCAGGCGCTCAGGAACGGGGTCCGGCGCGGCGCTGGGGGATAAGGGTCGTCGTCCATAAGGTGCGCCCGAAGGCGCGCTGGCATCTTAGCAAAGGGGCGTGGCAGGGTGGCAACCGCCTGTTCAGGTTGGGGGTTCTACGCCCTTGAAAGGGGGCGGGGATACCCGAGATGGTCATCTAGCCGTCATAATTCCGTCTGGTGCCGTCCTTCCCGCGACGGCTGACAGGTTTCTCAATGTTCTCTCTGCAGACCATTTTCGGTTCCGGCAAACAGTTCTACACCCTGCTCGATGAGGCCGCCGTCGCGGCGTCCGACGCCGCCAAGGCGCTGCATTCCATGCTGCGCGAGGCCGACCGCCAGCCCGCGCTGGACGCCTTCAAGCTGGCCCGCCTGCGCGAGCGCGCGGCCTCGGACAAGATCAGCCAGGCGCTGGTGGACAGCTTCATGACCCCGATCGAGCGCGAAGACATCGAAGCGCTGGGCTCGGCCCTGTACAAGATTCCCAAGCAGATCGAGAAGTTCGCCGATCGCTATTCGCTGGCCACGACCCACCTGGAACACATCGACTTCGCGCCGCGCGCGGCGATGCTGGAACAGGCCGCCGGCGTGGTGGTGGAGATGGTGGCCGACCTGCGCCACATGAACCTGGACCGGATGACCGCGCTGAACGAGAAGCTGCGTTCACTGGAAAACGAGGCCGACCGCCTGATGCTCGAGCTGTACCGCGACATCTATTCCGGCCGCCTGGACAACCTGCAGATGTTCCTGCTGAAGGAATTCTTCGAGATCCTGGAAAAGGCCATCGACCGTTGCCGCGAGGCCGGCGTGGTGGCGTACCAGATCGTGTTGAAGAACAGCTGACGGACGCCGCCGCATGTTGACCCTTGTCCTGGTGGTGATCCTGGCCGCACTCGTCTTCGAGTTCATCAACGGCTTCCACGACACCGCCAACTCCATTGCCACCGTGGTCGCGACCAAGGTGCTCTCGCCCGGCTGGGCGGTGATGCTGGCCGCCTTCATGAACCTGATCGGTGCGCTGACCGGTACGGCCGTCGCATTGACGATCGCCTCCGGCCTGCTCAACACCAACGTCGTCGATGTCACCCCGCAGGTGATCCTGTGCGCGCTGCTCGGCGGCATCATCTGGAACCTGATCACTTGGTGGAAGGGGCTGCCGTCCTCGTCCTCGCACGCGCTGATCGGTGGCCTCTGCGGCGCTGGCCTGGCCGCGGCCCACAACAACTGGGACGCGCTGATCTGGTCCGAGCGCCTGGGCAGCTGGGCGCAGAACAAGGGCCTGCTGTGGAAGGTGTTCGTGCCGATGATCACCTCGCCGATCGCCGGTTTCCTGCTCGGCATCGTGGTGATGGTGCTGCTGTGGGGCCTGATTGCCGGCCTGGCCAAGATCGGTGGCGCCATCGGTCGCCTGGCCCGCCCGCGCATCGTCAATGCGTTCTTCGGCAAGGCCCAGATCGCCTCGGCGGCCTACATGGGCTTCGCCCACGGCCACAACGACGCGCAGAAGACCATGGGCATCATCGCCATGACCCTGATCGGTGCCGAAGCGACCGGCGCACTGAACGACCTGCCGTCCTGGCTGGCCTTCATGCACCCGGACGCGCACGCCGGTGACGGCATCGCGATGTGGATCGTGCTGACCTGTGCGGTGGTGATGGCTGCCGGTACCGCCTCGGGCGGCTGGAAGATCATCAAGACCCTGGGCCACAAGATGGTCAAGCTGCACCCGATCCACGGCTTCGCCGCGGAGACCAGCTCGGCCACCATCCTGACCCTGGCTGCCCACTTCGGCATGCCGGTCTCGACCACGCACAGCATCTCCACCGCGATCATGGGCGTCGGCTTCGCCAAGAACCCGCGTTCGCTGAAGTTCGGCGTGATCGAACGCATCGTCTGGGCCTGGATCCTGACCATCCCCGCCGCCGGCGGCTGTGCGTACCTGATCCTGAAGCTGTTCGAGCTGTTCGGCTGGACCTGATCTGCACGCACACGTTGCACAAAAAAAGCCCGCCGGATACCGGCGGGCTTTTTTCATGGGGAGATCATTTCTCTGTACCCAGTGTGTCGACCAAGGTCGACACCCACCAACAGCAGCAGGAAGTCGACACCCACCAACAGCGGACGGTCGCCCGCCCCAACAGCCGCAGGAATCTGTCAGCGGCGGGGTGGGGTTGCAGGACCGTTGGCGCCATGGATGGCGCCATCGAGCCCCCAGGGATGGGTTTACGGCGTGTCCTGCAACCCCACCCCACCTCGCCAGCCCACGGAACCCCGGCTTGTGCCGTTGCCGTTGCCGTCAGCGGGTGCCGGGCCGCAGGCCCGGCCGAACCCCTCAATTGCGCTGGAACAGCGCCTGCACATCCTTCCGGAACGCCGCCTGGCTGTCCGCCCGGCTGTAGAACATGTGCCCGCCCGGGTAGCTCCGCACCTGCACCCGGTCCGGATTGCTGCCCATCGCCGGCATCTGGTCCACCGTCAGGATCGAACCCATGAACGGGCACGACAGGTCATTCCAGCCGTGCACGATCAGCACCTGCAGATGCGGGTCGATCGCCACCGCCTGGCGCAGCTGGGTCACCGCACCCTGGCGCAGTTCGCCGTTGCGGTCCCACAGCCGGTTCACCTCGTAGTTCAGCGCCTGGTAGCGCGCATCCACCTTCCAGCCGACCACGCGCGTCACGAAGTCGACCATCGCCGTGGTGGTCGGCGCGATGATGCTGTCCAGCAGAGGATCGTTGGCACGCTGCTCCGGATCGTTCGGGAACGGATCGAACGCGGTCACGTTGGAATCGTAGCGGCTGCCCAGCGTGCCCTTGTCGCGGAACACTTCGCGCAGGTAGGCCTGGGTTTCCAGGCGGCCGCCGGCACGGCGCACGAACTGCGGGTCAAGCCCGGTCAGCTCGGTTACCCGGCGCAGCATCGCCTCGGTCGCCTGCGGATCGCTGCGGCCCTTCATCAGCGCGTTGGCGTAGTCGCCACGGGTGTACTCGACCACCTCGCGCATCGCCGCGTCGGTCAGCCTGCCCTGGCGCTCCAGGTGCGCTGCGGCGATCGACGGCAGCGTCTGCATCCACGCCATCGGCGAGACGTCGGCGTTGTCTTCCAGCGTCGGGCTAAGGTACGGCGACACCAGCACCAGGCCGTTCATCGCCACGCCCAGCCGGGTCTGCAGGAAGTGGGTGATGCGCGGGCCGCGATAACCGCCGTAGCTCTCGCCGGTCAGGTACTTGCGTGACGCCATGCGCTGGTTGCGCAACAGCCAGTCGTAGATCGAGCGCGACAGGTACTCGATGTCGGCACTGGGGTTGTACAGCTGCTTCTTCGCCTCGTCATCGCCGATGCGCGCGCGGCTGAAACCGGTGCCGACCGGATCGATGAACACCAGGTCGGTGAAATCCAGCCAGGTACCCGGGTTGTCATGCAGGGTGGCTGGCGCCGAGGCGCTGTCGCCCTCCGAACCGAAGGTGACTACCTTGGGCCCGATCGCGCCCATGTTGAGGTAGACCGACGAGGCACCGGGGCCGCCGTTGAGCGCGAAGGTCACCGGCCGGTCCTTGCCCGGCATCGTGTAGGCGGTGAACACCACATCGGCGATCACCTTGCCCTTGTCATCGCGCACCGGCAGGGTGCCGACCGTGGCGGTGTAATCGAGGCTGCGCCCGGCCAGGCGCATGCTCTGGCGGACCGAGGCATCGGCCGGCAGCGCGGGCGCTTCGCTCTTGTCATCCTTCTGGTCGGGTTTGGCGTCGGCCGGTGCGGCCAGCGCGCTGGCAGGGGCGATGAGCAGGCCGACGCAGAGCGCGGCAGTGTGCAGCAGGGACTTCATGGCACCGTATCGGCAACGGAAGGGGGTTCCGATGCTAGGCCGGTGGGTGCCGCACCGGATGTGTCCAAAGGCATGCCTGAGCGCGCTGGCCGGTTGCGGCCAGATTGGGTCAAGCGGGCAGGGCGGTTGCCGCTTCGTCGTTGGCCAACAGGCCGTAGACGGCCGAGTCCGAAAGCTCACCCTGGATGCGCCAGCGCTGGCGCAGCACCCCTTCGCGGTGGAAGCCCAGGCGGTCAAGCACATGTGCCGAGGGTACGTTGCGTGGATCGATCTCGGCTTCGATACGGTGCAGGTGCAGGGTGCGGAACAGATAGCCCAGCATCTGCTGCAGGGCCTCATGCATGTATCCCTGGCCCTGGCGGTCCGGCGCCAACAGATAGCCGATCTCGGCCCGCATGGCCTCGCGATCAATGGCGAACGCAACGCAGATGCCCAGTAGTGGGCCGTTGGGCGATTCGCGCACGGCCAGCTTCAACTGGGTACCGATGGCGTGCGCGGCAAGATCGTCGTCGATCTGTTCGCGGGCTTCGGCCGGACGCGTCCAGGCCGGGTGGTTCCACCAGCGCATCACGTCCGGATTGGACTGCAGCGTGAACAGCGCGGCCGCGTCGTCACGGCGGATCGGGCTCAGCACCAACCGGGCGCTGTGCAGCGGCAGGGCGGGGAACAGCAACGAGTGGCTGGCCAATACGATGGTCCACACGGGTGGACGCGCATTATGGCGCCGCCGGGTTTGCCGATGGCGGCGGGATGGCTCCGGAGCGGATGGGGTCGGATCCCTTTCCGCAGGAAAGGGATCCGACCTCGCTCAGGATCAGACTTCCAGGGAGGCGAGGTCGCCCTTGCTCTCCAGCCAGCCCTTGCGGTCGGAGGCGCGCTTCTTGGCCAGCAGCATGTCCATCAGCGAACTTGTCTGTTCGCGATCATCAACGGTCAGCTGCACCAGGCGGCGCGTATCCGGGTGGATGGTGGATTCACGCAGCTGCGGCGGGTTCATCTCGCCCAGGCCCTTGAAGCGGGTCACGTTGATGGCGCCCTTGATCTTCTCGCGTTCGATCTTGTCCAGCATCGAGCGCTTTTCTTCCTCGTCCAGGGCGTAGAACACCTGCTTGCCCACGTCGATGCGGAACAGCGGCGGCATCGCCACGAACACGTGGCCGGCATCGACCAGCGCCGGGAAGTGCTTCAGGAACAGCGCGGTCAGCAGCGTTGCGATGTGCAGGCCGTCGGAGTCCGCGTCGGCCAGGATGATGACCTTGCCGTAACGCAGGCCGCTGATGTCATCCTTGCCCGGGTCGCAGCCGATGGCGATGGCCAGGTTGTGCACTTCTTCCGAGGCCAGCACGCTGTTGGACGAGACTTCCCAGGTGTTCAGGATCTTGCCGCGCAACGGCATGATGGCCTGGAAGTCCTTGTCGCGGGCCTGCTTGGCGCTGCCGCCTGCCGAATCACCTTCCACCAGGAACAGCTCGGTACGCGACAGGTCCTGGCTGATGCAGTCGGCCAGCTTGCCGGGCAGGGCCGGGCCCTGGGTGACCTTCTTGCGGACGACCAGCTTCTCGGTCTTCAGGCGTGCGCTGGCACGCTCGATGGCGATCTGCGCGATCTTCTCGCCCAGTTCCACGTTCTGGTTCAGCAGCAGGCTGAACGCATCGTGGGCGGCGCCTTCGACGAAACCGGCGGCCTGGCGCGAGGACAGGCGTTCCTTGGTCTGGCCGCTGAACTGCGGGTCGGTCATCTTCAGCGAGAGCACGAACGACACGCGGTCCCACACGTCTTCCGGGGCCAGCTTGACGCCACGCGGCAGCAGGTTGCGGAAGTCGCAGAACTCGCGCAGCGCCTCGGTCAGCCCGGTACGCAGGCCGTTGACGTGGGTGCCGTGCTGGGCGGTGGGAATCAGGTTGACGTAGCTTTCCTGTACCAGCTCGCCCTCCGGCAGCCAGGCCACGGCCCAGTCCACCACCTCGGTGTCCTTCTTCAGGTTGCCGACGAACAGGTCGGCCGGCAGCGATTCGCGCTCGCCCAGTTCCAGCTTCAGGTAATCGCGCAGGCCGTCTTCGTAGTACCAGGTGTCGACTTCGCCGGTGGCCTCGTCGGTCAGCTTGACGGTCAGGCCCGGGCACAGCACGGCCTTGGCGCGCAGCAGGTGCTTGAGCGCGCGCACCGCGAACTTCGGCGTATCGAAGTACTTCGGGTCCGGCCAGAAGCGCACGCGGGTACCGGTGTTCTTCTTGCCGACGGTGCCGACCACTTCCAGCGGGGTGGCGCGGTCGCCATTGCGGAAGGTGATGCGGTGCTCGGCACCTTCGCGCTTGATGTGCACTTCCACCAGGGTCGACAGCGCGTTGACCACGCTGACGCCGACGCCGTGCAGGCCGCCGGAGAAGGTGTAGTTGTTGTTGCTGAACTTGCCGCCCGCATGCAGGCGGGTGAGGATCAGCTCGACACCCGGGATCTTCTCTTCCGGATGGATGTCCACCGGCATGCCGCGGCCGTCATCGCTGACCTCCACGCTGCCGTCCTTGTACAGGGTGATCTCGATCGAGCGGGCGTGGCCGGCGAGGGCCTCGTCCACCGAGTTGTCGATCACTTCCTGCGCCAGGTGGTTCGGGCGCGCGGTGTCGGTATACATGCCGGGACGGCGCTTGACCGGGTCAAGGCCGGACAGGACTTCAATATCGGCGGCGTTATAGCGGGCGTTCATCTATCTTCTAAAGCGCGGAGCGACGCGCAAGTGTGCGGTCTGTGCGGCGAATTTGCACGCCTGCGGTTCAGCCTCGGCGGCGGGGAGGGGGTAAAATGGCAGTCGCTGGAATCTGAACGCCGGCGGCCCCTGTTGGGTCGAAACATCCAAGCCATACCGCGAGGAGGACCTCATGAAGAAGTTGCTGACCATTGCGATCCTGGCCGCTGCCGCCGTTGCAGTGCCGCTGGTGGTGGCGCAGAACGCCGGCCAGCCGGCCCCGCAGCAGGGCGACCAGGCCGACAAGGCACAGGCCGAAGCCGATGCCAAGGCCAAGCGCCGCGCCCAGGCCAATGCCGAAATGAAGGCGCAGGGCCAGCCGGCCCCGCAGCAGGAAGAGGAAGAAGAGGCGAGGAAGAAGAAGTAATCCTTCCACCCTCTGAAGCCCTTGCCGCAAGGGATTCGCCCCCCGACGCCCCGCCCAGCGGGGCGTTTCTTTTGGGTGATGGCCGCAACTGCCTCTTGGGTTGGCGGCCATCAATCTGTAAACTATGGCTTTCCGGGAGTAAGTGCGTGTCCACCCTTTGCGAATGGGCTGGCACGACCATGCGTGGTCGCCAGCAATGCGGGTCGCAGGTGACGGTCGATATGACCGGCACGGCCGCCCCGACCTCGCAGGGTGGTCCCCGTCCGGCGCCTGCCGCCGCACGGCCCAGCACCTCCCTCGCTGCCCCAGCGAACCGGAAAACCCCCTTCAAGCTCCATGCCCGCCCTCCGGGTGCGCGTGGTGCTGCCGTTTTCCATTTCCAGACAGGATGCTTGCAGCCATGACTCCCTTGATTTTCGTAACCGGCGGCGTGGTGTCCTCGCTCGGCAAAGGCATTGCCGCTGCGTCACTGGCCGCCATTCTCGAAGCCCGTGGCCTGAAGGTCACGATGATGAAGCTCGACCCGTACATCAACGTCGACCCGGGCACCATGAGCCCGTTCCAGCACGGTGAGGTCTACGTCACCGACGACGGCGCCGAGACCGACCTCGACCTGGGCCACTACGAGCGCTTCGTGCGCACCCGCCTGAGCCGCAAGAACTCGGTCACCACCGGCCGCATCTACGAGAACGTGATCCGCAAGGAGCGCCGCGGCGACTACCTGGGCGCGACCGTGCAGGTCATTCCGCACATCACCGACGAGATCCGCCGCTGCATCGATGAAGCCACCGAAGGCTACGACGTGGCGCTGGTCGAGATCGGCGGTACCGTCGGTGACATCGAATCGCTGCCGTTCCTGGAGGCGATCCGCCAGGTGCGCACCGAGCGCGGCCCGGAGAAGGCGCTGTTCATGCACCTCACCCTGGTGCCGTACATCGGCGCCGCCGGTGAACTGAAGACCAAGCCGACCCAGCACTCGGTGAAGGAACTGCGCTCGATCGGCATCCAGCCGGACGTGCTGCTGTGCCGCTCCGAGCAGGCCGTGCCGGATTCGGAGCGCCGCAAGATCGCGCAGTTCACCAACGTCTCCGAGCGCGCCGTCATCAGTGTGCCGGACGTGGACGTGCTGTACCGCATTCCGTCGGGCCTGCACGCGCAGGGCCTGGACGAGATCGTGGTCAACCAGCTGAAGCTGGCCGACAAGGTGGGCCCGGTCGACCTGTCGATGTGGGAGGACGCGGTCGACGCGACCCTGCATCCGCTGGACGAAGTGACCATCGCCGTGGTCGGCAAGTACGTCGATCACCAGGACGCCTACAAGTCGGTCGGCGAAGCCCTCAAGCACGGTGGCCTGCGCCAGCGCACCAAGGTCAACCTGAAGTGGCTGGAAGCGCAGGATCTGGAAGGCACCGACATGGCCGCACTGGCCGATGTCGACGGCATCCTGGTGCCCGGTGGCTTCGGTGACCGTGGTTTCGAAGGCAAGGTGCTGACCTCGAAGTTCGCCCGCGAGCAGCAGGTGCCGTACTTCGGCATCTGCTACGGCATGCAGGCGGCCGTGGTCGACTACGCGCGCAATGTGGTGGGCCTGGAAGGTGCAAACAGCACCGAGAACGACCGCCAGTCGCCGAACCCCGTGATCGGCCTGATCACCGAATGGCGCACCGCCACCGGTGATGTCGAGAAGCGTGACGACAAGAGCGACCTCGGCGGCACCATGCGCCTGGGCCTGCAGGAGCAGCGCTTGAAGCCGGGCACGCTGGCCCGCGAGCTGTACGGCAAGGACGTGGTCGCCGAGCGCCATCGCCACCGTTACGAGTTCAACAACCGCTACCGCACCCAGCTGGAAGATGCCGGCCTGGTGATCGCCGGCAAGTCGATGGACGACACCCTGGTGGAAGTGGTGGAACTGCCGCGCGATGCGCACCCGTGGTTCCTGGCCTGCCAGGCGCACCCGGAATTCCTGTCCACGCCGCGTGACGGCCACCCGCTGTTCATCGGTTTCATCCGCGCCGCGCGCGAGCGCAAGGCCGGCGGCAAGCTGCTTTCCGAAGCGCGCGCCTGACTTGTGAATGGGGGCCTCGGCCCCCATCCTGCATGCTTCAACCCCCAGCGCACCGGCCCGGCCGGTGCTGCGGACAACAAGGAAACGCCATGAAACTGTGTGGATTCGAGGTCGGGCTGGACCAGCCCCTGTTCCTGATCGCCGGCCCCTGCGTGATCGAGTCGATGCAGCTGCAGCTCGATACCGCCGGCAAGCTGAAGGAGGTCACCGACAAGCTCGGTGTCAACTTCATCTTCAAGTCCAGCTTCGACAAGGCCAACCGCACTTCGGGTACCGCCTTCCGCGGCCCGGGCATGGAGGAGGGCCTGAAGGTCCTGGCCGAGGTCAAGAAGCAGATCGGCGTGCCGGTGCTGACCGACGTCCACGAGTACACCCCGATGGATGAAGTGGCCTCGGTGGTGGATGTGCTGCAGACCCCCGCGTTCCTGGTCCGCCAGACCGACTTCATCCGCAAGGTGTGCTCGGCCGGCAAGCCGGTCAACATCAAGAAGGGCCAGTTCCTGGCGCCATGGGACATGAAGCCGGTCGTGGAGAAGGCCAAGGCCACCGGCAATGAGCAGATCATGGTCTGCGAGCGCGGTGCCAGCTTCGGCTACAACAACCTGGTCAGCGACATGCGTTCGCTGGCGGTGATGCGCGATACCGGTTGCCCGGTGGTGTTCGACGCCACCCATTCGGTGCAGCTGCCGGGCGGGCAGGGCACCAGTTCCGGTGGTCAGCGCGAGCACGTGCCGGTGCTGGCCCGTGCCGCCGTGGCGGTGGGCATCTCCGGCCTGTTCGCCGAGACCCATCCGGACCCGTCCAAGGCGCTGTCCGATGGCCCCAATGCGTGGCCGCTGGACCAGATGGAAGCCCTGCTCGAGACCCTGATGGAACTCGACGCGGTGACCAAGAAGCACGGCTTCTCGCGCTTCGCGTGAGTCGTGACCCGTGGCTGGCGCTGGAAGCCCAGCGTCATCGCCGGCACTGGAAGCAGTGGCCTTGGGGCCTGATCGCACTGGGCCTGGCGGTGCTGTTCACCGTGGGCATGTTTGGGTTGGCATTGATCGGCGCAGCGTCCGTGCGGCCACCGGGTGATGGTGGCAGCGCACTCAATCTGCGCGCGTACTTCATCGCGCTGCTGGTGGCGGAGCTGCTCGGCGCCGTGGGCTGCGTCGCTGCCGCCGTGCTGGCCTGGCGCCTGAATCGCGGCAAGGTGATGGCTGGCCTGGCGATCATCCTGCTGTCGCTGTGGTTCGGTGCTCTGTTCTACGGAGTGCTTTGATGAATGCGACCACGTCGGCGCGCGGCTGGCCCTGGGGTCTGATCGCTCTGGGCCTGGCCGTGTTGACCTGGATGGCCCTTGTGGTGGGCGTGCTGGCCTTCACGGCCGGCTTCCGGCCGCCGGGAGACGGAAACAACGGCGTGCAGGCCACGCAATGGTGGATGCTGGGCGCGTTGGTCACGATGGTGCTGTCCTTCCTGGGCTGCCCGGTGGCGATGGTGCTGGCCTGGCGTCGGCAGCGTGGCCCCATCCTGGCGGCGATTGCCGGTGCATTGCTGGTGATGCTGGTGTCGATGGTCCTGATCGTGATCGGGTCCAGCTGGGGCTGAAGCCGCCTGCGCCATTTGGCAAGTGGCGGGCAGCCGGGGATAATCACGCGGCATTCGTTTTGTCGCCCCCTCTCCATACAGGTAACCGGCCCGACCATGAGTACGATCCGCAGCATCCACGCCCGTGAAATCCTCGACAGCCGTGGCAACCCCACGCTGGAAGCCGAAGTCATCCTGGAGGACGGTTCGTTCGGTCGCGCCGCGGTTCCCTCCGGCGCCTCGACCGGCACCAAGGAAGCGGTCGAGCTGCGTGATGGCGACAAGACCCGTTACCTGGGCAAGGGCGTGCGCAAGGCCGTCGACAACGTCAACACCACCATTGCCAATGCGCTGAAGGGCTTCGAGGCCACCGACCAGAACGGCCTCGACCGTCGCCTGATCGACCTCGACGGCACCGAGAACAAGGGCCGCCTGGGCGCCAACGCGCTGCTGGGTGTTTCGATGGCCGCCGCGCATGCCGCCGCCGCATCGAGCAAGCAGGCACTGTGGCAGTACCTGGCCGCCAAGACCGGCGTGACCCCGTCGCTGCCGGTGCCGATGATGAACATCATCAACGGCGGCGCACATGCCGACAACAACGTCGACTTCCAGGAATTCATGGTGCTGCCGGTCGGCTTCACCTCGTTCTCCGAAGCGCTGCGCGCCGGTACCGAGATCTTCCATTCGCTGAAGTCGGTGCTGAAGGGCCACGGCCTGAGCACGGCGGTGGGCGATGAGGGCGGCTTCGCACCGGACTTCCGCAGCAACGTCGAAGCGCTGGACACCATCCTCGAAGCGATCGGCAAGGCTGGCTACACCGCCGGTGAAGACGTGCTGCTGGGCCTGGACGTGGCGTCCAGCGAGTTCTTCGAGAACGGCAAGTACAACCTGGTCGGCGAGAACAAGCGCCTGACCTCCGAGCAGTTCGTCGACTTCCTCGCCGACTGGGCCGCGCAGTACCCGATCATCACGATCGAAGACGGCCTGGCCGAGAACGACTGGGCCGGCTGGAAGCTGCTGACCGACCGCATCGGCAAGAAGGTGCAGCTGGTGGGTGACGACCTGTTCGTGACCAACCCGAAGATCTTCCAGGAAGGCATCGACTCGGGCACCGCCAACGCGATCCTGATCAAGGTCAACCAGATCGGCACCCTGAGCGAAACCCTGGAAGCGATCGCCATGGCCGACCGCGCCGGCTATGCCGCCGTGGTCTCGCACCGTTCGGGCGAAACCGAAGACACCACCATCGCCGACATCGCCGTGGCCACCACCGCCACCCAGATCAAGACCGGCTCGCTGTGCCGCAGCGATCGCGTGGCCAAGTACAACCAGCTGCTGCGCATCGAGGAAGCCCTCGGTGCCGGCGCGCGTTACGCCGGTCGTGACGCGTTCGTTTCGCTGAAGCGCTGAGCCGATGCGCGACTGGCGCTGGATGCTGCTGGTGCTGGCCCTGCTGCTGGGTTGGCTGCAGTACCGCTTCTGGTTCGGTCCGGGCAATTCGGGCGAAGTGATGATGCTCGAAGCCCAGGTCGCCAACCAGGAGCGGGACAATGAGGGCCTGCAGCAGCGCAATGATGCGCTCGCTGCGGAAGTGAAGGACCTCAAGGAAGGCCAGTCCGCCATCGAGGAACGCGCGCGCAGCGAGCTGGGCATGATCAAGCCTGGCGAAAAGTTCTACCGCGTGGTCGAGGATGCGCCGGTCCACCCGGCGCAACCTGCTGCAGGTGTCAGTGCGCAGGTCGGCGAACACCCGGCGGACGTGCCATGAGTGCGGCGATCTGGGTCGTGGTTCCGGCTGCCGGCCGTGGCACCCGCTTCGGCGCGCCGTTGCCCAAGCAGTACCTGCAGGCAGGTGGGCAGATCCTGCTTGCCCATACCCTGGACGCCCTGCTGGCGCACCCGGCCGTGGCCGGGGCGATGGTGGTGATCGGCCAGGACGACGCCGACTGGCCCGGCTGGAACGAATGGTTGGGCAAGCCGGTGCTGACCTGCATCGGTGGCGCGACCCGTGCAGCTTCGGTGCTGGCTGGCCTGCAGGCGTTGCCGGAGACGGTGCGCGCTGATGAGTTCGTACTGGTCCACGATGCCGCGCGGCCGAACCTGTCGCGGGCCGATCTCGGCCGCCTGCTTGAGGTCGGCCGTGCCGACCCGGTCGGCGCGATCCTGGCTGCCCCGGTGCGCGACACGCTCAAGCGTGCGGGTGACGACGGTGGCATCGATGGCACCGAACCGCGCGAACGCCTGTGGCGTGCACTGACCCCGCAGCTGTTCCGTCGCCATCAGCTCAGCCGCGCGTTGTCCGAAGCCGCGGCCGCCGGTGTCGACGTCACCGACGAGGCCATGGCCATGGAGCGCCAGGGCCAGCGCCCGCTGCTGGTGGAAGGCAGCGAGGACAACTTCAAGGTCACCACCCCGGCCGATCTGGACCGGTTCGAATTCGTACTTTCCCGCCGCGCCAGCTGATTGCCCGCGCGGCCCTGCTGCAAGGGTTGCATCCATGAGCACCGCACCGTTCCCGTCCGTCCGCATCGGCCAGGGCTATGACGTCCATGCCTTCGGCGAAGGCGATCACATCATGCTTGGCGGCGTGAACGTTCCACACAGCTGTGGCGTGCTTGCGCACAGCGACGGCGACGTGATCCTGCACGCCTTGTGCGATGCGATGCTCGGTGCGCTGGCGCTGGGTGACATCGGCCAGCATTTCCCGCCCAGTGACGACCGCTGGAAGGGCGCCGACAGCAGCGATTTCGTGCGCCATTGCGACAGCCTGCTGCGCGAGCGTGGCTGGCGTGTCGGCAACACCGACATCACCGTGATCTGCGAGCGGCCCAAGGTCGGCCCGCATGCCCTGGCCATGCGTGAGCGCATCGGCGAGCTGCTGCAGTTGCCGCTGGATACGGTCAGCGTCAAGGCAACCACGTCGGAGAAGCTGGGTTTCACCGGGCGCGGTGAAGGCATTGCCGCACAGGCGGTCGTGTTGCTGGTGGCGGCATGATCCCGCTGCCGCTCGCGTTCGGTGCGCCGCTGTTGACGGCGCGCATCCGCACCACGCCGGAAGATTTCCAGGTCGACGAGCTGCCCGCCTTCGAGGCCACCGGCGAAGGCGAGCACCTGTTGCTGCACATCCGCAAGCGTGGTGCCAACACCGTGCATGTGGCCAAGCTGCTGGCCAAGTGGGCCGGCCTGCCGGAAATGGCGGTGAGCTACGCGGGCATGAAGGATCGCCACGCAGTCACTACCCAGCGTTTCAGCGTGCACCTGCCCAAGCGCGTTGCGCCGGACCTGGCCGAGCTGGCCGGTGACGAGATCGAAGTGATCGAGTCCACATGGCACAACCGCAAGCTGCAGCGTGGCGCACTGGCTGGCAACCGCTTCAAGCTGGTGCTGCGCGAGGTGCAGGGTGATGCCACTGCGATCAGCGAGCGCCTGCAGCAGATTGCCGGGCGCGGCCTGCCGAACTGGTTCGGTGAGCAGCGCTTCGGCCGCGACGGCGGCAACGTGCCGGCGGCACTGGCGATGTTCGGTGGCCGCCGCATGCGCAAGGACCAGCGTTCATTGCTGCTGTCGGCGGCCCGCTCGGCGTTGTTCAACCGTGTGCTGGCCGCGCGCGTGGAGCAGGGCAACTGGGATCAGCCGCTGGACGGCGAAGTGTGGATGCTCGATGGCAGCCGCAGCGTGTTCGGCCCCGAGCCGTACACCGACGTGCTGGCCGAGCGCCTGGCGCGCTTCGACATCCATCCCAGTGCGCCGCTGTGGGGCGAAGGCGAACTGCGCAGTGCCGATGCGGCACGCGAGCTGGAGCTGGCTGCGCTGGACGACGAGGAGTCGAAGGCGCTGCGGGCCGGCCTGGAAGACGCGCGCCTGAAGCAGGAGCGCCGCGCGCTGCGCCTGCGCCCGGCGTTGCTGCAGCACCAGTGGCTGGCCGATGACGTGCTGGAGCTGTCGTTCGCATTGCCGCCCGGCTGCTACGCCACGGCCGTGCTGCACGAGCTCGGCCCCGTCGAAGACGCCTCGCAGGCCTGACGGGACAGGGGGGGGGGGGGGGGGGGGGGTAGAGTCGACTGTTAGTCGACTTGCGCGCGCAGCGCGGGCTTTTCGCGCGCCGCCCCAAGAAGCAGCCGACTAACAGTCGACTCTCCCGGGCCGGTCGCCGCCGGGTTAGTCACCGCCGTGCCAGCAGCACCAGCACCGCGCCGGTGCCGCCTTGCCCGGTCGGCGCCGAATGGAATGCCAGTACGTCGTTGCGCAGCCGCAGCAGGCGGTCGACCAGGTTCTTCAGTACCGGCGCGCCGCCGTCGGACTGCAATCCCTTGCCGTGGATGATGCGCACGCAGCCATACTCGTGTGCATGCGCTTCCAGCAGGAACTGGCGCAGCAGCGTCTCGGCCTGCGCGGCGGTGGCGCCATGCAGGTCCAGTTCGTCCTGCACCGAATACTGGCCACGCTTGAGGCGCTGGAACAGGCGAGGTGGCAGGTTGTCGCGGCGATAGCTGGCCACGTCGCCGGCTTCCAGTGGCGTGCTGTCGCGCAGCAGCCGGGCGAACTCGCCGGCGGCTTCGGCCTCGTCACGTTCGGCCATACGCGCGCGCGGCTTCGGCCGGGGCGCAGCCGGTGCCGGCTCGGCATCCTTGCGCAGCGGCGTCACTTCGCCGATGGCCGCACGGAACAATGCGGCCGGATCTTCGTCTTCAGGGTGCGACATGCGCACAGGGTAAACCGCCGGCGCAGGTCTGCCTATGACGGTTCGATGTCGGTCGTGACCGCCGGCAGGGTAGGACCGGCGGCTCGCATGCGGCACAATAGATGATGCCCTTGCAGGGTCGACGGCTTCCGCAGGGAGCACGACGGTCCCGCCCACACTGCACGGTGACGGAATCGAATTCTTGGAAAATCAAGCGGTTAAATCGAAGATGCGAATCCTGGTGAGTAACGACGACGGTGTCGACGCCGCAGGCATCCGGATGCTGGCCTCGGTGCTGCGCGAGGCTGGACACGAAGTCACGGTGGTCGCACCCGACCGCGATCGCTCCGGTGCCAGCAACTCGCTGACCCTGGACCTGCCGATCCGCCTCAAGCGCATCGACCATTACACCGTCTCGGTGGCAGGTACGCCCACCGACTGCGTGCACCTGGCGCTGACCGGCCTGCTTGAATTCGAGCCCGACATTGTCGTGTCCGGCATCAACAATGCTGCCAACCTCGGCGATGACGTGATCTATTCCGGCACCGTCTCGGCGGCGATGGAAGGTCGTTTCCTCGGCCTGCCGGCGGTTGCTGTTTCACTGGTCAGCCGCAATCACGACCCGAAGCATTTCGAGACCGCAGCGCGCGCCGCGCTCGAGATCGTTGCCCGGCTCAAGGCCGATCCGCTGCCCGCCGACACCATCCTCAACGTCAACGTGCCGGACCTGCCGTGGAACGAGGTCAAGGGCTTCGAGGTCACGCGCCTGGGCAACCGCCATCGCGCCGAAGGCTGCATCGCGCAGAAGGACCCGCGCGGCAACGAGGTCTACTGGATCGGCCCGGCCGGTCGTGAGCAGGACTCCGGCCCCGGTACCGATTTCCACGCGGTACGCACCGGCCATATCTCGATCACCCCCATCCAGGTCGACCTGACCCGCTACCAGGCCCTGGAGAAAGTGGCCAGCTGGGTCGGCGGCCTCAGCGCCGCGCTGGACCAGCCGGCATGAGTCCACGCCTTCGCCTGCAACCGGAAGCCGTTGGTATCGGCATGACCTCGCAGCGCGTGCGTGACCGCCTGGTCGATCGCCTGCGCGAGGCCGGCATCGTCGACGAGTCGACCTTGAATGCGATCCGGGTGGTGCCACGTCATCTGTTCATCGACGAAGCGCTTGCGTCACGCGCCTACGAAGACACCGCCCTGCCGATCGGCCACGGCCAGACCATCTCACAGCCGTGGGTGGTGGCGCGCATGACCGAAGCCGTGCTGCAGGTCTCGCCGAAGAAAGTGCTGGAAGTCGGTACCGGTTCCGGCTACCAGGCCGCCGTGCTCGGCGCGCTGGGCCTGGAAATCTACACCGTCGAGCGCATCGGCGACCTGCTGCGACAGGCGCGCAAGCGCTTCCGTGCGCTGGGCATGAACATCCGCACCAAGCATGACGACGGCCGCGCCGGCTGGGCCGAGCATGGCCCGTTCGATGCCATCGTGGTCACCGCTGCAGCGCCCGCACTGGTCGATGAACTGGTCGGGCAGCTGGCCGAGGGCGGCCGCCTGGTGGCGCCGGTCGGTGGGCCGGGCGGGCAGTCGCTGGTGCAGCTGGACCGCAAGGCTGACGGCAGCATCGAACAACGCGTGCTGGCGCCGGTCACCTTCGTGCCGCTGCTGTCCGGCATGCTCGACTAATCCACGGAGCAGGGTTGCATGAAGATTTTCGGGCCGCTGTACGAGCGGGCGATGAAGTGGGCGGCGCACGAACGCGCGCCGACCTACCTGACGGTGTTGAGCTTCTTCGAGGCGATCATCTTCCCGGTGATGCCGGAAGTGATGCTGGCGCCGATGTGCGTGGCCCAGCCCAAGCGTGGCTGGTGGTTCGCCACCCTCAGCCTGGCCGGCTCGATGGTCGGCGCGCTGGTCGGCTATGCACTGGGTCATTACGCCTTCGAGGTGATCAAGCCGCTGTTCGAAGCGCTGGGCATGCTGCCGGCCATCGAGCAGGGCATCACCACCGTGCAGGCGAAGATGGCCGAGTCGCCCTGGGCGGTGTTCACCTTCCTGGTGCTGGGCGGATTCATGCCCATCCCGATGAAGGTCTTCACGTGGGCATCGGGTATCGTCGGTGTACCGATGCCGCAGTACCTGTTGAGCATGCTGATCGGTCGTGGCAAGCGCGTGTTCGTGCTGGCTGCGGTCATCCGTATCGGTGGTGCGCGTGCTGAAGCGGCACTGCGTCGCTGGATTGAACCGCTGGGCTGGATCGCCACCGCGTTGGTGGTGGTGCTGATCGCCTGGCTTGTATGGAGGTCGAAGTTCGCATGAGTCCTGATCGTCTGAGCAAGGGAGTGCGCATCGGCGCGCTGGCGTTGCTGGTTTCCACCCTGGCCGCCTGCGGCACCGCCACTGTGGTCCGCCCGGGTGGCGGCAGCACCGGTGGCGTGACCACGCCGAAGACCTCGGTGCCCAAGCCCGGGCAGACCGTGGTGGTGCGCAAGGGCGACACCATCTATGCGCTGGCCCGCATCCATGACATCACCCCGGCCGACCTGATCGCCTGGAACAGCCTGGACAACCCGTCGACCATTCATCCGGGCCAGGTGATCCGCCTGTATCCGGCCGGTGCCAGCGGTGGCCGCGCGCCGACCACGGTGGTGACCCCGCCGCGTTCCGGCGGTGGCAGCACGGGCAGCACCGCGCCGACCACCGCCCCGGTGGGCCCGGTGAAGAGCAATATCGCCTGGCGCTGGCCGGCCGATGGCGCGATCGTCGGGCGCTACGTGGCCGGTGACGCAACCAAGCAGGGCGTCGATATCGCCGGCACCAGCGGCCAGGCGGTGAAGGCCACCGCCAATGGCGTGGTGGTGTACTCCGGTGCCGGCCTGGTCGGCTACGGTGAGCTGATCATCATCAAGCACAGTGACCAGTGGCTGTCGGCCTATGGCCACAACCGCAAGCGCCTGGTGAACGAAGGCCAGAGCGTGAAGGCCGGCGAGCAGATCGCCGAGATGGGCCGTACCGGTGCGAACCGCGACATGGTCCACTTCGAGATCCGCTATAACGGCAAGCCGGTCGACCCGCAGCAGTACTTGCCGGCACGCTGACGCAGGCAGAGACGGGCAGCGCCAGATGTAGAGCCGAGCCATGCTCGGCTGCTCTTCGCTGCGATGCGGCGCCGCCCGGGCGTGGGCTCGGGCGCAGGCCACGGGTGATCCAGGGTAGGGCCGGGGCATGCCCGGTGTGCGCCCAGGCTGAACGGTAATGGCCGTTTACGACCCTGATTGCCGTGTCTCCATCTTCCCGGTCAACCGCGAACGCGGCATCCTGCCGCAGACCCCATCGCCTGTGGTGCCGCATGATCCGCCGCCTTACCGTTCTGGCGTTGCTTGCCATCCCGCCGCTGGCCACCGCGGCCAGCGATCCGCATGAGGTCGTCTCCCGCTTCTACGCCGCCCTGCAGGCCAGTGGGCCAGACCAGGCCGCGATTGCGCCGCTGCTCGGCGATGCCCTCCGCTCAGCCATCGATGCGCAGCGTGCATATGAACAGGCCTGCACCGCATTGGCGGCGCCCGACGAAAAGCCGCACATGCTGGACCAGGGCCCGTATCTGATGGCGCCGGATCGGCCGGAAACGGTAAAGGTGGGGCTGCCCGCGACGAGCGGCGATGCCGGTTGGGTGCCCGTCGAAATGGCAATAGGCGACTATCGCTGGACCGACCGGGTCCTGCTGCAGAGGCAGGGCCAGGACTGGAAGCTCATGGATATCCGCTGGGACCAGGGCGGCAACCTGATCGGGCGGCTGAAGGACTTCTCGGCCTTCCGTTGTACCGCCACGCACGGGTAGCGCCGGGCCATGCCCGGCGACACCACGTCAGCCTTCGAGAATGAAGGCGGCGGCAACCTTGCGGCCTTCGCCTGCAAGGATGTTGAAGGTGCGCGCGGCGGCCGGATTGTTCATCACTTCCAGGCCGATCCCGCGCGAAAGGCAGGCGGCCATCACCACCGCCGGCGGGAACACCTGGCGGTCACCGGTGCCAAGCACGATCAGTGCCGGATTCAGCGCCAGGATCGGCTCCAGGTCGGCCAGCTGCAGTTCGGCGGCCTGCTTCACCGGCCAGCGCTCGACCAGCTGGTCCGGGGTCAGGAAGAAGCTGCTGCCCAGCACCAGCTCGTTGACCCGGGCCGAGCGGCCGTCGGCGGCGCGCAGGCTGTAGGCGTAATCCGGCGGTTCGTGGTTCAGCTGCATGGCAGTCGAGCGATCAGCCGCGCGGCAGCACGATCTGGCGCTGTTCCTTGCTCGGGCGGTACAGCACGGCGACGTGGCCGATGCGCTGCACCAGCGCGCTCTCGGTCGCTTCGACGATCTCGCCGATCATCACGTCACGGGCGTCGCGGTCTTCGGCAGCGACCTTCACCTTGACCAGCTCGTGGCGCTCCAGCACTTCGTTCAGCTCAGCGATGAAGGCCGGGGTCACACCCTTGCCGCCGGTCTGCAGCAGGGCCTTCAGGTCGTGGGCTTGGCCGCGCAGGAAACGGGTCTGGGAGGCGGTCAGGGCGATGGACATGCAGGAAAAGACGGTTGAATGGGGCGATCAGGGTATCATGAGGACCCCATCAGCCCCTATTTTCAATGGCTACCCGCAGCAAAAGCAGCCAGCGCTGGCTCAAGGAACACTTCTCCGACCCCTTCGTGAAGAAGGCCCAGGCCGAAGGCATGCGCTCGCGCGCCGCCTACAAGCTCGAAGAGCTGCTTGAACGTGACCGGTTGCTGAAGCCGCACATGGTGGTGGTCGACCTCGGTGCGGCCCCGGGCGGCTGGTCTCAGCAGGTGCGGAGACAGATCGGCGACACCGGCCGCGTGCTCGCCTTGGACATCCTGGAGATGCCGCCGCTGGCCGGCGTTGAGTTCCTTCATGGTGACTTCAGGGAAGAAGCCGTCCTATCGCAGTTTGAAGCCATGCTCGGGGATCAGCCGGTAGACCTTGTGCTGTCGGACATGGCCCCCAATAAGAGTGGTGTGGGCGCGGTTGACCAGCCGCGGATGATGCACCTGGCGGAGCTGGCCCTGGATTTTGCCGACAACCACCTGAAGACCGGTGGGGCATTCCTGATCAAGCTGTTCCAGGGTGAAGGCTTTGACGACTACGTGCGCGACATGCGCCGCCGGTACGACAAGGTCTCCATCCGCAAGCCGGAAGCGTCGCGCAAGCGCTCTCCCGAGGTGTATGCCTTGGGTCAGGGAAAACGCGCCCACATGAAGTAAGCTCGCAACGTACGCAAGTTCGACCCCAACGCAACGCCAGCACTAAGAGGAACACCGGAGCCAATGAGGATGAACGACTTGACCAAGAACCTCCTGCTATGGGTGGTCGTCGCCGTCGTGCTGATGGTGGTCTTCCAGAGCTTCTCGCCCAAGTCCTCCGGGGCCGGGGCGCAGGGCGCGTCGTATTCGCAGTTCCTGGACCAGGTGGACAGCGGCAACGTGCAGAAGGTCGCTTTCGGCGGCGACATGCGCGGCGGCACCAGCCAGCTGACCTACACCACCCGCGGTGGGCAGTCGTCCACCATCACCGCGCCGTTCGATCGTGACCTGATCAACGTGCTGCGTACCAAGAACGTGGAAATCGTGCAGGAGGAGCCGTCCAGCGGCATTTCCCTCGGTGCGATCCTGATGAATTTCCTGCCGGTCATCCTGATCATCGGCTTCTGGTTGTTCATCATGCGCCAGATGCAGGGCGGTGGCGGCGGTGCCAAGGGCGCGATGTCCTTCGGCAAGTCGCGCGCCAAGCTGCAGGGCGAAGACCAGATCAAGGTCACCTTCGCCGACGTCGCCGGCTGCGACGAGGCCAAGGAAGAAGTGGGCGAGCTGGTCGACTTCCTGCGCGACCCGTCCAAGTTCACCAAGCTGGGCGGCAAGATTCCGCGCGGCGTGCTGATGGTGGGTCCGCCGGGTACCGGCAAGACGCTGCTGGCCAAGGCCATCGCTGGCGAAGCCAAGGTGCCGTTCTTCTCGATCTCCGGTTCGGACTTCGTGGAAATGTTCGTCGGCGTCGGCGCCAGCCGCGTGCGCGACATGTTCGAGCAGGCCAAGAAGCACGCCCCGTGCATCATCTTCATCGACGAAATCGATGCCGTCGGTCGCCACCGTGGTGCCGGCCTGGGCGGCGGTCATGACGAGCGCGAGCAGACCCTGAACCAGCTGCTGGTCGAAATGGACGGTTTCGAGGGTGGCGAAGGCGTGATCGTGATCGCCGCGACCAACCGTCCGGACGTGCTGGACCCGGCGCTGCTGCGTCCGGGCCGTTTCGACCGCCAGGTCGTGGTCGGCCTGCCGGACGTGAAGGGCCGCGAGCACATCCTGAAGGTGCACATGCGCAAGCTGCCGCTGGCCGACGACGTCGAGCCGATGGTGATCGCGCGTGGTACCCCGGGCTTCTCCGGCGCCGACCTGGCCAACCTCTGCAACGAGGCCGCCCTGTTTGCCGCCCGTGGCAACGAGAAGGAAGTCCGCATGGACCACTTCGACCGTGCCCGCGACAAGATCCTGATGGGTGCCGAGCGTCGTTCGATGGCCATGAGCGAGGAGGAGAAGACCCTCACCGCCTATCACGAAGCCGGCCACGCCATCGTCGGCCGCCTGGTGCCCGAGCATGATCCGGTCTACAAGGTCACCATCATCCCGCGCGGCCGCGCGCTGGGTGTGACCATGTACCTGCCGGAAGGCGACAAGTACTCGATGAACCGCGTGGCGATCAAGTCGCAGCTGTGCTCGCTGTACGGCGGCCGCGTGGCCGAGGAGCTGATCTTCGGTGCCGACAAGGTCACCACCGGCGCCTCCAATGACATCGAGCGTGCCACCAAGATGGCCCGCAACATGGTCACCAAGTGGGGGCTTTCCGACCAGCTTGGCCCGATCGCCTATGGCGAAGAGGACGACGAGGTGTTCCTGGGCCGTTCGGTCACCCAGCACAAGAGTGTCTCCAACGACACCGCGCGCCGCATTGACGAGGAAGTGCGCAACATCCTCGATGAGGCCTATGCGCGTACCACCGAGCTGATGACCGCCAACCTGGACAAGCTGCACGCGATGTCCCAGCTGCTGCTGCAGTACGAGACCATCGATGCGCCGCAGATCGACGCCATCATGGAAGGTCGCGATCCGCCGCCGCCGGCCGGCTGGAACAAGTCGAACAAGGACGGTGGCGACGACAAGGGCGGCGACGCCCGTCCGCTGCCGCCGATCGCAGGCCCGGCCGAATCGCACTGACGGCCCGCTGCAGGTGACACCAGACGAGGCCGGGGCAACCCGGCTTCGTCGTTTCCGGGCCACTGGCCCATCTGCTGAACTGAACTGACGCTGGAGTCTGCATGTCCGCCCCGAAGCCCGAACCGATTTCCCACACCGTCGAAATGGTCATCGCCACCGTGGTCGGCGTGGGTGTGGGCCTTGGCGCTGACAATCTGCTGCTGGGCTGTGTGGTGGGTATCGCCGTTGGGATCGTGCTGAGCATTGCCAAGACCCTCTACGTGGATCGCAAGCGCCGCCGCCGTTGAGGGCGCGGCAGGGCTGCGCCCTGCACCCGCGGTAGTGCCGGCCGCTGGCCGGCAACCTCAGCAGCAACAGCAACAGCAACATTCCGTGGTTTGGCGGGGCGGTGTCGGATGGCGGGGACGCCGTAAACCCATCCATGGGGGCTTGGCAGCCGCATCCATGCGGCTGACACCCCGTCATCCGACACCGCCCCACCTCTGACAGATTCCTGCTGCTATTGGTAGGTATCGACCTTGGTCGACACGGTAGATCCACGCCATGCGTGGATGAGTCTCCATCGAATTCGAGTATTTCGAGAATTGAACGAAGAGCATCCACGCATGGCGTGGATCTACCGGGCCCCATCCAACCGTCACCGGGAATCTGCCGAAGGCGGGGCGGTGTGGGGCTGCAGGACCGTTGGCGCCATGGATGGCGCCATCGAGCCCCCAAGGACGGGTTTACGGCGCGTCCTGCAGCCCCACACCGTCCCGCCAGACCATCAGCAATCCAGCGCTGCTTTGGCTTTGGCTTTGGCCGTTGCCTCTGCGGGTGCAGGGCGCCGCCCTGCCGAACTAAACTACCCGCCGTTGTCCCTGCAGGATTGCCCATGTTCGATACCTCGCCCCAGCTCGATTGCGCCGGCCGCATCCTGCGCCTCGACCGTGCCCGGGTCATGGGCATCGTCAACGTCACCCCGGACTCGTTCTCCGACGGCGGCGCGCACGACACTACCGAAGCCGCCGTCGCGCACGGACTGAAACTGGTAGAGGAGGGCGCTGACCTGCTCGACATCGGCGGCGAATCGACCCGTCCGGGCGCTGCGCCGGTATCGGTCGAGGAAGAACTGCGTCGTGTGATTCCGGTGATCGAGCAGTTGGCCGCGCGCAGCGCCGTGCCGATCAGCGTCGACACCTTCAAGCCAGAAGTGATGCGCGCAGCCGTGGTGGCCGGCGCCGGCATGATCAATGACATTTTCGGCCTGCGCCAGGACGGCGCATTGGAAGCCGCTGCCGACGCCGGCGTGCCGGTGGTGCTGATGCACATGCAGGGTGAGCCGGGCCATATGCAGGCCGATCCGCACTACGACGATGTGGTCGCCGAGGTGCACGGTTTCCTGGTGCAGCGGCTGTTCGCTGCGGAAATGGCCGGTATCGCCAAGAAGAACCTGCTGATCGATCTCGGCTTCGGTTTCGGCAAGACCACTGCCCACAACATGACCCTGCTGGCACGCTCCGAGCGCTTCCTGGAACTGGGCGTGCCGATGCTGGCCGGCCTGTCACGGAAGCGCAGCCTTGGCGAACTGACCGGCCGCGACATGCCCTCCGAGCGTGTGGTTGCCTCGGTGGCGGCGCATCTGATCGCGGTCCAGCGCGGCGCGCGAATCGTGCGCGTGCATGACGTGGCAGCCACCGTCGATGCGCTGAAGATCTGGCAGGCCGTCGACGCCGTGCCGGCACCACGTGCCGACGCCACGCCGTCGATCCGCTGGCCGGACGAAGACTGATGGGTATCGACCGGCGGCCGCTGGCGATCGCCGTGATGGGTCCGACTGCCAGTGGCAAGACCGCCACGGCGATCGCCCTGGCCCGGCAACTGGACGGCGAGATCGTCAGCGTCGATTCGGCGCTGGTCTACCGCCATCTGGATATCGGTTCGGCCAAGCCCGACGCCGCCGAGCGTGCGCAGGCGCCGCACCATCTGCTGGACCTGCGCGATCCGTGGCAGACCTATTCGGCGGCCGAGTTCGCCGCCGATGCCGGCCGGGTCGTGGCCGACATCGTGGCGCGTGGCAAAACGCCGATCCTGGCAGGTGGCACGGGGCTGTACTTCCGGGCCCTGTTGCAGGGCCTGTCGCCGATGCCGGAGGCCAACCCGGAGATGCGTGAAGCGCTCAGCGCCGAAGCTGCCGAGCGTGG
The DNA here is from genome assembly GCF_059371315.1 of Stenotrophomonas sp. YJH_SMC_8. Lineage (NCBI taxonomy): Bacteria > Pseudomonadati > Pseudomonadota > Gammaproteobacteria > Lysobacterales > Lysobacteraceae > Stenotrophomonas > Stenotrophomonas sp. YJH_SMC_8. The sequence goes on along the minus strand of NZ_JCAFUL010000005.1, from coordinate 244,198 downwards.
CTGGGCAGCGCTGCATGCGGAGCTGGCCGAGGTCGATCCGGCCGCGGCCGCGCGGATCCATGCCACCGACCCGCAGCGCATCCAACGGGCGCTGGAGGTCTATCGCCTCACCGGCACCCCCATCTCTGAATGGCAGCGCCGGCCGGGCGTGGCGCCGTTGCCGGTGCGCACCCTGAAACTGATCCTGGCCCCGCGTGACCGCGCGGTACTGCACCAGCGCATCGAGGCCCGCTTCGATCTCATGCTGGCGCAGGGCTTCCTGGATGAGGTGCGGGCACTCCGTGCAATGCCGGAAATGGCCGCCGTGGCGGCGCCGCTGGACCTGCCGGCGGTGCGCGCGGTCGGCTACCGCCAGGCCTGGGAGTACCTGGACGGCCAGGGCGATGCCGCCCGTTTCCGTGACAAGGCGATCTTCGCCACCCGCCAGCTGGCCAAGCGCCAGCTGACCTGGCTGCGCGGCGAGCTTGATGCGCGCTGGTTCGACCCCCATGTGGATGGAGAGCGCCTGGCCGGCGCGGTGTCGACCTTCGTCGCACGCTGAACCCCCGCCAGCCGTGTAACATCATCGGTCGGCGGGCGGCTCGGGGGCCGTGGCAACCGTCGGCAACCCAATAAGAACAATAATCAGGAGTGTGCAATGTCCAAGGGGCAATCGCTGCAGGATCCTTTCTTGAACGCACTGCGGCGCGAACGCGTGCCGGTTTCGGTGTACCTGGTCAACGGCATCAAGCTGCAGGGCACGATCGAGTCGTTCGACCAGTTCGTGGTCCTGCTGCGCAACACGGTCAGTCAGATGGTTTACAAGCACGCCATTTCCACGGTCGTTCCGGCACGCAACGTGAAGGTCGGTCCGGGCGGTGGTTATGTGCAGTCGGGTGAAGGTGGTCAGGCAGGTGATGAAGCAGACGAGTAAGACCGGAGCGGTGAATGTTTGACCGCTCGAAAAAGGGCGAACACGCCCTGTTGATCCAGCCCCATTTCGGCAAGCTGGAAGACGATGTGCTGGAAGAATTCGGTGATCTGGCCCGCTCGGCTGGGGCCAGCATCGCCGCGACGATCACCGCGCGCCTGGACCGTCCGAATCCGTCGACCCTGATCGGCAGCGGCAAGCTGGACGAGATCAAGGCTGCGGCCGATGCCAGTGGTGCCGACCTGATCCTGGTCAACCATGCGTTGAGCCCGGGCCAGGAGCGCAACCTGGAACGCTTCCTCGAGCGCCGGGTGATCGACCGTACCGGCCTGATCCTGGACATCTTCGCCCAGCGTGCGCACAGCCACGAAGGCAAGCTGCAGGTCGAGCTGGCGCAGCTGCGCCACCTGGCCACGCGGCTGGTGCGCGGCTGGACCCATCTGGAACGCCAGCGCGGCGGTTCGATCGGCCTGCGCGGCCCGGGTGAAACCCAGCTGGAAACCGACCGCCGCCTGCTGCAGAAGCGGGTCGAGCAGCTGCAGAAGCGCCTGGAAAAGGTCGAAGTACAGCGCACCCAGATGCGCCGTGCGCGCGTGCGCAGCGAGCTGCCGCGCGTGGCCCTGGTGGGCTACACCAACGCCGGCAAGTCGACCCTGTTCAATGCCATGACCGGTGCCGAGGCTTATGCCGCCGACCAGCTGTTCGCCACGCTGGACCCGACCGTGCGCCGCATCGCTGTGCCCGGTGGCAACGTGGTGCTGGCCGACACCGTCGGTTTCGTCCGCGACCTGCCGCATGATCTGGTCGCCGCGTTCCGCTCGACACTGTCGGAGGCACGCGAGGCCGATTTCCTGCTGCACGTGGTCGATGCTGCCGATCCGCATCGTGAGGAGCGCATCGCCCAGGTGGACGAGGTGCTGACCGCGGTCGGTGCCGGTGATCTGCCGCAGCTGCTGGTGTTCAACAAGATCGACCGCATCGACGGTGCCGACGTCCGCCACGACGGTCAGGATGGCATCCCGGACGAATCGCGCCGCGAGCGGGTGTGGATTTCCGCACGCGACGGGCAGGGCCTGGAGCTGCTGCAGGCGGTGCTGGGCAAGCGCCTGGGCCTGCAGCACGTCACCGGCGAACTGCGTCTGCCACCCGATGCCGGTCGCCTGCGCGCGCGGCTGCACCAGCTGGAAGTGATCCGCAGCGAACAGGCGGATGAAGAGGGCTGGCTGCTGCAGGTTGACCTGCCGATCGCCGAAGCCGAAAAGCTGGCCGCCAGTGCCGACGGTGCACCGATCCGGTCGCTGCTCCCGGAGAAGCTGCCGGAGTGGTGAGGTGGCGCCGGGCCATGCCCGGCGGCTGCCATTGCGGCGGTGCGCGACATCAGGCTGTCATCTGCGGTACAACGTGCAGGTTCTTCACCCCACCGTCATGCCGATGTCCATCCCCACCGACGCTGAACTCAATGCCCAGTCCGCCGCGCTCGGGCAGCGCCTGCAGCAGGCCTCGCTGCAGCTGGTGACCGCTGAAAGCTGCAGTGGTGGCTGGATCGCCAAGTGCATGACCGACATTGCCGGTTCCTCGGCGTTCTTCGACTGCGGCATGGTGGTCTACAGCTACGAAGCCAAGCAGCGCCTGCTCGGCGTGCGCGCGCAGACCCTGGAGCAGTTCGGTGCGGTCAGCCGCGAAACCGTGCTGGAAATGGTCTCCGGTGCGCTGGTCAACTCCGGTGCTGGCATTGCCGTCGCGGTGACCGGCATCGCCGGCCCCGGCGGTGGCAGCCCGGACAAGCCGGTCGGCAGTGTCTGGATCGGCTGGAAGCGCCGTGGCGGCTACGCCCGCGCCGAGTTGTTCCAGTTCGACGGCGACCGCGAAGCCATCCGCCGGCAAACCGTGGCGGCGGCATTGCGCGGTATCGACGCCCAGCTGTGACATGCTGCTCCGGTAATCGTCCGGAGCACGCATGATGTGGGAAACGCTGGGCACGGTCCGTGACCTGGGCCGACTGCAGGAAATCGCGGTTGTCCTGATCCGCTATGGCTTTGGTGACGTGGTGCGGCGCATCGGCCTGGCCAGCACGCTGGAGCGGGCAGGCCGCCTGCTGCACTGGAACGAAGAGCGGCAGGAACTGCTGCGGATGACCGCGCCGGTGCGTGTGCGCAGCGCGATGCAGGATCTCGGTCCCACTTTCGTCAAGCTCGGGCAGGTGCTGGCGACGCGCGTTGACCTGCTGCCGCCGGAATGGATCGCTGAACTGTCCGAACTGCAGAACGCGGTGCCGGCGCTGCCGTACGCGGATATCCGAGAGCAGCTAGAAGCCGACCTTGGCGCCTCGCCGACGGAAGTGTTCGCCTTCCTCGATGAAACCCCGATGGCCGCCGCCTCGCTGGCGCAGGCCCATCGCGCGCGCCTGCATGACGGCCGCCAGGTGGTGCTGAAGGTGCGGCGCCCGGGTATCCGCGATGTGGTCGAGGCCGACCTGCGGCTGCTGGCCCGCCTGGCCGAGATCGTCGAGGCGCGCCTGCCGGACCTGCGTCGCTATCGTCCGGCCGAGGTCGTGCAACAGTTCACCGTGTCACTGCGCCGCGAACTGGATTTCGCCGCCGAGTGCCGCAACGCCGAGCGCATCGCGCGCAACTTCAACGGCCGTGACGACATCCTGATACCCAGCGTGCACTGGCAGTGGACCTGCGAGAGCCTGAACGTGCAGGATTTCGTCGACGGCATTCCCGGCCGAGACCTGGCCGGTGTCGATGCGGCCGGGCTGGACCGCCGCGAGCTGGCCCGACGCGGCGCCGACATCGTGTTGAAGATGGTGCTCGAGGACGGCAGCTTCCATGCCGACCCGCACCCCGGCAACATCATCTACCTGCGTGACGGCCGCATCGGCGTGATCGATTTCGGCATGGTCGGGGCCTTGTCGGAAGTGCGGCGTTTCCAGGTGGCGCAGCTGCTGCATGGCCTGGTCGAGCAGGACCCGCAGGGCGTGGCCGACGTGCTGCTGGACTGGGCCGGTGGAGTTGAGGTGGACGAGAACCGGCTGCAGCACGACATCAGCCAGTTCGTAGATCAATACCGTGGTGTGCCGCTGAAGGACCTGCGCATCGGCCTGATGCTGGGCGACATCACCCAGCTGCTGCGCAGCTACAGCCTGACCCTGCCGGCCGACCTGGCGCTGATGATCAAGGCGTTCCTGACCCTGGAAGGCATGGGCCGGCAGCTGGACCCGGATTTCGACATGGCCAGTGCCGCGCGCCCGTTCCTGGAGCGGGTGGTACTGCAGCGCTATGCGCCCAGGGCGCTGCTCAAGCGCGGCCGCCGCAGCCTGTTGGGCCTGGTTGATTTCGCCGGTGAGCTGCCTCGGGACCTGCGCAAGCTGGTGCAGGCCGCGCGCCGTGGACGCCTGCAGTTGAAGGTGGAAACCACGGCGCTTCAGGGCTTTGGCGAACAGGTGAACCGCGCAGCGAACCGGTTGGTGATGGGCATCGTCACCGCCGCGCTGATCATCGGTTCCTCGATCGTGATGCACAGCGTCGGCGGTGTCTCCAGCCGCTGGCTGCTGGCGCTGGGCGTATGCGGCTTCATCGGCGCCGGCTTCTGCGGCGTGTGGATCCTGTTTTCGATATGGAGAAGCGGCAAGCACACCTAGTGTGCTTGCCGCAGCGGTTCCCAAAGGGAACCGTGGAATCGCGCAGCGATTCCTGTAGAGCCGACTGTCAGTCGGCTGCATCTGCTTTTGCCCTTGCTTTTGCCTTTGCCGACCGGTCGACCGGTCGACCGGCCGGGCGCGCGCCTGCCGAGCATGCCCCGGCCCAACAGGCCCTCACCACCCCATGTCGCCCCCGGCACTTGCAGTTCCGGATATTAGTAGTAATACTACTAACCATGGACCTGACCGACACCCAGCAGGCGATCCTGCAGTTGATCGCCGAGCGTATCGAGAGCGAAGGCGCACCGCCGTCGCAGACGGAAATCGCACGTGCGTTCGGCTTCAAGGGGGTACGCGCGGCCCAGTACCACCTGGAAGCCCTGGAACAGGCCGGTGCGATCCGTCGCATTCCGGGCCAGGCCCGGGGCATCCGCCTGGTACAGGCGCCACCGGTCGAAAAGCTGGCCGAGCCGGGCCTGCCCGACAGCGTACTGCGCCTGCCGGTACTGGGCCGGGTTGCGGCCGGCCTGCCGATCGGCGCCGATATCGGCTCGGACGACTTCGTGGTGCTGGACCGGGTGTTCTTTTCGCCGGCACCGGACTACCTGCTGAAGGTGCAGGGCGATTCGATGATCGACGAGGGCATCTTCGATGGCGACCTGATCGGCGTGCACCGCACCCGCGACGCCCACTCCGGGCAGATCGTGGTGGCCCGCATCGATGACGAGATCACCGTCAAGCTCCTGAAGATCGCCAAGGACCGCATCCGCCTGCTGCCGCGCAATCCCGATTACAAGCCGATCGAGGTGTTGCCGGATCAGGACTTCGCGATCGAAGGCCTCTATTGCGGCCTGTTGCGGCCGAACCGTTGACCTGTTCCATAGCGCATTACCCCGCGGTCTTTTGTGGCGATTCTCTGGTTCCACTGAGGTTGGTACGGATGTCCGATAATTCTTTTCAGAGCGCTGGGCAGAATCTCAGCCTGTGCGATACGTCCGACTTAAAGTGAGCCCATGGCAAAGAAGACCCCCAAAGACAGCACCTCCAACGACATCACCTCTGCAAGGACCCAACCGATGGACGAGAACAAGAAGCGCGCCCTCGCTGCAGCTCTGGGCCAGATCGAAAAGCAGTTCGGCAAGGGCTCGGTGATGCGCATGGGCGACCGCGTGGTCGAGCCCGTCGAAGCCATCCCGACCGGTTCGCTGATGCTCGACATCGCACTGGGCATTGGTGGTCTGCCGAAGGGCCGTGTCGTCGAGATCTACGGGCCGGAATCCTCGGGCAAGACCACGCTGACCCTGCAGGCCATTGCCGAATGCCAGAAGCTGGGCGGCACCGCGGCCTTCATCGACGCCGAACATGCGCTGGACCCGATCTACGCCGCCAAGCTGGGCGTGAACGTGGATGACCTGCTGCTGTCGCAGCCGGATACCGGTGAGCAGGCGCTGGAAATCGCCGACATGCTGGTCCGTTCGGGCTCGGTCGACATCCTGGTGATCGACTCGGTCGCCGCGCTGACCCCGAAGGCTGAAATCGAAGGCGAGATGGGCGACCAGCTGCCGGGCCTGCAGGCCCGCCTGATGAGCCAGGCGCTGCGCAAGCTGACCGGCAACATCAAGCGCTCCAACACCCTGGTGATCTTCATCAACCAGCTGCGCATGAAGATCGGCGTGATGATGCCGGGCCAGAGCCCGGAAACCACCACCGGCGGCAACGCGCTGAAGTTCTACGCCTCGGTCCGCCTGGACATCCGCCGCATCGGCGCGATCAAGAAGGGTGACGAAATCATCGGCAACCAGACCAAGATCAAGGTCGTCAAGAACAAGCTGGCACCTCCGTTCAAGCAGGTCATCACCGAGATCCTGTATGGCGAAGGCATCAGCCGCGAAGGCGAACTGATCGACATGGGTGTGGATGCCAAGCTGGTCGAGAAGGCCGGCGCCTGGTACAGCTACGGTGAAGAACGCATTGGCCAGGGCAAGGACAACGCCCGTGGTTACCTGCGCGACAACCCGACCGTCGCCGCCAAGCTCGAGGCCGAGCTGCGCGAGAAATTCCAGCCGGCCGAAGCGGCCCGCGAGGAAGGCGACGACGAAGGCGACGACGAGTAAGGCTTGCTGTGGGGCAGGGCGGCGCCGTCAGTGACGTCGCCCTGTCCCGCAGGTTCGAATCGCCCAGGGATGGGCTGGGCGCCACGGATGGCGCCACCCTTGGAGTACCCATGTCCGACGCCGAAGACATTCCGACCGGCCGCAAGCGCCGGCCGCGTGAGCAGAGCCCCGTACAACGGGCGCTGGGCCTGCTGGTCCGCCGCGAGCACTCGCGCAAGGAACTCACCCGCAAGCTGACCGCCCGTGGCATCGAAGACGAAGCCGCGCAGGCCGCTGTCGCCAAGCTGACCGAGGCCGGCTGGCAGGACGACACCCGCTTCGCCGAGAACCTGGTGCGGATGCGCGCCAACACCGGCTATGGGCCGATCCATGTCCGTGCCGAACTCGGCACCCACGGCCTGGACAGTGCCGCGATTGCCGCAGCGATGGACAGCTACGAAGGCGACTGGCAGGAAAATGCCCGTGACCTGGTCCGCCGACGCTTCGGCGAGGCCGGCCCGCAGGACCTGGCGCAACGGCGCAAGGCGGCCGATCTGCTGGCCCGACGCGGCTTCGACGGCGACAGTATCCGTCGCGCGACCCGCTACGACCCGGATGACTGAGACTGGCGGCGCCGGGCCTGATACCCTTTAGGTTTTCGGCGGTCCCTCGCGACCCTGGCCAACGCGGCCGGTGGTCCGGGTCCGCCGGCCCGCAGACTGCCAGCCCCCAATGAACGCATCCGCCAAATTCACGACCTCCCAGATCCGCAGCGACTTCCTTGAATTCTTCAAGGGCAAAGGCCACACCATCGTGCCGTCGGCGCCGCTGGTGCCGGGCAATGATCCGACCCTGCTGTTCACCAACTCCGGCATGGTGCAGTTCAAGGACGTGTTCCTTGGCGCGGAGAAGCGCAGCTACGTGCGTGCAGCCGACGTCCAGCGCTGCCTGCGCGCGGGCGGCAAGCACAACGACCTCGACCAGGTCGGCTACACCGCGCGCCATCACACCTTCTTTGAAATGCTGGGCAACTGGTCGTTCGGCGACTACTTCAAGAAGGACGCGATCGCCTGGGCCTGGGAGCTGCTGACCCAGGTCTGGAAGCTGCCGGCCGATCGCCTGCTGGTCACCGTCTACCAGACCGACGACGAAGCCTACGAACTGTGGCGCGACATGGTCGGCGTTCCGGAAGAGCGCATCGTACGCATCGGCGACAACAAGGGTGCGCCGTTCGCTTCGGACAACTTCTGGCAGATGGCCGACACTGGCCCCTGTGGCCCGTGCACCGAGATCTTCTACGACCACGGCGACCATATCGCCGGCGGCCCCCCGGGCTCCCCGGATGAAGACGGTGACCGCTTCATCGAAATCTGGAACCTGGTGTTCATGCAGTTCGACCGCCAGCCCGACGGCACCCTGGTGCCGCTGCCGGCGCCGTGCGTGGACACCGGCATGGGCCTGGAGCGCCTGGCAGCGATCCTGCAGCACGTGCACACCAACTACGAGATCGACCTGTTCCAGGCACTGATCCGCAAGGCTTCCGAGCTGACCGGCACCGCGGACCTGGAAAACAAGTCGCTGCGCGTGATCGCCGATCACATCCGTGCCTGTTCGTTCCTGATCGTCGATGGCGTGCTGCCGTCCAACGAAGGCCGTGGCTACGTGCTGCGCCGTATCATCCGCCGCGCCCTGCGCCATGGCTGGATGCTGGGCGTGCGCCAGCCGTTCTTCAGCAAGCTGGTGCCGACCCTGGTCGAGCAGATGGGCGAGGCCTATCCGGAACTGCCGGCAGCGGTGGACACCGTCACCCGTGCGCTGCAGGCCGAGGAAGAGCGTTTCGCTGAAACCCTCGACGCCGGCATGAAGATCTTCGAGGACGTCGCGGGCAAGGCCAGCAATGGCGTGATCCCGGGCGTTGACGCCTTCCGCCTGTACGACACCTATGGTTTCCCGCTCGACCTGACCCAGGACATCGCCCGCGAGCGCGACCTGACCGTCGACATCGCCGGCTTCGATGCTGCGATGGAGCAGCAGCGCGAAACCGCACGTGCGGCCGGCAAGTTCGGTGGCGGCGTGACGCTGCCGGCCGAGCTGGTGGCGACCCTCAGCCCGACCCGCTTCCTGGGCTACGACCGCCTGCAGGCCGATGGCCTGACCGTGCTTGCCGTGCTGAAGGATGGTCGACCGGTGCAGTCGGCCGATGCCGGTGATGCAGTCATCGTGATCACCGACCAGACCCCGTTCTACGCCGAATCCGGTGGCCAGGTCGGCGACACCGGCGTGCTGACCGGCAACGGCGTGCGCCTGGCGGTGGACGACACCCAGAAGTTCGCCGGCCAGTTCCATGGCCACGTCGGCACCCTGTCCGACGGCGGCCTGAAGGTCGGCGACGTGCTGTCCGGCCAGGTCGATGGCGAGCGCCGCGGCGCCACCATCCTCAACCACTCGGCCACCCATCTGCTGCACGCCGCCCTGCGCGAAGTGCTGGGCACCCACGTGCAGCAGAAGGGCTCGCTGGTCGCTCCGGACCGCCTGCGTTTCGACTTCTCGCACTTCCAGCCGATCAGCGCGGAAGAGCTTGCCGTGATCGAGCGCAAGGTCAACCAGCAGGTGCGCGCCAACAACGCCGCCGAAGTGCACAACATGGGCATGCAGGAAGCGCTGGACTTCGGTGCGATGGCGCTGTTCGGCGAGAAGTACGGCGAGCACGTGCGCGTGCTGAAGATGGGTGACTACTCCACCGAGCTGTGCGGCGGTACCCACGTCAACCGCACCGGCGACATCGGCCTGTTCAAGATCACCTCCGAGGGCGGTGTCTCCGCCGGCGTGCGCCGCATCGAGGCCGTTACCGGCCAGGGCGCCCTGGATTACGTGGACGCCGAAGAGGCCCGCCTGGCCGAGGCCGCTGAACTGCTCGGCGGTAGCGCTACCGACGTGGTCGAGAAGATCCGTGCCCTTGGCCAGCGCCAGAAGCAGCTGGAGCGCGAACTGGAAGCCGTGAAGGCCAAGGTCGCCGCAGGTGCCACGGCCGACCTGTCCAGCCAGGCCGTCGAGGTTGCCGGCGTGAAGGTGCTGGCGGCCCGCCTGGAGGGCTTCGATGCCAAGGCCCTGCGTGACGCCATGGACCGCCTCAAGCAGCAGCTGGGCGACGCGGTGATCGTGCTGGCCGGCGCCCAGGACGGCAAGGCCGCCCTGGTCGCGGGTGTGAACGGCAGTGCAATGGGCAAGGTCAAGGCCGGGGAACTGTTGTCCCATATCGCCAGTCAGATCGGGGGCAAGGGCGGCGGACGCCCGGACCTCGCCCAGGGTGGTGGCGAGGACGGGCCCGCCCTTGCCACTGCGCTGGCTGCAGTCGTCGAATGGGTCAGCCCCCGCCTGTGATGAACCTGGCCGTCCCCCTCCTTGTAGGAGCGGGACGGCTGACGGTACCATTGCGAATCTTTTCCCTTTGTCGTGGTAGCGCTTCTTGACGGAGCGTCAAGCCGGTGGGGGATACCCTTCCACACGGTTCCATGGAGACTTACAAAAATGTTGATCCTGACTCGCCGCGTCGGCGAAACCCTGATGATCGGTGACTCGGTGAGCGTCACCGTGCTTGGCGTCAAGGGTAACCAGGTGCGTATCGGCATCACCGCGCCGAAGGACGTCGCTGTGCATCGCGAAGAGATCTATCAGCGCATCCAGCGCGGTGACGAAGCCGGTGGCACCGGTAGCGAAAATTCTGCCGAATAACGCTTTACCTTCGCACTCGATTAACGTTATGATTCACGCCCCGCTGAGGTGCAACGCACCAGACGCGGAGAAAACCCCGGAGTGATGCCCGAGTGGCCGAAGGGGCTCCCCTGCTAAGGGAGTATAGGGTCAAAAGCTCTATCGAGGGTTCGAATCCCTCTCACTCCGCCAGATACAAAGAAGCGCGTGCAGATCCTCGATCTGCAGGCGTATTTCTTTATGGCGGCACTCATTGCCGGTGCACCATCCACTGATCATCGATCAATGGATGGCGCTTCGGATGCCCCCGGCTCAGAGCCTTACCGTCACCCCCACCTGGAACCCACGCCCCGGCAACGGCGCGATGTATTTCAGCGGCGAGTTGTGCGGGCGTGCTTCCTCGTTGAGCAGGTTGCTGCCATTGACGAACACCTCCATGCCGGCGATGTAGCTGTTGCGTACCGGCAGCGCACGACTGACCTGCAGGTCGACCAGGTTGAAGGCATCCAGCGGTACTTCCTCGCTGACGTTGCGGCCGAGGTACTTCTGCGTGTCGTAATAGGTGCTGGACAGCTGTGCCTTCCAGCCTTCGCGCTGCCACTGCAGGTTGGCACCGTAGCGGTTGGTCGGCATGTTCGGCAGGTACTCGCCATCGTTGTGGGCGCGCAGCGAATCGGGGCGATCGGCCTTGTTCTTCACCAGATCGGCGAAGGCGGAGATATTCAACGTGCCATAGCGGCCAAGGTCCAGAGCCTGTGATGCGTCGATCTCGAAGCCCTTCACCGTGGTGTCGGTCTGCTTCCAGTATTTCAGCGGCAGGCGGTTGGCCGTCTGTACGCCGGAATAGCCGAGATAGAGATAGTTCTCGTACTTCATCCGATAGGCGGTGGCCGACAGTTCGAAACCGCCGATGTGGAACAGGCCGGTCAGCTCCAGGTTCTTCGCGCGTTCCGGCGCGAGGTTCTGGTTGCCTTCCTCCTGGGTCATCACCGAGTAGTGCGCGTTGCTGGCATACAGCTCGTTGATCTCGGGTGCGCGCTGCGAGGACGCGTAGCGCACCTTGGCGGCAAACAATGGACCCAGCTCGACGTACGAACCCAGGCTGTAGCTGTTGAGCCGGTAGGAGCGATCCTGCAGTTTCGTGTTGGCGGCATTGCGCGCGGTCTTGAAGCGACTGGGCTGCAGTTCGTGATCGACACGCTCATGGCGCACGCCGGCATCGAAGGTGGCCCAGCCGAAATCCAGCGTTTCCTTCAGGAACACCGCGTTGCTGCGGGTGTCCACGTCCGGCAGGTAGCGCAACGAGCCACTGCCGGTAACGTCGCGCGACTGGTGGCTGAAACCGAGCAGGCCGCTGAGCGGCCCGATCCGCTGGTGGCTGAGCAACACCTCGGCCTGTGTGCTCTCGAAATCGTAGTCGTTGGCCCTGGAAGCGCCCAACCGCTCGCCGGAGGTGTTGTCGAGCTTGGAAACACGCAGTTCGGTGCGCTCGAGCCCTGGCAGCGGATCACGCAGCAGCGCCTCCAGCGCGTAGCGCTCCTGCTTGATCACCACGCCTACCGGCAGGCCATCGGCGTAGTTGGAACCGAATGACAGGTTCTGCATCGAGAAGCCTGGCACACCGTACTCGCTGTCCTTGGCATCGATGCTGACACCGACGTAACCGCGATCGAAGAACAGGGTCGAGCCGAAGGCCACCTGCGAGTTGTGCGAGTAGCTGTTGCCCAGCCGGTGATGGTAGTCGGGCGTCACGTCGTTGTTGATCTGCTTCTGGACGTACGACGGGGTGCCTGCGACGTAGGCGGGATTGACCGGATTGACGTAGGTGCGGCGCTGCCAGACCGAGGTCGGGTTGTTGGTGTAGAACGAGAAATCACCGTCGGCCCAGTCCGGGTTTTCGGTCATGAACTGGTCGATGTAAGGCTGCGAGGCCTTGTTGTAGATCTGCTGCACGCGCGCTTCCTTCTGGCAGCTGTCGGCCAGCGCAGAGTTCACGCCACCGGTCGGCGGGAACAGGCGCGTATTGCAGACGCTGGCCTTGCTGTTGCCGGGGATGTCGTAGTGCGAGATGCGCTGGCGCGAGACCTGCAGGTTGGTCGAGACGTTGCGCTGGTTGTTGAAGTTCATGCGGAAGCCCTGCGCGTCGGCGGCATTGAAGCCCTTGCGCAGGACCAGTTCCATCGACTGGTCCTTGTCTTCCATGCTGCGCGAGATCAGGCCGGAGTCGATCTCCACGCTGCCGCCGATCGCGTTGCCACCGTAGCGCACGGTATCGGACGACTTGTTGACGGTGACGCTGCGCACGAACAGCGGGTCGAACGGAATGCTGATATCGCCGCTGATCGCGTTCATGCCGAGGATGGACTGGCCGTCCTGCAGGATCTGCACGCGGTTGCCGCTGAGGCTGCGGATGACCGGGGCGCCCGCGTTCGGCCCGAAGGCGCTGCTCTGCACGCCGGAGACATGTTCGAGCAGATTGCCGAGGGTGCGGTTCTGGGCGTGTGGATTGTCGACGGTGACGCGGCTGTCGATGCGCGAGGGCTGGGAGGCCTGGACCTGGAGGGTGGGAAGGGTGGGTTCGTCCGCGGCCTGGGCGGACTGGACGGCGAACAGAATGGCTGCAGCAAGGAGATGACGACGCATGACACGATCCGTGAAGTTGACGTGAAATGTTATAACGTAACTATTTATGTCAACAAGGGAGGATTGGGCCTTGCCATGAGGACTGGATATGAGAATGGTTCTCATATCAGAATGGCCGCGGATTCTCTGCAGGCGCACCATGCACAGCCTCTCCCTTGCCGACCTTGATCGACTGGGCCGCAGCAGCGGCTTCCACTACCGGTTGCCTGCATTGGCCTCAGCCGATGGCTCGGTGGAGCGTTGCGTGGTGCAGGGCAGGGTGGAGCAGCGTTGCCTGCGCCCGGGGATCACCCTGGCGCTGTCGGACGTGATCGCCCACCAGCCGTTCGAGGCGACGTCGGAGTCGCCGCCGGCCTTCTCGGCGATCGTGATGCTGGAGGGACGCGCTGGAGCGCGGCTGGCGGGGCAGGCGGTGACCGGCATGCGTCCAGGTGCCGGTGCGATGGTGCTTGCCGAGGCGGCGCCGATGACTGCGATTCATCCCGCCGGGCAGCGGATGCGCAGCCTGAATGTCTCGCTGGATGCAACCGCCGGGATCGACGATCCGGTGATCAGCGAACTGCTGTCCACTGCGCGTCGCGGCGGTCAGCCGCGGTTGCGGGGTTGGCAGGTGCCCGGGCATCTGGAGCGCGCCGCCGATCAGGTGCTGTCGGGCACCTGGCACGGCGCGATGCATGCGTTGCTGTGCGAGGGTATCGGCCTGCAGATGCTGGCACAGGCGCTGGGCGCACCTGCCGGGGATGCCTTGCCGGACCTGCGTGTTTCAGCGCGTGACCGCCGCATGCTGCAACGGGTGATCGATTGCCTGCAGTCGGCACCGGCCGCCGAACACAGCCTGGAGGCGCTGGCACGCCTGGCCTGCATGAGCCCGAGCAGCCTGCGCCTGAAGTTCCAGCAGGTGCACCAATGCTCCGTGTTTGGCTGGCTGCGCGAGCGGCGCCTGCAACTGGCCTGCGAGCAGCTGCGGCAGGGCTGCAGCGTGCAGCAGGCCGCACATCTGGTCGGCTATCGTCACGCCACCAACTTCGCGACCGCGTTCCGTGCACGTTACGGCATCGCCCCCAGCCAGTTCCGCTGAATCCGGGGCATCGTCGGCAGCGCGCATACACCTGTTGTGTCCGCGCATACCTGCGCTCACGCTCAGATGACAATAATTCTCATCCAGCCTTTCTCTCCTGCTGGATCTCCCATGCCTGCCTGTTCCCGCCCGAGTGCCCTGGCAACCGCCATCGGCGCGACCCTGGCGCTGTTCAACGCCGCCCATGCCGCCGAGCGCGCCCCGTCCGCGACAACCTCGCAGCTGCCGACCGTGCAGGTCACTGCCGACCTTGATGGCAGCACCGAAACGTCGCGTTCCTACACCACCGATTCCATGGGCACGGCGACCGGGTTGTCGCTCACCTCGCGGCAGACGCCGCAGTCGGTCAGCGTCATCACCCGCCAGCAGATCGAGGACCGCGGGCTGCTCAGCACCGCCGATGCACTGGCCACCGCTCCGGGAATCTCGGTCACGCGCAGTGATGCCAACCGCTACTCGTTCTCGGCACGCGGCTTCGACATCGACAACTACCAGTTCGACGGTGTGGTCATGCCAGTGCTGTCGCCGTGGAATTTCGGCGAAAACAACCTGGACATGGTGGTGTACGACCGCATCGAGATCGTGCGCGGCGCCAATGGTCTGATGACCGGTGCCGGCAACCCCTCGGCGGCGGTGAACTATGTGCGAAAGCGTCCGCTGCGTGATTTCGCAGCCAGTGGCGGCATCAGCCTGGGCAGCTGGGACGCGCGGCGCGCCTGGGTGGACGTGTCCAGCCCACTCAGCCGGGAAGGGCGCGTGCGTGGCCGCGTGGTCGCCGCGCAGGCCGAGGGGGACAGCTATACGGCGGGCCTGGACAGCACCGCGAAGACGCTCTACGGCGTGGTCAGCATGGACCTGGGCGAAGACACCGGATTGATCGCCGGATTCTCCTACCAGGCCAACGACAACCGCGGCTTCGGTAGTGGCTTCGCGCTGTTCAATGCCGACGGCACGCGTACCCGCTTCGATCGTTCGGTATCGGCTACCGCCCCGTGGGCACGGATGAGCACCGATACCCGCAACGGCTTCTTCGATTTCAACCACCGTTTCGGCAACGACTGGCAGGCGCGCGTGTCCTACAGCCGTTCGCACACCGACATGGAAATGAAGCACCTCTATCGTGGCGGCTATCCCGATCCGGTTACTGGTGCCATGCCCAGTGGCAACAGCTTCACCCGTTACGACGGGCCGGTGCGCCGCGAGGCGGTCAGTGTCAGCCTGACCGGTCCGTTCCAGCTGTTCGGTCGCCAGCACACTGCGTCGGTGGGCTGGTCGCGCTCGCGAGATCAGATCGCACTGGGGCAGTACCGCGCACTGGCGCCGTTGCCACCGTTGGCCAGCTATTTCGACTGGCACGGGCCGGGCACGCCCGAGCCGGTGTGGGCCGGCAACAAGACCCAGGCCGATGATCTGGACAATCATCAGAGCGGCGCCTATGCCGTGGCGCGGTTGTCGCTGGCCGATCCCCTGCATGTGATCGTCGGTGGCCGCCTGAGCAACTGGGAGACCGACCAGGTCTACTTCGGCAGCAAGCGGAAATACCGCTACCGAAACGAGTTCGTACCGTATGCCGGCGTGGTCTGGGACCTGAACGGCTACAGCAGCGCGTATGCCAGTTACACCGGCATCTTCAAACCACAGAACAACCGCAATGAATCCGGGCAGATCCTCGACCCAGTCAGCGGCCGCAGCTATGAGCTGGGCCTCAAGGGCAGCTGGTTGCAGGAGCGCTTGAATGCCTCGGCGGCACTGTTCCGCACCCAGCAGGACAACCTCGCCGAAGCTACCGGTGGGCTGGTCGAGGGCAGTACGCAGGCGGCGTATCGTGCGGTGAAGGGCGCAACGGTGGATGGCCTGGAACTGGAACTGGCCGGTGAGCCGCTGCCGGGTTGGAGCCTGGGCACCAGCTTCACCACCTTCATCGCGCAGGACGCGCAGGGCAGGGCGATCAACACCGCCAAGCCGCGCAGCCTGTTCAAGCTGTTCACCACCTGGCGCCTGCCCGGTACCTGGGACCGGCTGACCATCGGTGGAGGCGTGGACTGGCAGAACCGCATGTACCAGACCGCCACCGCGCCAGGGAACCGGCGGGTGCCGGTGGAGCAACCCAGCTACGCGTTGGTGAACCTGATGGCGCGCTACCAGTTCAGCTCCAACGTGTCGGCGGCGGTCAACATCAACAATCTGTTCGACCGCCACTACTACTCGCAGATCGGCTTCTACAACCAGGGCTGGTACGGCGCGCCGCAAAACGTGATGTTCACCGTGAAGGTTGGCTATTAAGGCAGGAGGTTGCCGTACGTTCAGCGCCCTGCCTTGTGCAGGGCGACGATGCTGTGCACGATCCGGGGTGCTGCGCCCCACAGCGCTTCACGCAGCGTCTTCTTCACGGGAATGGAGCAACGTATGAAGCTGCTGTCCGCTGTGTTGATGTCTGCGCTTTCGCTGCCGGCCGCTTCGGCATTCGCGGTGGAGGCACCGCCCTCACCGCTGCTGGGGCGCTGGTCGCTGGATGTCGCCACGTCTGCGCTACCCGAGGCGCAGCGCCCGAAGCACGTGGTGCTGGAGTTCAAGGATGCCGGTGCTGGTCGTTGGAGTTCGCACGTGGACATCGTCCTGCACGACGGCAAGACCATGAAGTCCGATGGAACGCTGTCCCTCGACGGCACGCCGGGCGCCTTGTCCGGCACCTACGGCGCGGACAAGGCCAACCTGAAACTGCCAGCGCCGAACACCCTGGTGATGCAGCTGGTGGACCATGGAACGCCAGCGTCCACCCGCATCTATACCGTAGCGGCCGACCGCACGACGATGACCGAAACCAAGGCGTTCTACGGCCACGACGGTACCCCGATCCTGCAGACCAATCTGTTCAAGCGCATGCCGTAGCGGCATCATCTGCACCACGCCCGCACAGCGGGCGTGGTGAATGCGACAGCCTTACACCGCAGCCGGATCGCGCTTGCCGGTGTCGATGCCGTACCTGTCGATGGCTTCCTGCATCCGCGAGCGCTCGATGCGGCCTTCGTCGGCCAGCGACTTCAATGCCGCCAGCACAATGAAGTGGCGATCGACTTCGAAGAACGTGCGCAGCGATTCACGCGTGTCGGAACGGCCGAAGCCATCGGTGCCGAGTGCGGTGAAGCGGCGGTCGTTGATGAAGGGACGGATCTGGTCGCCGACGATCTTCATGTAGTCGGTGGCCACCACCACCGGGCCGTCGTGGCCCTGCAGGCATTGCTGCACGTAGGGCACGCGCGGCTCCTCGGCCGGATGCAGCAGGTTCCAGCGCTCGGCGGCCAGGCCATCGCGGCGCAGTTCGGTCAGGCTGGTCGCGCTCCACACATCGCTGGCGATGCCGAAGTCCTGCTGCAGCAGCTCTGCCGCTGCTTCCACCTCGCGCAGGATCGCGCCGCTGCCCATCAGCTGCACCCGTGGCCGGGTGGTGTCGGCGGCCGCCGGGTGCAGCAGGTACAGGCCCTTCAGGATGCCGGCTTCGGCGCCCTCGGGCAGGGCCGGCTGCGGGTAATTCTCGTTGAGTACGGTGATGTAGTAGTAGATGTCTTCCTGGTCGACATACATGCGGCGCAGGCCGTCGTGGATGATCACCGCCAGCTCGTAGTTGTAGGTCGGGTCGTAGGACACGCAGCTCGGGATCACCGACGACAGCACGTGGCTGTGGCCGTCATCGTGCTGCAGCCCTTCGCCCATCAGCGTGGTGCGGCCCGACGTGGCACCGAGCAGGAAGCCGCGGGTGCGCGCATCGGCAGCGGCCCAGGCCAGGTCACCGACGCGCTGCAGGCCGAACATCGAGTAGAAGATGTAGAACGGAATCGTGGCCAGGCCATGGTTGCTGTAGGCAGTGCCGGCGGCGATCCACGAACAGATCGCACCGGATTCGTTGATGCCTTCCTGCAGGATCTGGCCGTCCTTGGCTTCCTTGTAATAGCTCAGCTGGCCGGCATCCTGCGGGGTGTACAGCTGACCGAGGTAGGAGTGGATGCCGATCTGGCGGAACAGGCCCTCCATGCCGAAGGTGCGCGATTCATCGGGCACGATCGGAATCACCAGCCTGCCCAGGTCCGGATCTTTCAGCAGGCTGGTGAGGATGCGCACGAAGCCCATGGTGGTGGACTGGCCACGATCGCCGCTGCCCTGCAGCTGGGTGTTGAAGATCGACAGTGGTGGCAGCGGCAGCGGATCGACCTTGGCCAGGCGCGCTGGCAGCTGGCCACCCTGGATGCGGCGGCGCTCGGCGAAGTAGGCCGCCTCGGCGCTGCCGGGTTCGGGGCGCAGGTAGGGCATTTCTTCCAGCTGGTCGTCGCTGACCGGCAGGTTGAAACGGTCACGGAAGGCGCGCACCGCGTCGGCGCTCATCTTCTTCAGCTGGTGGTTGATGTTCTGGCCTTCGCCGGCTTCGCCCATGCCGAAACCCTTGACCGTCTTGGCCAGGATCACCGTCGGCCGGCCGCTGGTGTTCATGGCCTGCTGGTAGGCGGCGAACACCTTCTGCGGATCATGGCCACCACGCGCCAGCGCCCAGATATCGTCGTCGCTCATGTGCGCGACCAGCTCCAGCAGCTCGGGGTATCGGCCGAAGAAGTGTTCGCGCACGTAGGCGCCGCTCTGCGACTTGAAGGTCTGGTAGTCGCCGTCCACGCACTCCATCATGCGCTGGCGCAGCAGGCCGCTGTGGTCGCGGGCCAGCAGGTCGTCCCAGCCGCTGCCCCAGATCAGCTTGATCACGTTCCAGCCGGCCGCACGGAAGGTGCCCTCCAGTTCCTGGATGACCTTGGCGTTGCCGCGTACCGGCCCATCCAGGCGTTGCAGGTTGCAGTTGACCACGAACACGATGTTGTCCAGCCGCTCGCGGCCGGCCAGCGAGATCGCCGCCAGCGATTCGGGCTGGTCCATCTCGCCATCGCCGAGGAAGGCCCAGACCTTGCGGCCCTGGTGTTCCTTCAGGCCGCGGTATTCCAGGTAACGCATGTAGCGCGCCTGGTAGGCGGCGGTGAGTGGCCCCAGGCCCATCGATACCGTGGGGAACTGCCAGAACTCCGGCATCAGGCGTGGGTGTGGGTACGAGGACAGGCCTTCGCGACCGGCTTCGCGGCGGAAGTTGTCCATCCGTGCCGGATCGATGCGGCCTTCCACGTAGGCGCGACCATAGATGCCCGGCGCGGAGTGGCCCTGGATGTAGATCATGTCGCCGTCGAAGGTGTCGGTGCGGCCACGGAAGAAATGATCGAAGCCGACGTCGTACAGCACCGCCGCCGACTGGTAGGTGGCGATGTGGCCGCCGACGTTGGAATGCTTGCCGGCACGCAGCACCATCACCATCGCGTTCCAGCGGATCATCGCGTTCAGTCGGCGCTCGATGGCCAGGTCGCCCGGGTAGGCCGGCTGGCGCTCGGGCGGGATGGTGTTGACGTAGGCCGTCCAGGCACGGGTATGCAGGTCGCCGTGCTGCTGGGCATCCAGATCGCTCAGCTGGTCGATCAGGTAATGCGCGCGCGGCCGGCCGCCGGCCTGCATCACCGCCTCCAGCGATTCACGCCACTCCCGTGTTTCCAGCGGGTCGGTATCGAAGGGGATCAGGGCTTGGTTCATGACTGTCTCCAGAGGGCGCCGGTCGGACTTCTGCCTGGGCGACAACACCGGCAGGGCGCACAGCACTGGAGCGGGGTCGCAACGGCGGGGCCGTGACGCGAAGGGCGGCCGTGGCGGCCACCGAGAAGACAAGCGTAGGTGCGTGCCCAGATCGCGGGTAGACGGGCGCGGCTTGGGTCTGCGCCAATCCAGTGTTGCTTCCCGTGTGTAGAGTCGAGCCATGCTCGACTCCACAACAGCGCGGCGGTTCAATCGTGATCGAACCGCAGTGGCTCGCTGCCCATTGCCGGGTCGCTGGTGCCGGGGCGGCCATCCTCGGCGCGTCCGGCCAGGCGCAGCAGACTTTCACCCGCGCTGAGCTGCAGGTCGTACCAGCCTGCGGTAGGGGCCGCATCCCAGGCCAGCGAGGTCTCGGCATGCGCCGGCAGCGCCAGCGTCTGCTCGGGCATGTGCCCGGTATAGGCACCGGCATGCACGCGCAATTGCTGCGCGCTGTCACCCATATTGCGCAGGTGCAGCCGCAGCTGGCCATCCGCACGCTCGACCGTGGCCTGCACAGCGGATGCCTTGGCGCTGCCCTTGAAGTGCCTGTGGAAGCCGTTCGGACCGAGCAGCCACAGGTCATAGCGGCCCTGGGCGTCCAGCGGCCAGCGCTCGCGCAGCGGCATGCCCGGCAGCAGCGTGTAGCGGCGTGGCACCGCGTCCAGCCGCAGCCGGTCGTAGACATGCAGCACAACCGCCGCGCCTTCGCAGGACAACGCCAGATCCACGCCCGAGGCGTCGACCGCAGCAATCGATGCCTGCGGGCGATAGGGCAGGGCCCGTGCTGGGCGCACGCCGCTTTCCTGTTTCGCCGGTTTCAGCCCCTCCGGCAGCGCCGGCACGGTACGCCCCGGCAGGGCCGCCGCACGTGCCGCCACCGCGCTTACATCGGGCAGGCCGCGCACGAACGGACGGGTATCACGCTGGGCGAAGTCGAAGGCGCCCGTCAGGTCACCGCAGACGGCGCGGCGCCACGGCGAGATGTCCGGTGCGGCCACGCCGAAGCGACGTTCGATCAGCCGTATGACCGAGGTGTGGTCGTACACCTGCGAATCGACCCAGCCGCCGCGGCTCCACGGCGAGATGACGTACAGCGGCACACGCGGACCGAGACCATACGGGCGTCCGCGCAGCTCGGCGGCATCGTACTTCTCGTCGCCCGGTGCGGGATGACGGTGATACTCGCCCTCGGTACTGACCGACGAGGCACCTGCCCATCCACCGTTCACCGGCGAGGGAGGGGCCGGTGGCGGCATATGGTCGAAGAAGCCGTCGTTCTCGTCGAACATCAGCAGCAGGGCGGTGCGGCTCCACACCTCCGGATCGGCGGTCAGCGCGTCCAGCACGCGTGCCGTATAGGCCGCGCCCTGTGCCGGGCTGGACGGGCCAGGATGTTCGCTGCCGGCAGCGTCGGCAATGATGAAACTGACCTGCGGCAGGCGCCCGTCCAGCACATCCTGGCGCAGCTGTGGCAGGCCACGGGTGCTGACACCGCGTGCGCGCAGCTGCGGATCATGCCCGGGCGCAGCGCTGTAGGCCCGACGGAACGCCTCGAAGCCGGCCAGCGGGTTGTCGGTGAAGTTGTCGGCCATGTCCTGGTAGATCTGCCAGGACACGCCGGCCTTCTGCAGGCGCTCGACATGGCTGGTCCAGCGGTACGACGCCGGATGCCCGCCGTGTTCGGGGAAGTTGTCGTGCGAGTTGGCGATCACCGGGCCACCCGCGCGGGCCTGCGCATCGTTGTGACCGGTCCACAGGAACACCCGGTTCGGGTTGGTGCCGGCCTGCATCGCGCAGTGGTACGCATCGCAGATCGTGAAGGCATCGGCCAGCGCGAACTGGAACGGCAGGTCGCTGCGCTGGAAGTAGCCCATCGAGTGGTTCTGCTTGGCCTTCGGCCATTGCCCCATGCGGCCGTGGTCCCAGGCGCGCTGCGCATCGGGCCAGGTATGCGGCGTGCCTTCCACGCGCATGTAGCCGAAGTGCGCGGCGGTATCCAGCGGGAAGGGCGCGATCGCACGTTTGCCGCTGGCATCAGGCTGCAGCCACAGGCTGCGGGTGCGGCCACCCGCTTCCAGCGCGGCGGCCGGGGCGACGAACCGATCACCGAAGCCACGTACGCCCGGCAGCGTGCCGAAGTAGTGGTCGAACGAACGGTTCTCCTGCATGAACACCACGATGTGCTGCAGGTCTTCCAGGCTGCGCGTCTGCGCGGCGGGGGCGATCGCTGCGGCCCGGGCGATGCTGGGCAGCAGCGGGGAAAGGCCGGCGGCAACGCCGGCCTGCAACAACCGGCGTCGGCCGATATCGGTCACGGGCTCACTCACAGGTCCACGCGGAAGGAGATGCCGACGGTGCGCGGAGCGCCGATGAAGGCGTTGTCGCGGCCGTCCACCCCTGCAAGATACCGCTTATCGGTGAGGTTGCTCACCACCAGGTTGGCACCCATGCCCTTCAGGCGCGGCGACAGGCCCTGCAGATCGAAGCCGATGTTGGCGTTGAACACGGTGGCCGAGGGCAGCTTGTTGACGTTGGCGGCATCGAGGTAGCGCGTGCCCAGGTAACGGCCGGAGAGGCCGAAGTTCCAGTTGGCGCCCTGCCAGTCGGCCGACAGCACCAGGGTGTTCTCCGGCTGGCCGATCACCTTGGCACCGTCGACGATGCCCAGCTGGGTATCGCGGGCGGCATTGCCACTGCCCAGGTACTTGGAGCGGTTGTAGGTGTAGGCCGCGTTGATCCGCCAGCCATTGTCCCAGCCATAGCCGAACGCCGCTTCCAGGCCGTTGCTTTCCACGCCACCGAAGTTCTCGTAGACGCCGTCGGTCTCGCCCAGGTAATCGATGCCGCTGACGAAGCCCGCCGGCAGGTAGACGATGCGGTTGTCGAACTTGATGTTGTACAGCGTGACCGAGGCGGTCAGCGGCCAGCGGCTGATGCGCATGCCCACTTCGATGTTGTCGGCGGTTTCGGGCTCGACGTTGCGGAAGCGCTGCGGGTCGGTCTCGCCAAGCACGCCGGACGGAATCGCGGCGAAGTTCTGCGAGAAGCCGGCGAACAGCTCCATGCCTTCCACGCCGGGTGCCCAGGTGAAGCCGGTGGAGAGCAGCGGATCGGACTTGGAATCGGAGGTGACGTGCTCACTGGCACCGATCACGCGGCGGCGCGACTGGTCGACGAAGAACTGCTTCACGCCCAGGCGCGCGCTGAACGGGCCGAAGCGGGCCACGTCCTCGACGTAGTACATCTGCTCGTCAACCTTGTACTTGTCCTCGAACTGCACCCAGTACGGCTGGTGGTCGAAGTCGATGCTCTGGCCGACATTGAGCAGGCGATGCCAGTCGCGGCGCGCCGAACGGTCCAGCTTCTCCACCCACAGGCCGCCACGGATCGTGTTGTCGACCGCGCCGAACGTCTGTCGCCACTCGACATCGGCGGTCACGCCCATGCGGTCGTTGTCGTAGTGCGTGTGGCGATACGACTGCGCGCCCTGCACGTTGCC
Organism: Stenotrophomonas sp. YJH_SMC_8; assembly: GCF_059371315.1. Lineage (NCBI taxonomy): Bacteria > Pseudomonadati > Pseudomonadota > Gammaproteobacteria > Lysobacterales > Lysobacteraceae > Stenotrophomonas > Stenotrophomonas sp. YJH_SMC_8. Next base: position 220,969 of record NZ_JCAFUL010000005.1, on the reverse strand, counting down.
GGCGTAGCAGTTCGGATCATATTCGGCGGTGAAGCCCAGCCGCGGCGTGCAGCCGGCCAGGCGCTGTGCGGCGCTGCCGTCGGGATTGACGAAGAAGATCTGGCCACGGTTGCTGCCGCCGTACACGGTCTTTCCACCGATGTACTCCGACTCGGGGCGGCCCGCACCGTCATCGCTGACCTGCGCCAGGTATGGTGGCAGCCAGTCGCCACGGCCTTGCATGCGGTGCCCGTAGGCGGCCACCGACGCTTTGAAACCATTGCCGCCGTCAAAGGCTGCGCGCAGGTAACCGAAGGTGTTCTCGCGCAGCGCACGCGAACCGGAACGGTAGTTCTGGTCCAGGTACGGGATGCCGGTCAGGGTGCCGACCAGGTTGTCGCGCTCCGGGTTGGTCGCGAAGCCCTTCGGCGAAACGCTGGTGTACTCCGGTTCGTCGGCATCGTTGTAGGACAGGTAGCCGGTCAGCGTCCAACGGTCCAGTTCGGTGATGAACTTGCCGGCGATGTGATCGTTGCTGGCGTGACCGGTGCCATCGATCCAGTCGTGTACCTTCGACGAAGACGCGCTGACCCACGCGCGGGTATGGCCCCCTAGCAGGCCGGTGTCGTAGCGCACGTAGTACTTGCGCGCATCGTTGTCACCGGCACCGACCACGAAGCGCAGGCGGCTGTCCTGCAGCGGATCGCTGGTGAGGAAGTTGAGCGTGCCGCCCAGCGCCTCGTTCGAGCGCGAGGAGATATCGGCGGTGCCCTGGCTGACTTCCACCGTCTCCAGATCGAGGGTGTCGATGTAGCGGTTGGCCAGCGAGCCACCGCCGTAGCCCGAACCACCGTTCGGCAGGCCGTCGATGGTGGTGCCGATCTGCTGCGTATCGCGGTTGGTGACGAAGCCGCGCATGCTGATCTGCGTGCCCCACACCGACGAACCGGTGGCATCGGCCTCGCTGACCACCACGCCCGGCACTTCATTGAGCGCATCGTTGACGCTGCTCATCACCGTCTGCCGGTTCAGCGTTTCCGCGCGTACCGAGGTCTTGGCGTAGCTGGTGGCCTGGCCGATCACCTGCACCTGGTCCAGGGTGCGGGCATCAGTGCTGCGCGCCTCGGCCGCGTCGCCCTGCGGTGCTTCGGCCAGGGCGTCCAGTGCAGGGGCGATCAGCAGGGCAAGCAGCGAAACACGGGGAAAGCGCGCAATCGTTCGCATCGAAACCGGACCTTCAGCAGAGGGAAGCCCCGGAGTGTCGGCAGCGCCAATGACATCGGCATGACGTAGAGATGCAGGAACCGTGTTGTGTGACGGCCGGTGCCTCCGGCCGCTTGCCTGTCAGTACCGCGCGTCCTTGGGTTTCGGGTCGCGCGGCCAGTCCTTGGCCTTGTTGGCGAAGTCCGGCCGCGGCTGGTTGATGAAGTAGCTGGCGATGTCCACCGCATCCTGGTCGGGCATCACCTGCTGCCCGAGCGGGGGCTCGCGGGTCACTGCCGGTGGCATGTTGTGCTTGACGAAACCGGCGGCCTTGTAGAGGCGCGCCATGCCGGCGCCGATGTTGAAGCTGTGGTCGCCCCACAGCGGTGGGAAGGCGATGTCACCGCTGGCGTCGCGCCGGCCTTCGCCGTTGTCGCCGTGACACGCTGCGCACTGCACGGCGTACAGCGCCTGGCCACGGTTCGGGTCCGGGGTCAGTGTGCTGTCGATCGGTCCTTCGCTTGGGGCGGCGACCTTTGCACCGTCTGGTACGGGACTGCTCAGCCACGCCATGTAGTCGAGTATCGCGCGCATCTGCGGCGCGTCCTTCGGCAGCGGCTTGCCGTTCATCGAACGCTGCAGGCAGCCATTGATGCGCTCGGCCAGCCCGATCACCTTGCCCGGGCGCGGCATGTAACGCGGATATGCACCACCGCCGGTGTTGAAGTAGTGGTTGCCGAACGGTCGCTTGCCTTCGGCCATGTGGCACGAATTGCAGTTCAGATCGTTGCCGACGTTGTCCGGCAGCAGCCGCGCGGTTTCGTTGAGGAGGCGGCGACCGAGCATCACCGATTCGGCATTGCCCAGCCCGGCGATCTCTTCGGCGCTGGGCGCGTGGTAGTGGCCGACCACCTTGCCCTGCGCATCAAGGATATCGATCGTGCTGGCCACGGCGGCATCCAGGTCCGGGTACAGGTGGCGATAGGCAAGGGTGCCAGCACCGGCCAGCAGCGCCATGCTGATCGCGCTGCCGATCAGCAGGCGGGAACGTCTGCGCGAACGCTTCATCGTGCGGCCTCCTGCGGAACGTAGTGCACCGGCTTGTCGCGCACCACCCGGCGCATCCGCGCCACGTCGACCTCGCTCACCGCGCCGGCCTGGTTGCCCCAGCTGCTGCGGATGAAGGTCAGGATCTGTGCCAGCTGCGCGTTCGGCAGCTGCTCGAAGCCGGGCATGGTGAAGGCCATGCGGTCATGCGGCGTATGCGGCGTGCGGCCGCCGATCAGGGTCACCTGCACCAGCGAACTGGGATCGTCAGCGAACACGATCGAGTTGCCGGCCAGGGCCGGATAGACGCGCGGCATGCCGCGGCCGTCGGCGCGATGGCAGGCCTGGCAGTGCTCGGCGTAGGCGAGCGAACCGGCCACGCGGTAGTCGCCGCTGCGCAGTGCGGCGGTGGTCGTATCGGTGCCGGGCGACCACTGCGCGCTACGCCCTTCGCGGGCGGGCAGCTGCTTCAGGTAGCGCGCCATCGCCAGCAGGTCAGCATCGGACAGGTACTGCGTGCTGTGCTCGACCACATCGGCCATGCCACCGAAAGCCGCCGAACGATCGGTGCGGCCGGTGCGCAGGAAGTCGACGATCTCGCCTTCGTTCCAGCTGGCCAGGCCGGTCGATTCATTGCGCAGGTTCTTCGCATACCAGCCTTCCAGCACCGAACCGGACAGGAACTGGCGGCTGCCATCGTCGGCCATGGCCTTTTCCTGGAAGGCCAGGCCGCGCGGCGTATGGCAGGCACCGCAATGGGCCAGGCCTTCAACCAGTTCAGCGCCGCGCTGCTGGCCGGCATCCAGCTTCGGATCCGGGCTGAAGCTGCGCGGGCGTGCGAACAGGAGCTGCCACCAGGCCAGTGGCCAACGCATGTTGGCCGGCCACGGGATGGTGCTGTCGGCGTTGTCCTGTTTCACCGGCTGCACCGAGCCCATGAAGTAGGCGTACAGCGCCTTGACCTCGGCATCGCTGGCGATCACATACGAGGCGTACGGCATGGCCGGATACAACGGCTGGCCATCGTGGCGGATGCCACGGCGCACCGCGCGCTCGAAGTCGGCGTAATCGTAGGCACCGATGCCGGTCTGCGGATCGGGCGTGATGTTGGTCGAGTAGATCGTGCCCATCGGCGTCTGCATGCCGAGGCCACCGGCGAACGGCTTGCCGCCCGGTGCGGTATGGCAGGCCGCGCAATCGGCGGCGCGCGACAGGTACTGGCCCTGCGCGATCAGCGTCGGGTCGTGGATATCGACCTGCGCCGTCTGCCGCGGCGCAAACCAGTAGGGCGTGGTGCGGGCGATGCCGTAGGCGGCGGCCAGCGAGGCGGCCAGGGCAATGGCGAGCTTGAGCGAGGTGCGCATGGCGGCACTGTGGAGATTCCCGCGCGCGTGTTCATTGATCCGGATCAATGACTGAACGGATACAGCTTGTACACCAAGCTGAATCGTTCCTGCGTTGTCATCAAGCCGTCATCCATGCGCGATAGATGGCCCGTGCCCGCGTCGCTAACCTGCCACGCTGTCGCACCTTTTCCCCGATTGCCCATGAAGCGCCTGCTGCTGTTGTTGCTGGCGTGCGCCGGCCTGTGGCTGGCTGCATGCTCTTCCTCGATCAACGCGTCGTCCACCTCGCTCGCCGATCGGCTGATCGCGCCGGGTGGTGTGTCGACCCTGCTCGATCGCCCGCGCATCGCCGCGGCCATTGCCGAACTGCCCAACCGCCATGGCTTCGCACCGGGTCGCGATGGCGTGCCGATCTTCTGGCGCGTGTTCGACCCGGGGGATTACGGCGCGCGCTACCGCTACCTGCCGCAGCGCCACGAGAACGGCCTGCCGCTGGATACCGGCCTGAGCCTGGCAGTACCGCAACCGTTCCGTGCGCAGGCGCCGCGCGGCACCGTGGTGCTGCTGCACGGGTGGATGATGAACGGTGATTCGATGTTGCCGTGGTCGCTGCAGCTGGCCGAATCCGGCTACCGCGTGGTCACGCTCGACCTGCGCAACCATGGCCAGTCCGGTGCGGGGCCGTCCGGCTATGGCACCTACGAATCGGACGATGTGGTCGATGTGATCAGCGAACTGCGTGCACGCGGCGAAGTGACCGGCCCGCTGTATCTGTTCGGCGTGTCGTATGGCGCGGCCACGGCGGTGTTCACCGCCGACAAGCTGGGGGACCAGGTGGAAGGCGTGGTGGCGATGGAATCGTTCGCCAACGCCGGCGTGGCCATCCGCACGATGATTCCGCACCTGATGGGGCTGCAGCCGGAAGGCCTGAAGGCGCAGGCGGTGGCCTCCTACGCGCGCTGGCGCTATGGCGGCCAGGACATCAACCAGGTGATCGCCGCCGCCAGCCGCCGCATCGACGTCGATCTGGACCGTGTGGACGTGGCCCGCGCCCTGGCCGATACCCGCGCCTGCGTGCTGTTGCTGCACGGGCAGGGCGACCAGCACATTCCGGTCAGCCAGGGCCGCGAGTTGGCCCTGGCCAACCCGCGCGCGCACTACATCGAGATGCGCGGCGAGGACCACATCACCCTGCCGCTGCGGCTGGACCTGCTGGCCGGCGTGGTCGACGACTGGATGGCGCGCGACGAGCACCACCCGAAGAGCGCCTGTCCGGCCCCGCAGCTGCCAGCCCAGGCCGAGTGGCTCACCCACACCTGAAAAGGGGACGGATGAAAAGGGGACGGAGGGGATCAAGTCGTTTCCCGCACACCTGCGTTGGAAACGACTTGATCCCCTCCGTCCCCTTTTTGTGTCAGGGCAGGCGTTGTGCCAGTGCGCGGGCGGAGGCGGCTACGCCGAGCAGCAGGGCGGCCACGCACAGGAAGGCGAAGCCGAGGCTGGTGGCGTGAGCCAGCGCACCAATGGCTGCCGGGCCGGCGAGGATGCCGGCGTACCCCAGCGTGGTGACTGCGGTGATGGCGATGCTCTCCGGCATCACCCGTTGCTGGCCGGCCATCGAGAACAGCGCCGGCACGATGTTGGCGCAGCCCAGCCCGACCAGCACGTAGCCGGCCAGTGCCACCGGGAACGACGGCACCAGCGTGGCCAGACTGAAACCGGCCGCTGCGGTGATGCCGCCGATGACGATCGTGCGGGTACGACCGAGGCGCTCGACGATGCCATCGCCGAACAAACGCATCGCGGTCATTGCCAGGGTGAACACCGCAAAGCCAGCCCCGGCCTGGTCGCGCGGCACCTGTCGCACTTCGGCCAGGAACACCGCGCTCCAGTCCAGCATCGAGCCTTCGCCGAGGAACACCACGAAGGCCAGCACGCCGATGAACAGCACCACGCCATGCGGCAACGCCAGCAACGGCCCCTCATGCAGGATCCGTTGCGGGCGCCAGTGCGGCGCCGAGAGCGCCGCCACCAGCAGCAGTGCCGTCACCGAAGCCAGCGCGGCCATCCACAACGGTGTTCCAAGCACCAGCAGGCCGGTCATGCAGCCGGCGCCGACGAAGCCGCCGATGCTGTAGAAGGCATGGAAGCCCGACATCATCGGCCGCCCGGCGTCGCGTTCGACGGCCACTGCCTGCATGTTCATCGCGCAGTCCAGGGCGCCGACGCCTGCACCGAACACGAACAGTGCCGCCCCCAGTACCAGTGGCGTCGGTGCCAGTACCAGCAGGGGCAGGGCGCACAGCATCATCGCGCAGGTGATCACCATTACCCGGCGGCAGCCCAGCCGCCCCGTCAATGCGCCCGCCAGCGGCATCGCCAGCAGCGAGCCGAGGCCGAGGCACAGCAGCACGGCACCGAGGCTGGCATCGGACAGCCCGGCCTTGGCTTTGGCGTAAGGCACCATCGGTGCCCATGCAGCGGTGGCGAATCCGGGAATGAAGAAGGCAGCACGGGTGGCGTGCTGCTGGGCACGTGGGGATGAAGGCGTCATGCGCGGCGCGAAGCTCCAGGGAATCGCCATGAAAACGGTTCCAGTCGGGTTCGGCAAGTGCCATGCATGACATCGGACGACGCATACGATTGCAGTGACCCGATTGCGTCACCAGTGATTAACGCAATGCACGGACAGTGGCTGCACGGTCGGCATCCCGCCGGCCGCTGCCGGAGACCTGTTCATGAGCACGACACCGACCATCCTCCTCGTCCATGGATTCTGGGGCGGGGCCGCACATTGGGCCAAGGTGATCCTGGAACTGCATCGCAATGGCCACGACCGCGTGCAGGCGGTGGAACTGCCACTCACGTCGTTGGCCGACGACGCAGGGCGCACCCGGAAAATGATCCGCCAGATCGATGGACCGGTGCTGCTGGTCGGCCACTCCTACGGCGGCGCAGTGATCAGCGAGGCCGGCAACGAGGCCAATGTGAAGGGCCTGGTCTACATCGCCGCCTTTGCTCCCGATGCAGGCGAGAGCCCCGGCGGCATCACCCAGCAGCATCTTCCGGAAGCGGCGCCGAACCTCGCCCCGGACAGCGACGGCTACCTGTGGCTGCGTGCCGACAAGTTCCATGAGAGCTTCTGCCAGGACCTGAGCGACGACGAAGGCCGGGTGATGGCGGTGACCCAGAAGGCGCCGCTGGCCAGCACCTTCGGCGATACGGTGAGCGACCCTGCATGGAAGCACAAGCCAAGCTGGTACCAGCTCTCGCGCCATGACCGCATGATCGCACCGGAAAACCAGAAGGCCATGGCCGGACGGATGCAGCCCAAGCGCCTGCTGGAGCTGGATGCCAGCCATGCCTCGCTGGCATCGAAGCCCAGGGAGGTCACCGCGTTGATCCTGGAGGCCTGCGCCGCCATCGGCGGTTGAGCCCCAGCAGCACAGCACGACGGCACGCTGCACGACAGCCGGGGCGCAGGGGAGTACACTCCTGCGCCTGCGGCTGTCCGGCCGCGTTCCCATCCTGCCTCCAGCCGCCGCCAGAGGATCCCACCCGATCGTGGAGGTCCTGTCGTGCTGTACGTGCCCGTTGTCCGTCTTCCGTCCTCATTGCCGCGTCGCCGCCTGCTGCCGCAGGTGCTCGCGCAGAGCCTGCTGGTTGCATTGTTGGGCAGCAGCGCAATGGCTGCCGCGCAGTCCGCTACTGAACCGGACAAGGAGGATCGCCAGGCACCCGCCTCGCAGACCCTGCAGACGGTGCAGGTCACCGCCAACCAGCTGGGCACCATCACCGAAGGCAGCGGCGCCTATACGCCGGGCACCATCGCCACCGCCACCCGCCTGGTGCTGACGCCGCGGCAGACTCCGCAGACCATCAGCGTGATCACCCGTGCCGAGATGGATGACTTCGGCCTGCACGGCATCGATGACGTGATGCGGGTGACCCCTGGCATCAGCATCGTCACCTACGACAGCGAGCGCACCGAGTACTACGCACGTGGCTTCGCCGTGCAGAACTTCCAGTACGACGGCATCCCGATGTCGCGTGACTCGGCCTACTCGGCGGGCAACACGCTCAGTGATACCGCCATCTATGACCGCATCGAGGTGCTCAAGGGCGCCACCGGTCTGTTGACCGGCATGGGAGATCCCGGCGCGACCATCAACCTGGTGCGCAAGAAGCCGGGCAAGGACTTCGCTGGCAGCGCGACGCTGGGTGTGGGGCGCTGGGATGACTACCGTGCCGAGATCGATGTCGGCGGCCCGTTGACCGCCGATGGACGCGTGCGCGGTCGTGCAGTGGGCGCCTGGCAGGACAAGCATTCCAATCTCGATTACTACCAGCGCACCAGCAAGGTCGGCTATGCGGTGCTGGAAGCCGATCTGGGCGAGCGCACACTGCTGACCGTGGGTGGCGATGCGATGGACAGCGACCCGAAGGGTTCGACCTGGGGCGGCATTCCGCTGCTGGACAGTGCCGGCAACTTCAATGACATGCCGCGTTCGTTCAACAACGGCACCCGCTGGAGTGGCTGGCGCCAGTACGTTCGCACCGGTTTTGCCACGCTCGAGCACACCTTCGCCAACGACTGGGTGGCCAAGCTGCAGCTCAACCACCAGGTCAACGGCTATGACGCGGCGCTGGCGGGTGCGGCCGGTGGCAATCCCGATCCGGTCACCGGCGAAGGCGTGTCGTTGTGGCTGGGCAAGTACGTTGGCAAGACTGTCAGCAACGCGGCCGACTTCTACCTGAGCGGTCATTTCGGCCTGTTCGGCCGCGAGCATGAGCTGGTGGTCGGTGGCAGCGCCTCGCGCAAGCGCTGGACCAATACCGGTTACTCGCCGCAGCCCGGCTATCCGACCGAGGTGCCCGATTACCGCGCATGGCAGGGCGACATTGCGGAGCCGCAATGGCAGCGCAGCTACGATAACAATGAAGTGACGCGCGAGAACGGCGTCTATGTGGTCGGTCGTTTCGACGTGGCCGATCCACTGAAGGTGATCGTGGGCAGCCGCCTGGCCAGCTACCGCTCGCCGGGCACGCGCGAGACCGGCGTGTTCGTGCCATATGCCGGTGTGGTCTATGACCTTGGCGAGCACTACTCGGTGTATGCCAGTTACAGCACCATCTTCAAGCCGCACAGCGAACGCGACGAGCAGGGCAAGGCGCTGGATCCGCTGGAAGGCCGCAGCTATGAGATGGGCCTGAAGGCCGAGTTCCTCGATGGGCGCTTCAACGCCAGTGCGGCGCTGTTCCAGCTCGACCAGGACAACTTCGCCCAGCCCACCGGCGGCAAGACGCCGGACGGGCAGGATGCCTATCGCGCCCTGATGGGCGTGCGTACCAAGGGCTACGAGCTTGAGATGTCGGGCCAGCTGGCCGAGGGCTGGCAGGTGCAGGGTGGCTTCTCGCACAAGATCGCCCGCCAGGCCGGTGCCAAGGTCACCACGCTGGAGCCGGAAAACCAGTTCAGCCTGCACACCAGTTATCGCCTGCGTGGCGACTGGAAGGGCCTGACGCTGGGCGGTGGCGCGCGCTGGCAGGATTCCACGTTCGGCGAGATCAGCAACCCGGCCACCGGTGCGCAGGTCGTGCATCGCACCCAGCCGTACTGGCTGCTCGATGCGATGGCGCGCTATGAATTCAACGATCGCCTGTCGGCCACGCTCAACGTCAACAACCTGCTGGACAAGCGGTATTACACGATCTTCAGCTGGTACAGCACCTACACCTGGGGCGAGCCGCGCAATGTGCGGTTGAGCTTGAATTACAGGTTCTGACGCCGGTCCTGTAGAGCCGAGCCCACGCTCGGCTGGCTGCCAACCGCAGCCGAGCATGGGCTCGGCTCTACAAAGACGCCCGCGATGCGTGATGGCATCGCGGGCGCTGTCGTTACAGCGGCAGGTCGAACACCAGCACTTCGGCGTCGTTGCCGTTCTCCAGGGTCAGCTGCGCTTCGTCGCTGACCTGCAGCGCATCACCGGCTTCCAGGGTGATGCCGTTCACCTGCAGCTGGCCGCGCGCCACCTGCACGTACGCGCCGCGACCGTTGCCGAGGGCGTGGTGCAGCTTCTGGCCGCCATCGAGGATGGTGGCGAAGATGCGGGCGTCCTGATGGATGCGCAGCGAACCGTCGGCACCGTCCGGCGAAGCGATCAGGCGCAGCTGGCCGCGCTTGCTGTCCGGCGTGAAGTGGGTCTCCTCGTAGGACGGCGCGATGTTCTCCGCATCCGGGAAGATCCAGATCTGCAGGAAGTGAACGGTCTCGTCGGCCGAGTGGTTGAACTCGCTGTGGGTGACGCCGCTGCCGGCGCTCATGCGCTGCACGTCGCCGTAGCGCAGCACCGAACCGGTGCCCATCGAGTCCTTGTGTTCCAGCGCACCGCCCAGCACGTAGGAGATGATCTCCATGTTGCTGTGGCCGTGGGTGCCGAAGCCCTGTCCGCCGATCACCTTGTCTTCGTTGATCACCCGCAGCGGGCCGAAGCTGACGTAGCGGGGGTCGTAGTAGTTGGCAAAGGAGAAGGTATGGCGCGAGGACAGCCAGCCATGCTCGGCCAGGCCACGGGTAGCGCTCTTGCGGATCTGCAGCATGATGGAATCTCCTTGTTCGATGGTTTCGATGGGGCGGGGTGGGCCGGTAGTCGCTGTGTTTCCCCGTTGGAGAGAAGTATCCGCTTGCGCCCAGGGTTTGAAAAACGGATAGTTTTGACAGCCATCATCGAAAAATTCGAATGCTCAAGCTCAGTCTCGATGCCCTGCAGATCCTGGACGCCATCGACCGCCGCGGCTCGTTCGCCGGCGCCGGCAAGGCCCTGCACAAGGTGCCCTCGACCATCTCCTACACCGTGGCCAAGCTGGAGGAGGACCTGGGCGTTCAGTTGTTCGACCGGGTCGGCCCGCGCGCCGAGCCGACCGAGGCCGGCCGCGCGCTGCTGGACGAGGGCCGTCACCTGCTGCGCGCCGCACGCGAGCTGGAACTGCGGGTGCGCCGGGTGGCGTCGGGCTGGGAGACCGAGCTGACCCTGGCGGTGGACTCGGTGTTCCCGACCTGGCTGCTGGGGCCGGACATCGCCGCCTTCCGTGAGGCCGAGGCGCCGACCCGGCTGCGGTTGATCGGCGAGGCGCTGTCCGGTACCTGGGAGGCCTTGCTGGATCGCCGGGCCGACCTGCTGGTCGGCGCGCCGGGCGAGGGGCCCAGTGGTGGCGGTTACGTGGTCGAGCCGCTGGGCACGGTGGATTTCGTATTCGCGGTCGCACCCGATCATCCATTGGCTGCAGTACCGGGCGTGCTCGGGCGCGAGCAGCTGGTCGAGCACTGCGCGATCGCTGTCTCCGATTCGGCGCGGCGGCTGTTGCCACGCACGGTCGGCCTGTTGATGGGGCAGGAGATGCTGACGGTGCCGGACATGGCCAGCAAGCTGAAGCTGCAATGCGAAGGCGTGGGCTTCGGCTTCCTGCCCGAGCCGTGCGCGCGTGCTGCGGTGGCGCGTGGCCAGCTGGTGATCCGCGAGGTGGAGGAACACAAGCCGGAAGAGACCTTCTGGCTGGCCTGGCGCACCGGTGAGGATGGCGCCGCATTGCGCTGGTGGCGCGAACGCCTGCGCAGGCCGGAGCTGCTGTCGCAGTGGTGGCAGGCGATGGCCAGGGGGTAGGTGTACGGCAGGGCTGCGCCCTGCACCCGCTACGAGCTGGAGCAACAGCAACAGCAACAGCTGGTTTGCTGAGGGATGGCGGGGTGGGTCCGGTTGCGGGAGACGCCGTAAACCCGTCCATGGGGGCTTGGCAGCCGCATCCATGCGGCTGACACTCCCGCAACCGGACCCACCCCGCCTTCGACAGATTTTCGCGATCTGCCGGAATGGGATGGCCAGCTCTTGGTGGGTGTCGACCTTGGTCGACACGGTAGATCCACGCCATGCGTGGATGCTCTTCGATCAATTGTCGAAATACTCGAACTCGATGGAGATTCATCCACGCATGGCGTGGATCCATCAGGTCGCGAGAATCTGTCAGAGGTGGGGCGGTGTCGGAGTGCGGGGTGTCAGCCGCATGGATGCGGCTGCCAAGCCTACAGGGACGTACTTGCGGCGTCCCCGCACTCCGACACCGCCCCGCCAACCTACGGAATGCCAGCTCTTGCCGTTGCAGTTGCCTTGGCTTGAAGCATTTGCAGGTGCAGGGCGCAGCCCTGCCGAAAAACACGCATAAAAAAACAGCAGGCCGAGGCCTGCTGTTTCGGTGTAATGGTGCGCCCGGAGAGATTCGAACTCCCGACCGCCTGGTTCGTAGCCAGGTACTCTATCCAACTGAGCTACGGGCGCCAATTACATAAACTTGTTGTGTTGACTGTGTATGGTGCGCCCGGAGAGATTCGAACTCCCGACCGCCTGGTTCGTAGCCAGGTACTCTATCCAACTGAGCTACGGGCGCGCGGTACACAATCAATTTACTGCTTAATTTTACTTCATTTCCAGCGGCGGATGCTGGAAACCTGTCGAGTGGTGCGCCCGGAGAGATTCGAACTCCCGACCGCCTGGTTCGTAGCCAGGTACTCTATCCAACTGAGCTACGGGCGCCCTGCGACAGGAGCGGAATTATGCGGATGTCGGCGCGCACCGTCAACAGTTTTGTGAAAATTTTCATCCAACTGAATGAAAAAGCTGTCAGCCACGGCGTCCGGGGCCTTCAGCCAGGCGAAGTGATCGGCGCGCGTACCCAGTTCCTGCGCGGACAGCACGCGCAGCTGCGCGACCACATTCGGCAGTTTCGCCAGCAGCGTCTGCATCGATCCGGTCGGTGCCAGCCAGTCATGTTCCATCAGCACCGCCTGCGCGCTGCCATGCACGCGCGCCATCTGCGCGTCGAGGTCTTCGTCCATGCCGACCGCGGCGTAATGGTTGTTCAGGCCCACGCGCGCCCAGTCGGCGATCAGGCCGCGCGCCTCGGTGCCGCCGAAGCCAAGGCGACGGCCATGCAGGACGCCCTGGCGTTGCGCGATCCACGGCAGGAAGCGGTAGACCAGCGGCAGCAGCCAGCCCCGTGGTGGCGGGAAGCTGCGCCAGAACGGTGAGCCGCTGGCAGCCAGCCACAGGCGCTTGAAGTGCTGCGGATTGCGGCCTGCATGCACGCAGGCCAGCTGCCCACCAAGGCTGTGGCCGCCGATGATCCAGGGCAGGGCGCCAGCCTCGTCATCCGCTGCAGCCAGAACGGCCTGGCTGCCCGGTAGATCCTGTTCGAGTACTTCCCGATAGCCCCAGTCCTGCGTGCGCGATGGCCGCAGCGAGCTGCTGCCGTTGCCGCGCCACTCATGCAGGTAGACCGCAACGCCCCTCGCTGCCAGTGCCTGCGCCAGCGGCAGATAGTGGCGCGCAGCCACGCCCAGCGCGGGCAGCCACAGCAGGCGCGCGATGGCCTGTGCGGGCACGCAGGCGATCACTTCGTAGCGATGGCCGTCGTTGCACTGCACGGCGAGGATGCGTGGCGTCAGGCTCATGCGTGCGGTGCCGCGCCGAAATGGTCGAGCACCAGCACTTCGCTGCGGCCCGGCGCATAGCCTTGCTGCAGCCCACGTGCAACGTAGTCGATGCCGGCTTCGCAGGCATTGGCCAGGCTCAGGCCATTGCACAGCTGCGCAGCAATGGCCGAAGCCAACGTGCAGCCGGTACCGTGCGCGTCCAGTGGCAGGCGCGCATGGATGAATTCTTCGCTGCTGACGCCGTCGAAATAGCGGTCGATCACGCGATTGCCTTCCAGCAGGTGGCCGCCCTTGAGCAGCACTGCGCCAGCACCGAGGTCGAGCAGGGCCGAGGCGGCCTGTTCTGCGTCTTCGCCGTTGCTGATCTTCCGGCCGACCAGCAGTTCTGCTTCCGGCGTGTTGGGGGTGATCAGCGTGGCCAGCGGGATCAGGCGCTCACGCATGGCCTGCAATGCGCTGTCTTCCAGCAGGCGTGCGCCGCTGGTGGCGACCATCACCGGGTCCAGCACCACGTGGGGGGGACGATGCTTCTCCAGTGCGTCGGCGACGGCGTTGATCACTTCGGCGTTGGCCAGCATGCCGAGCTTCACCGCGTGGATGTCGAAGTCGTCGAAGCAGGCGTCCAGCTGTGCACGCAGGAAGTCGATCGGTGGCACATGTACGGCGGTCACGCCGCGGGTGTTCTGTGCGGTCAGCGCGGCGATCGCCGAAAGGCCGTGCACGCGATGCGCGGCGAAGGCCTTCAGGTCGGCCTGGATGCCGGCGCCGCCGCCGGAGTCGGAGCCGGCGATGGTGAGGGCGGAAACGGGAGTGGTCGGGCTCATCAGGCGATTGTGCCGTGGTCCTGCAGGGGAGGGTAGATCCACGCCATGCGTGGATGCCTTTGATCCGTCAGGCGGGGTCAGATCCCTTTTTCGCAGGAAAAGGGATCTGACCCCCGGGCGCCCGCAGCGCGACCCTCAATGCCGCCAACGTGCCCACTGCTGGTACAGCACATAGCCCAGCCCGGTCAGGCCGGTCAGCAGGGCCGGAGCGAGCAGGGCGTCGTATTGCCAGCGTACGAACAGCCAGGCGCCGATGACACCGCCGGCGAGGAAGCCGCTGATGATCAGTCCGCTGAGGGTCAGGCGCCGCACCTGCAGCGGCAGCCCGCGCAGCAGGTGGCCGAGGCCGATGCCCAGGTCGGTGAACATGCCGCTGAGGTGGGTGGTGCGCACCACCGCGCCACTGAAGGTGGTGGCCATCGCGTTCTGCAGGCCGCAGGCCATGGCGGCGGCCAGCGCGCCCCAGATCTGCTGTTGTTCAAAGAGCGGAATGGCGATCAGCAGCAGCGCCGATTCCAGCGCCAGTGCCACGCCATAGCGCCGGCCCAGTTGCAGGGCGCTGTCCTGGATCAGCAGGCCGCTGAGCATCGCGCCCAGCGAGAACGCGATCAGCAGCCCCCACAGGTGCCCGACGGCGCGCCAGTCCCCCTGGGCCAGTGCCATGCCGAGCTGGCTGGTACTGCCGGTCATGTGGCTGACCGCCTGGTGCTCGAAACCGAGGAAGCCGACCACGTTGACCATGCCGGCTACGCACGAGAGCGCGACCGCACCGATCCAGACCCAGGTGGGCAGGCGTATTCCCATCGGCGAGGCCCCTCAGGGCCCGCCGAAGCCGCCGTTGAACTGCAGCTCGCTGAAGGTATTGCTGGCCGGATCGAACACTGCGCCCCAGAACTGTGCTCCGCCATCGCAGGCGCGGATCGCTTCCCGTGCGGGATTCACGCCGCTGTCGTCGTGCGGGAAGGCGTTGATGTAGATCAGCCGCTTGCCGGCACTTTCGATGCCGACGTACTGGCGGTCGAAGTCCAGCACCTTCGGCACCTGTGCTTCAAGCGATGACAGCCGCGCTTCCAGCTGATCGATCTGCTGCCGGCTGGGTGCCCAGTAGCCGCTGACCCGCCCGGCCTCGCGGCCGGGGCTGGGCCGCGAGCAGGTGTCGAGCACCTGCGCGGCGATGATCGGGCGGGTGACGACCCAGGACTGGCCGGTGCGCTCGGCGGTCGGCACGCTGGCCGGGCCGCGCGTAGTGGTGCAGGCGCCGAGCACGGCTGCGAGGGTGATCGCAGCCGTGGGCAGCAGCAGGCGGGTGCAGCGGTTCACAACACCTCCGAAGCGTAATCGGCCAGGCGCGAACGCTCGCCACGGCGCAGGGTGATGTGCGCACTATGCGGCCAGTTCTTGAAGCGATCCACCGCGTAGGTCAGGCCCGAAGTGGTTTCGGTCAGGTACGGGGTGTCGATCTGCTCGACGTTGCCCAGGCAGACGATCTTGGTGCCGGGGCCGGCACGGGTGATCAGCGTCTTCATCTGCTTCGGGGTGAGGTTCTGCGCCTCGTCCAGGATCAGGTAGCGCGACAGGAAGGTGCGGCCGCGCATGAAGTTCATCGAGCGGATCTTGATGCGGCTGGCGAGCAGGTCGTTGGTGGCCTGGCGGCCCCAGGTGCCGCCTTCCTGGTTGTGCGTGAGCACTTCCAGGTTGTCGGTCAGCGCGCCCATCCACGGCGTCATCTTCTCTTCCTCGGTGCCCGGCAGGAAACCGATGTCCTCGCCGACGCTGACCGTGGCGCGGGTCATGATGATCTCGCGGTAGCGCTGCTGGTCCATCGTCTGCGCTAGGCCGGCGGCCAGTGCCAGCAGGGTCTTGCCGGTACCGGCGGTACCCAGCAGGGTGACGAAGTCGATCTCCGGGTCCATCAGTGCGTTGAGCGCGAAGTTCTGCTCGCGGTTGCGCGCACTGATGCCCCACACGGCGTGGCTGCCGTGGCGGAAATCATCGACCAGCGACAGCACCACCTTGCCGTCGCCGACCACGCGGCTGACGCGCAGTTCGACTTCGTCTTCGCCGGGCAGGTAGACGTACTGGTTCGGGTACCACTCCTCGCCGTCCTGCGCGAGGATTTCGTAATGGGTACGGCCCTTGTCGCTCCAGCTGCGCAGGTCGTCGCCGTGGCGCTTCCAGAAGTCTTCCGGCAGCTCGGTGGCGCCGGTGTAGAGCAGGCTGAAATCGTCCAGCGCGCGGTCGTTTTCGTAGTCCTCGGACACGATGCCGGCGATGGCGGCCTTGATCCGCAGGTTGATGTCCTTGGAAACGAACACCACCGGCAGGTCCGGCGTTTCTTCCTTCAGGGCCAGGATCGCGCCGAGGATGGCGTTGTCCGGAATGACCTTGCCGAAGCTCTTGCCGGCATCGAAATGGCTGGTCTGGAAGCGCAGCTTGCCCGCGCTCTGCTTGCCGCGCAGCTGCAGGCCATTGGGCCGCTGCAGCGGAATGCCGTCGGCCAGGTTGTCCAGGCCCGATGCCTGCACCAGTTCGTTGAGGAAGCGGCTCACCTGGCGGGCGTTGCGGCTCGCTTCGGAGGTGCCCTTCTTGCCGTTGTCGAGCTCCTCGATCACCTGCATGGGCAGGTAGACGTCGTGCTCCTCGAATTTGAACAGCGCGGTGGGATCGTGCATCAGCACGTTGGTATCCAGCACGTAGATGCGCTTGCCTCGGGTCATCGTCGATTCCTGGTTACGGACAGGGAAAAACCACCACGGCCTGCTGCGGGGCAGGGTGATGGCAGACACAGTAGGCAGTGGGACTCACTTGGACTGGGAGGCCTTCAGTTCGGCGAGAACGGCATCGGCATGGCCGGCAACCTTGACCTTGCGCCAGGACTGCACGATGCGGCTGTCGGGGGAAATCAGGAAGGTGCTGCGCTCGATGCCACGTACCTGCTTGCCGTACATGTTCTTCATCTTGATCACGTCGAAGGCGGTGCACAGCGCTTCGTCGCCATCGCTGACCAGCGGGAAGCTGAAGCCCTGCTTGGCACAGAAGTTGTCGTGCGACTTCACCGAGTCGCGCGAGACACCGAGCACGACCGCACCGGCCTTCTTGAACTTCGGCAGCAGCGCGTTGAAGTCGATGCCTTCGGTGGTGCAGCCGGGCGTGCTGTCCTTGGGGTAGAAGTACAGCACCAGCCACTGGCCGGCATAGTCGCCGAGGGTGGCCTGGTTGCCACCGGACAGTGCCAGCGGCAGGGAGAGGGTAGTGCTGTCCAGGGTATCGCCGTTGTTCATGAGGTCCTTCTGTCGAGCCTGGGTTGTTTCTACGACAATTGCATGAAACGCCACGCGCCCGTGAGAGGCGCGCGAAAAATCCGCACTTCCGATCAGAATTTCATCGGGTCCATGATCGCGTCCAGGTTCAGGTGGTCGCAGAACTCGAGGAAATCGTCGCGCAGCGCGGCGATGTGCATGTTGGCCGGCACGCCGATGGTGACCTGCGCGCTGAACATCTCCGCACCGGTCTGCATGGCGCGGTAGCGGGTGCTCTGCAGGTTCTCGATGGTGATGCCCTGGCGGTCGAAGAAATCGGCCAGCTGGAACAGGATGCCCGGCTTGTCGGCAGCGATCACCTCGACGATGTACGGCAGCAGGTTGGACTGCGCCTGCTTGGCGGCGGTGCGGTACCAGACCAGCTTCAGGCCTTCCTCGCGCTCGAGCCGGGTCAGCATCGCTTCCAGCTTGGCCACCGAGTCCCAGGAGCCGGTGGCCAGGGCGGTGACCGAGACATCGCGACCGACCGTGGCCAGGCGTGCGTCCACCAGGTTGCAGCCGCTGTCGGCGATGCGGCGGGTGACGGACAGCAGGGGGGACTCCGGATGCGTCGTGTAGGCGTTGATCAGGAGGTGGTTTTCGCTCGGCGCGGGGCGCGGGGTGGTGTCGGTCAAGGCGATTCCGGGTAATGCATGCGTTAGTCTGAATGCCCGCCAGAGGCGGGGATCCACCGGTGTCCAGCATACTTGCCCGTGCTTTCGCGCCGCAAGTAACATTCAGGTCGCCCCCGGCCTTTCGTGGCGGGCGTTTTCCCTTTCCAGCCAAGAGCAGCACGTCCTTGTCCCTTTCCGGCCTCATCACCGCGCTGGCGACCCCGTTCCGGGCCGACGGCGCCCTCGATCCCGACGGTTGGCAGCGCCTGCTGCACCTGCAACTGGAAGGTCGCGTCCACGGCGTTGTCGTTGCCGGCTCGACCGGCGAAGCGGCAACGCTCACCGATGCCGAGTACGACCTGCTGCTGGCCAGCGCGGTCGAGCGCATCGGCGGCCGCATTCCGGTCATCGCCGGTACCGGCCTGTCGGGCACCGCCAAAACCATCGAACAGACCCGCCGCGCCGCTGCACTCGGTGCCAGCCACGCGCTGGTGGTGACCCCGCCGTACGTGCGCCCGACCCAGGCCGGCCTGATCGCGCACTACCGCGCGGTGGCCGACCAGGGTGGGTTACCGGTCGTGCTGTACAACGTGCCCGGCCGTACCGGTTGCGACATGCAGCCGGAGACCGTGGCCGAACTGGCCAGCCATCCCAACATCGTCGGCATCAAGGAGGCGGTGGGCGACACCAGCCGGGTGCAGGCGCTGCTGGCCCTGCGCAGCCCGCAGTTCGCCGTCCTCAGCGGTGACGACGGCACGGCGGCCCGGTCGATCCAGGCCGGCGTCGATGGCTTGATCTCGGTCGGTTCCAATGTGCTTCCGGGCGCCTACCGCCGGATGTGCGAGCTGGCCGCCGCCCACGACCATGAAGCCACCGGGTCCTGGGACGCGCGCCTGCAGCCGTTCCATGACTTCTGCGGTGTCGAGCCGAACCCGATTCCGGTCAAGGCGCTGCTGCGCCGTATCGGCATCGGCCACGACCTGCGCCTGCCGCTGCTGCCGCTGTCAGCGCCGCACCATGCGGCTGCCGACCATCTTGCCGGCGACATCGCCGCCCTCGAAGCCCTTTCCAGCCACTGACCTTTCGTCTTGGTCTGACCCAGGAGATTCACATGCGTCAATCCGTTTCCACTGTCCGCGTGCTGTCCTACGCCCTGCTTGCTGTAGCTGTTGCGGCCGGCACCACCGGTTGCTTCAAGCGTGGCGTCAAGGGCGACTACGCCCTGGCCCCGGAAATGCGCCCGCTGGAAGTGCCGCCGGACCTGAACCTGCCGGCCACGACCGGCGACAACAAGGTGCCGGCGCTGGTTTCGGCCACCAAGCCGGCAGCACCGGCGGCCGCGGCTCCGGCCGTTGGCAACACCGGTTTCACCATTGCCGGTGGCAAGGATGAGGCCTTCGCCAAGGTCGGTACCGCGCTGGAAGGCGTGGAGGGCGTGACCATCGCCAGCCGCGCCCAGCTGCTCGGCTCGTACGACGTGGCCTACGAAGGCAGCAACTTCCTGGTCCGCGTGGTCGCCGTCGATGCCGGCGCCTACATCTCCGCGGTCGACCCGCGTGGCCTGCCGGCCACCGCCGAAGCGCCGGTGAAGCTGATCGCCGCGCTGAAGGCGAAGCTGGCGCAGTAAGGGCCAGCCGGCTGGGTGTGGGCCTTGGTCCGCACCTGCCTTGGGTAGCGCCGGGCCATGCCCGGCGAGCGTGAAGCGCGGCCCAGGATCCGCCGGGCATGGCCCGGCGCTACCGGAAATGGAAAAGGGCGCCCAAGGCGCCCTTTTTCGTTGCTGCTGCTTGCGCCTCAGCGCCTCAGCGCTCCAGCAGCTTCAGCTTGTCCGGCTTGCCATCCCATTCGCCGGCGTCGGCCGGCGGGTCCTTGCGCACGGTCAGCACCGGCCACTCTTTCGCCAGTTCGGCGTTGAGGGCGACGAAGCCTTCCTGGCCGGCGGGGACATCGTCCTCCGGGAAGATCGCATTGACCGGGCACTCCGGCTCGCAGAGGGTGCAGTCGATGCACTCATCCGGGTCGATCACCAGGAAGTTCGGGCCTTCGTGGAAGCAATCCACGGGGCACACTTCCACGCAATCGGTGTGTTTGCACTTGATGCAGTTTTCGGTGACGACAAAGGGCATGGGCTGGGGGTGGATCGATTCCTGAACCCGCCAATTCTAGAACAGGTTGGCCTTCGGTGTCGGCGCAGGGCGGAAATCGGGCGTCTGGCAGGCGCGGCCGTGGCGGTCATTGGCGGCAGGGCAGGGCCTGTGCGACGCTGCGGGACGATCGGTCACCCATCGTGGCCGGATTCCCTTCCCAGCAGGATCGTCCATGTCCCAAGCCCAGCCCGGCACCGCGCCCCACGGCGGTGAGAACACTGCATTCATCGTCCTGATCAGCTGCGTGGCCACCCTCGGTGGATTCCTGTTCGGCTTCGACAGTGGTGTCATCAATGGCACGGTCGACGGACTTCGCCAGGCCTTCAACTCCAGCGAGGCGGCGCTCGGTTTCGAAGTCGCTTCGATGCTGCTGGGGTGCGCGATCGGTGCCTTCCTGGCCGGCTGGCTGGGGGATCGCCTGGGCCGTCGTGGCGTGCTGATCGTGTCGGCACTGATGTTCCTGGTGTCGGCGCTGGGCGCCGGTGCTGCCCACGCCTCCTGGCTGTTCATTGCTGCACGCGTGCTGGGCGGCTTCGCGGTGGGGGCGGCCAGCGTGATGTCGCCGGCCTACATCGCGGAAGTGGCCTCGGCGCGCTATCGCGGGCGTCTGGCCACCGTGCAGCAGATGGCGATCATCTGCGGCCTGTTCGCAGCGTTCCTCAGCAACTACCTGCTGGCCCGTGCCGCCGGGGCCTCGACCGAGCCGTTGTGGCTGGGCCAGGAGGCCTGGCGCTGGATGTTCTGGATGCAGGCGCTGCCCTCGGGGCTGTTCCTGCTGCTGTTGCTGGTGATTCCCGAAAGTCCGCGCTTCCTGGTCGTGAAGGGGCGCCCGGAGCAGGCGAGGGCGGTGCTGTCGCGCCTGTATGGTGAGGGCACGGCCGCGACCAAGCTGGCCGAGATCGAGGCCAGCCTGGCCCAGGACCAGCACAAGCCGCGCTTTGCCGACCTGCGCGACAAGGTCACCGGCAAGCTGCGCCCGATCCTCTGGGTCGGCATCGGCCTGGCGATGTTCCAGCAGCTGGTCGGCATCAACGTGGTGTTCTACTACGGCGCGGTGCTGTGGCAGGCGGTCGGCTTCTCGGAAAGCGACGCACTGCTGATCAATGTGCTGTCCGGTGCGCTGAGCATCGGCGCCTGCCTGCTGACGGTGTTGCTGATCGACCGCATCGGGCGCAAGCCGCTGCTGTGGATCGGCTCGGTCGGCATGTCGGTGGCGCTGGTGCTGATGGTGGTGGCCTTCGCCAGCGGCAGCCTGGCCGACGGTCGCCTGCAGCTGTCCGACGGCATGGGCCGGCTGGCGCTGGTCGCGGCCAATGTCTACGTGGTGTTCTTCAACATGTCCTGGGGCCCGGTGATGTGGGTGATGCTGGGCGAGATGTTCCCGAACCAGATCCGCGGCCCGGCGTTGGCGGTGGCCGGCGCGGCGCAGTGGACCTCGAACTTCGCGATCACCGTGACCTTCCCGATGCTGCTGGCCGGCATCGGCCTGGCCGGTGCCTATGGCATCTATACGGTGGCGGCCATCCTCTCGATCTTCTTCGTGGTCCGCTACGTGCGCGAGACCAAGGGCAAGGAGCTGGAGCAGATGGAAGGCTGACGTTGCTCACCTTTTCAGCGCCTCCCTGTTACGAGGGGAGGCGGCAGGCCAGCCGATCCAGGACACGCCGTAAACCCATCCATGGGGGCTCGATGGCGCCATCCATGTCGCCAGCGGTCCTGGATCGGCTGGCCTGTCGCCTCTCGATACATTGCGGGTGGCGGACGCAGGTGTGCGCGTCGGGATTGAATTGACTGCGGAGGAGCGAGGCTGTTCGTGCCGCCGTCGCGGGAAACTGTCAGGAGGGGGCGGGTCACCCTTGACTGGACCGTTGGCGCCATGGATGGCGCCATCGAGCACCATGGATGGGCTTTTGCGTGTCCAGGCAAGGGTGACCCGCCCCCTCCCGCGCAGGGACAGGGAGGCGCTACTGCGGCCAAGCCGACTGATGCCATTGCAAGCCCCGGAAAACAGAAAAGCCCGCACAAGGCGGGCTTTTTCGGTTCCTGCTGCGGCGACTGGCGCTCCCTAGGGGACTCGAACCCCTGTTTTAGCCTTGAGAGGGCCACGTCCTAACCACTAGACGAAGGGAGCGTAACTGTGTCGCTGCCGAGGCAGGAGCGCTAGTATATGCACCTCGATGCCATTGGGCAATCCCGAAACTTCAACCGGAAGCGCCAACATCATTTCCTCTGCTACATCACCGTTCAGCCTGCGCGTCATCCCGCGCGACCAGCACACGATCTCCCGCAAGGACATCAGCCCGAACGCCCTGCGCGTGCTTTATCGCCTGCGCGATGCCGGCTTCGGCGCCTACCTTGTCGGCGGCGCGGTGCGCGACCTGCTGGTCAATGGCCAACCCAAGGATTTCGACGTGGCCACCGACGCCACGCCCGAACAGGTCAAGCAGCTGTTCCGCAACTGCCGCCTGATCGGCCGCCGGTTCCGCCTCGCCCACGTTGTGTTCGGCCGCGAGATCATCGAAGTCGCCACCTTCCGCGCCAACAGCGATGACGGCAGCGGCGACCGCGAGATGGAAAACGGCATGCTCGTGCGCGACAACGTGTACGGCACCATCGAAGACGACGCCGTCCGCCGCGACTTCACCTGCAACGCCCTGTACTACGCCATCGAGGACTTCTCGGTGCGTGACTACACCGGCGGCTTCGAAGACGTGCAGGCGCGCCTGATGAAACTCATCGGCGACCCGGTGCAGCGCTACCAGGAAGACCCGGTACGCATGCTGCGCGCCGTGCGCCTGGCGGCCAAGCTCGGCTTCCAGATCGAAGAGGGCACCGCCGCGCCGATCCCGCAGCTCGCCGGCCTGCTCAACGAAGCAGCGCCGGCACGCCTGTTCGAGGAAGTGCTGAAGCTGTTCCTGTCCGGGCACGGCGTGGCCAGCTTCGAAGGCCTGGAGCGTTACGGCCTGCTCGACGTGCTGTTCCCGGAAAGTGCCAAGGCGCTGAAGTCCAACCGCACCGGCGCGCTGCGCCGCATGCTGGTCGAGGGCCTGGCCAACACCGATGCGCGCGTGGCCAACGACGAGCCGGTCTCGCCGGCGTTCCTGTTCGCGCTGCTGCTGTGGCCGGCGTTCTGCCGCGCGCAGGCGACCCTGCTCAAGCAGGGCGTGGCACCGGAAGAGGCACAGCGTCGTGCTGCCGACCGTGTGACCGTGCAGCAGCTGAGCACCATCGCATTGCCGCGCCGCTTCTCGCTGCCGATGCAGGAAATCTGGCTGCTGCAGTCGCGCTTCGGCTCGCGCCAGCGCAAGCGCGTATTCCGTACGCTCACGCACCCGCGCTTCCGCGCCGCGTTCGACTTCCTCAGCCTGCGCCAGGTGGCCTCGGCCGAGCACGCTGCCGATGTTGAATTCTGGCGTGAGGCACAGGCCCAGTCTGGCCGCGAGCTGGAATCGTCGCTGGATGCGATGCACAGCGAAGAGGGCGATGACGAGAACGGGGCACCGCGCAAGCGGCGCCGTCGTCGTCGCCGTCCGGGTGCCTCGGCCGGTGCAGCTGGCGAATAAGCAATGACGCCTGCGTGGATCGGCCTCGGTGCCAACCTCGGCGATGCGGCCACGACTGTCGGCGCGGCGATCACCGCGCTGGACGGCCTGCCCGGGACACGTGTGCTGCAGGCCTCGCGCCTGTACGCAACGCCGGCCTGGGGCAATGAAGACCAGCCACCGTTCGTGAACGCGGTGGCCGCGGTCGAAACGTCACTGGCGGCCGATGAACTGCTGCAGGCGATGCTGGCGTTGGAGCAGCGCTTTGGTCGCGTGCGTGATGCAGCGGTGCACTGGGGGCCGCGCGCGCTGGACCTGGACCTGCTGCTGTATGGCGCGCAGGTGCTCGACCAGCCCGGCCTGCAGGTACCGCACCCTTACATGCACGAGCGTGCCTTCGTGTTGGTGCCGCTGGCCGAAATCGCGCCGGATCTGGCCATTCCCGGGCATGGCCGCGTGCGGGATGCAGTGATGCGGGTGGATGCCTGCGGGATTGCGCCGATAGGGTGATAATGCCCGGGTTATCTCCCCCGGTTATCAGCACATGAGCACCCACGCAGACAGCAAGCCCTGGACCGTTCCCGCCCTGGCCGAGGCCAAGCGCAACGGCCAGAAGCTGGTCATGTTGACCGCCTACGACGCTGGCTTCGCCCGCACCTTCGATGCCAATGGTATCGACCTGATCCTGATCGGCGATTCGCTGGGCATGGTCGTGCAGGGCCATGATTCGACCCTGCCGGTGACCGTGGCCGACATGGTCTACCACACCCGCGCCGTGGCCCGCGTGCTGCAGCGTGCGCTGCTGGTGGCCGACCTGCCGTTCGGTGCCGATGCTACCCCGGAGCGCGCGCTGGATGCCTCGCTGCAGCTGCTGCAGGCCGGTGCCGAGATGGTCAAGATCGAAGGTGCCGGCTTCAAGGTCGACATCATCCGCTACCTGGTCGAGCGCGAGATTCCGGTCTGCGCGCATCTGGGCCTGACCCCGCAGTCGGTATTGCGCCTGGGCGGCTTCAAGATCCAGGGCCGTGGCGATGCCGCGCGCCAGCTGGTGGAAGATGCCAGGGCGGTGGCCGCCGCCGGCGCCAGCATCATGGTGCTCGAATGCGTGCCGACCCCCGTCGCTGCGGAAGTGACCGCGGCGGTGGATGTGCCGACCATCGGCATCGGTGCCGGCCCGCAGTGCGACGGCCAGGTGCTGGTGCTGCACGATTTCCTCGGCCTGGACAGTGGCCATCGCCGCCCCAAGTTCGTCAAGGATTTCCTTGCCGAAGGCGGCTCGGTGGCCGGAGCCACCCGCGCTTTTGCCGACGCCGTTCGCGACGGCAGCTTCCCCGACGAACAGCACGCCTACGCCCAATGATCCAGACCTTCAACGAGCTCGGCGCGCTGCGCGAGCAGATCGCCCAGTGGAAGCGCGAGGGCCTGCGCGTGGCGCTGGTGCCGACCATGGGCAACCTGCACGGTGGCCACCATTCGCTGGTGACCCTGGCCCGCCAGTACGCCGACAGGGTGGTGGCGAGCATCTTCGTCAATCCGACCCAGTTCGGGCCGAACGAAGACTTCAACCGCTACCCGCGCACGCCCGAGGCCGACGTGGCCGGGCTGGAGCAGGTCGGCTGCGACGCGGTGTGGTTGCCCAGCATCGAGGCCATGTACCCGCTGGGCGTGGACAAGACCACGCAGATGCACACGCCGGGCGTGAGCGAGGTGCTGGAAGGCGCCAGCCGCCCGGGCCACTTCGATGGCGTCTGCACGGTAGTGGCGCGCCTGTTCCTGCAGGTGCAGCCGGATGTGGCCGTGTTCGGCCGCAAGGACTATCAGCAGCTGGCCGTGATCAGGCAGATGGTGGCTGAGCTGTCGTTCCCCATCCAGATCGTCGGCGCCGAGATCGTGCGCGACGAGGACGGCCTGGCCAAGAGTTCCCGCAACCAGTACCTCAGCGCTGAACAGCGCCCGCTTGCGACGACCATCCACCGCACGCTGCTGGGCATGCGTGAAGGCTACGTGGCAGGGCAGGCGCGCGCGCAGATCGAGGCCGAAGCCACCGCTGCGCTGCAGGCGGCCGGTTTCCAGGTCGATTACGCGGTGCTGCGCACCCCTGAGCTGGCCGAACCGACCTTCGACGGCGGTGGACGCGTGGCGCTGATCGCCGCGCGCCTGGGCACGACGCGCCTGATCGACAACCTGGAATTCTGAGTCGCACCTGGCTCCTGGGCGCCCCCACGGGGCGCCTCTTACCATCCCACGGACGGGAGACTGGAAATGAAAGAACCGGACACTGATGCGGGCCGCCTCGCCCAGGCCTCGATCCTGGCGGTACTGGCGGCAGGCATGTTGCCGGCCCAGCTGTTTGGCGGCCTGTTGTTCGCGCTTGAGTTCAGGCGTACGCCGATGCCTGCGCTCACGGGGGGTGGGCTGATGTTCGTGCTGGCAGCCTGCAACGCGATTGCCGTGCTGCTGCCGATGGCATTGATCCAGCAGTCTCAGCGACGCCTGCGCCGGGCCGGTTTCGTGCTGGTCGGCTTTGGCCTTGGCGCGCTGGCGATGGCCACCTGCGGCTGGCCGGGTGAAACCCAGGGCCCGCTGCTTCACCGCCTGCGCTATGTCGATACCTTCGATGTGATCAGCTACGCCTTGATGGTGCTGGCGGCGGGTGGCTTCGGCCTGGTTGCCGGGCTGGCCTTCCATGCGGTGTTCCGCCTCTGGCTGGAGGGTGCCTCCGGCCGCGCTCCGGCAATGCCGCCGGGCGAGGGCACCTGAACGGCCTTCAGCGTCCTGCCTTGGACCCCTGACGATGGCCAAGCGGGTGCTAGAATCCGCTCTTTCCTTTGCCGTTGCAGCGCCCCCATGCACCTGTCCCTGCTCAAGACCAAGATCCACCGCGCCACCGTCACCCATTCCGAACTGAACTACGAAGGCTCGATCGCCATCGATGACAACCTGCTGGCTGCCACCGGCATCCGTGAGTTCGAGCAGGTGCACATCTGGGACGTGACCAACGGTGCGCGCTTCTCGACCTATGCCATCCGCGCCGAAGCCGGCAGCGGCGTTGTCTCGCTCAACGGTGGCGCCGCGCGCCACGTGCAGGTCGGTGACATCATCATCATCGCCGCGTTCGCCAGCATGACCGAGCAGGAAGCCGACAGCTTCAAGCCGAAGCTGGTGTACGTTGATGGCAAGAACCAGATCACCCACACCAACGACACGATCCCGACCCAGGCCGCATGACAACGAACAACGGATTCGACTCGCTGCATTCCCACGCCCAGCGCCTGAAGGGCGCAAGCATCCCCAGCCTCCTCGCCGCCGAACCCGGCCGCGTGCAGGACCTGGCGCTGCGGGTCGGTCCGTTGTACGTCAACTTCGCCCGGCAGAAATACGATGCCGCGGCGTTGCAGGCATTGCTGGCTTTGGCCGCCGAACGTGATGTCGGCGGTGCCATCACGCGCCTGTTCCGTGGTGAGCAGGTCAATCTGACCGAAGGTCGCGCCGCACTGCACACCGCACTGCGCGGCGACGTGGTCGATGCGCCGGTGGCGGCCGAGGCCTATGCCACCGCGCGCGACATCCGCCAGCGCATGGGCGTGCTGGTGCGCGCGCTGGAAGACAGTGGCGTGACCGATGTGGTCAGCGTCGGCATCGGTGGTTCCGATCTCGGCCCGCGCCTGGTCGCCGATGCGCTGCGCCCGGTCAGCGGTGCGCGCCTGCGCGTGCATTTCGTGTCGAACGTGGACGGCGCCGCCATGCAGCGCACGCTGGCCACGCTGGACCCGGCGAAGACCGCCGGCATCCTGATCTCCAAGACCTTCGGCACACAGGAAACCCTGCTCAACGGCCAGATCCTGCACGACTGGCTGGGTGGCAGCGAGCGCCTGTACGCGGTCAGCGCCAATCCGGAGCGTGCCGCCAAGGCCTTCGCCATCGCCGCCGAGCGCGTGCTGCCGATGTGGGATTGGGTCGGTGGCCGTTATTCGCTGTGGTCGGCGGTTGGTTTCCCGATTGCGCTGGCCATCGGTTTCGAGCGTTTCGAACAGCTGCTGGAAGGCGCCGCGCAGATGGATGCGCATGCACTGGATGCGCCGCTGGAGCGCAACCTGCCGGTGCTGCACGGCCTGACCGACATCTGGAACCGCAACCTGCTGGGCCATGCCACGCATGCGGTGATGACCTACGACCAGCGCCTGGCGCTGCTGCCGGCCTACCTGCAGCAGTTGGTGATGGAGAGCCTGGGCAAGCGCGTGCAGCGCGATGGCCAGCCGGTCACCACCGACACCGTGCCGGTGTGGTGGGGCGGGGCAGGCACCGATGTGCAGCACAGCTTCTTCCAGGCGCTGCACCAGGGCACCAGCATCGTTCCGGCGGATTTCATCGGCTGCGTGCACAACGATGATCCGTACACGATCAATCACCAGGCGCTGCTGGCCAACCTGCTGGCGCAGACCGAAGCGCTGGCCAATGGCCAGAGCAGCGACGACCCGCACCGCGATTATCCGGGTGGCCGCCCGAGCACGCTGATCCTGCTAGACGCGCTGACCCCACAGGCGCTGGGTGCGTTGATCGCCATGTACGAACACGCCGTGTACGTGCAGTCGGTGATCTGGAACATCAACGCCTTCGACCAGTTCGGTGTCGAACTTGGCAAGCAGCTGGCCAGTGGCCTGCTGCCGGCGCTGCAGGGCGAGGATGTGGCGGTAGCCGATCCGATGACCCGCGAGATCCTGGCGCAGCTGAAGCGCTGACGCCCTGGTAGTGCCGGCCGCTGGCCGGCATTCCGGCGATGCGCCCACCGTTCATGAGGTTGCCGGCCAGCGGCCGGCACTACCGGTGGACGGCGTGGCGTCTCACCGGCTCGGGTCGCGTTCCGGGCTGGGCCGCTTGGCCAGCTTGCGCTGCAGCGAACGCCGGTGCATGCCGAGCAGGCGTGCGGCCGCCGATACATTGCCGCCGGTCTCGTGCATCGCCTGCTGGATGTGTTCCCACTGCAGTCGGCTGATCGGCGTCATTGCATCGGGCACTTCCATTTCGCCGTCGTCGGCCGGGCCGTCATCCTCCTCGCCCAAGGCGCGCAGGATCATCGGTACCGTGGCCGGCTTCGGCAGGTAGTCGTCGGCCCCGAGCTTGATCGCTTCCACCGCGGTGGCGATGCTGGCGTAGCCGGTCACCAGCAGGATCCGCATGTCCGCGCGCAGGGCGCGCAACGGCTGGATCAGTGCCAGGCCGGAGTCGCTGCCCAGCTTCAGGTCGATCAACGCGAAGGCAGGCGGATGCTGGCGGGCCAATGCCAGCGCGCTGGCGGCATCCTGCGCGGTCTGGGTTTCAAGCCCCTTGCGGGCCAGGCTGCGCTGCAGGGTGCGCAGGTACAGTTCGTCGTCGTCGACCAGCAGGCCGAGGGTTGAGGCGCTCATGGGGTTTCCTCGCGTGGGGCCAGCGGCAGGCGGAAGCCGACGCGGCTGCCGGCCCCTTGGGCCGGGCGCATCCACATCTCGCCGTCGAGGCGTTCGATCGTGGCATGGGACAGGGCCAGGCCGACCCCCATGCCTTCACTCTTGCTGCTGCCGAACAGCTTGCCCGGCAGTACTGCGGCGCGCGCGTTGAAGCCGTGGCCGTAGTCGCGTACTTCGCCGATCAGATCGTCGCCTTCGATGCGCAGGTCCAGGTCCACGCGCGGCCGGCCGGCCTGTTCGCCGGCATCGGCGGCATTGTTCAGCAGCACCATCAGCAGGTGGCCCACGCCGGGGTCGAGGGGCAACCGCAGCGGCGCATCGTCGTTGCGGTGCAGGTCGATGGTCGGACGCACAAGGCGCCATTGCTCCAGCACCTGCTGGGCGCTGGAATGGCTGCGTCCGGGCGCATCGGCCGAGGCCGGTGCGGCCAGCGCCAGCACGCGCTCGCGGCACTGCACCAGCAGCTCGCGCAGCGTTTCCATGTCCTCGCGCACTTCCGGCTCTTCACTGCGCTCGGCCACATCGTCGGCCAGCAGAGTCATGGTGGCCAGCGGTGTATTCAGTTCATGCGCCACTGAAGCGGCATGGGTGGCCAGGGCGACGATGCCTTCGTTGCGGGCGAAGCGCTCGCGCAGTGCCGACAGTTCCAGTTCGCGCTCCCGCAGGGCCAGTGCCAGGCGGGTGGAGAACGCCAGCACCACCGCAGCGGAAATCAGGAAATTGGCAACCACGCCCCAGCGGTTGAGATCCTGCGCGCGGAAGTAGCCGTCCGGCAGGGACTGGCCGAAGATGCCACTGCTGGCATAGCCGAGCAGGCAGGCCAGCGCGACCGCCAGCGCCCAGCGCAGGGGCAGGGCGAATGCGGCCAGTGCGATCAGGATCAGGAACAGCGAACTGAACGGATTGGCCATGCCGCCGCTCCAGCCGACCATCCAGGTCAGGATGATCACGTCCACCAGGATGTGGCCGAATGCGGTCAGCGGCGCGGTGTCGGCCGCTTCCGGGCGCAGCTGGGTATAGACGTTGAACAGGGCCAGCACCGCCACGCCCGCCCACAACGGCAGCTGCGGCAACGGCAGCCCCAGCACCCAGGTGGCGACCAGGATGGTGGCGGCCTGGCCGCCCACGGCAAGCCAGCGCAGGCTGCACAGGGTACGGAGAAACGGGGCGTCGGGACCGGTCATGCACGCTCATCGTATGCGTTCACGCGTGCACGTGCCTGCGACAATCGGCCGCAGCCGTGCCGCCGGCTGAATGCGAGTCACCCCGAATGCAGGGCCGGGCGGTAGAATGCGCCCATGCACGACGCCGTCACCCGCCCGACTCCGCCCTCCGATGCCACTGCCTGGCCGCGCCGCCAGACCCATGCCGTCCAGATCGGCGGGGTCACCGTGGGCGGGGGCAAGCCGGTGGTGGTGCAGTCGATGACCAATACCGACACCTCCGACGTCGCTTCCAGCGTGAAGCAGGTGGCCGATCTGTGGCGTGCCGGTTCGGAGATGGTGCGGTTGACCGTCAACACCGTCGAGGCTGCCGCCGCCATTCCGCGCATCGTCGAGAAGCTGGCGATGATGGGCATTGACGTGCCCCTGATCGGCGATTTCCACTACAACGGCCACCAGCTGCTGACCGCCGAACCGGCGTGTGCCGAAGCACTGGCCAAGTACCGGATCAACCCGGGCAATGTCGGTTTCGGCAAGAAGAAGGATCTGCAGTTCGCCCAGCTGATCGAGTTCGCGATCCGCTACAACAAGCCGGTGCGCATCGGCGCCAACTGGGGCTCGCTGGACCAGGCCCTGGCGGCGAAGCTGATGGACGAGAACAACCTGCGCGAACAGCCCTGGGACGCCGGCCGCGTGCTGCGCGAGGCGCTGATCCGCTCGGCGCTGGATTCGGCCGAACAGGCAGTGGAGCTGGGCCTGCCGCGCGATCGCATCGTGCTGTCGGCCAAGGTCAGTGGCGTGCAGGAGCTGATCGCGGTGTACCGCGACCTGGCCCAGCGCTCCGACTTCGCCCTGCATCTGGGCCTGACCGAAGCGGGTATCGGTAGCAAGGGCATCGTTGCATCGTCCGCGGCGCTGAGCGTGCTGCTGCAGGAAGGCATCGGTGACACCATCCGCATCTCGCTGACCCCGGAACCGGGCCAGTCGCGCACGCAGGAAGTGATCGTCGCCCAGGAGCTGCTGCAGACCACCGGCCAGCGTGCCTTCACGCCGCTGGTCACGGCCTGCCCAGGTTGCGGCCGCACCACCTCCGAGTTCTTCCAGGAGCTGGCCAAGGTGGTGCAGAACCACGTGCGCGAGAAGATGCCGCTGTGGAAGATCCACCACCCGGGTGCGGAAAACATGACCCTGGCGGTGATGGGCTGCATCGTCAACGGGCCGGGCGAGTCGCGTCACGCCAACATCGGCATCTCGCTGCCGGGCACGGGTGAGACGCCTGCGGCACCGGTATTCGTCGATGGCGAGAAAAAGGTGACCCTGCGCGGCGACAACATCGCCCAGGAGTTCGTCGCTCTGATCGACGATTACGTCGAACACAAATATGTCCGAAGCGCCGGATAAGCCTGCGATCCTCGCCGCACCGGAGTCCGCCTCCGGCTTCCGCCACTGGATGGCGCGCAACGCCTGGCGCCTGGTCCTGTTGTTCGGTGGCGTACTGCTGCCGTTGGCAGGCTTTGTTGCCCTGGCGGACGAAGTGCACGAGTTTGAATCGTTCCATTTCGACGCGCCCCTGCTGTGGCAGATGCATGGCCTGCATTCGCCGTGGCTGGACCGTTTCTTCGTGCTGATCTCGAAACTGGGCTACGAGTGGTTCCTGATCCCGGCCGACGTGCTGATCATCGGCGCGCTGCTGGGCTACCGGCGCTGGCGCGAGGCGACCTTCGTCGCGGTCAGCTTCGTGGGATCGGCGCTGCTGAACATGGGCAGCAAGCAGTTCTTCCAGCGCCAGCGCCCCAGCCTGTGGGAATCGATTGCGCCGGAATCGACGTTCAGCTTCCCCAGCGGGCACGCGATGGGCTCGATGACCCTGGCGGTGACCCTGGTGCTGCTGGCCTGGAACACCCGCTGGCGCTGGCCGGTCCTGATGCTGGCACCCGCGTTCAGCCTGCTGGTCAGCGTGTCGCGGGTCTACCTTGGGGTGCATTACCCCTCCGACATCCTGGCCGGATGGTGTGCCGCGCTGGTTTGGGTGGTAGGGTGCTATCTGGTCATGTTCAGTCGCCGGCACCCTTGGCGACGTCACGGCCCGCCGCCAGCGAAGGCCAGCGAAGCACCACCACAGGGGGTTTGACGTGGATGGCCCTTGAGGGACGTCTACGTGATAGATCAGTTGTTTCGTTGCAGCAGGTTCTGCAAGACAGGGGGCAAGCACAACGCGCGGTTATGTGATGCGCAAGGCAGATCGTCGGCGCCGCATTCCGGACGCGCTTGCAGGGTATCGGCACCCTGCCTAGCTTGACCTGCAATGGCCGCATTCGAAGAGGTACGTGAATGACGATTCGAGTCTACCTGGTGGATGACCACGCACTGGTCCGCACCGGTATGAAGATGATTCTGTCGGGGGAAACCGACATCGAGGTGGTGGGCGAAGCCGAGACCGGTGAGGACGCACTGCGCGAGGTCCGCCAGCTGTTGCCGGACGTGGTGCTGTGCGACCTGCATCTGCCGGGCGTGAGCGGCATGGAAGTGACCGAGCGCATCGTCCGCAGCCACCGCAATACCCGCGTGGTGATCGTGTCGGTACTGGAAGACGGCCCGCTGCCCAAGCGCCTGCTCGAAGCCGGCGCGGCCGGTTACATCGGCAAGGGTTGCGATGCGCAGGAACTGCTGCGTGCGGTGCGTGATGTGGCGGCCGGTCGTCGCTACCTGGGCACCAGCATCGCGCAGAATCTGGCGCTGTCGACGGTGGAAGGCAATGGTTCGCCGTTCGACAACCTGTCGCCGCGCGAGCTTGAGGTGGCGCTGCTGCTGACCCAGGGCCTGCGCCAGGAAGATATCGCGCGGCGCCTGAGCCTGAGTGCGAAGACGGTGAATACTCACAAGGCGCGGTTGTTCGAGAAGATGGGGATTCACGACAACATCGCGTTGGCGCGGATGGCGAGCCAGTACGGGTTGGTGGATCCGGCGCGGCCGCTGTAACGGGTTTCGGCCAACGGCTGAGCCCCTCGCGGTGTGCGGTGCGGTTGGATTCTGGGGGGGGGGGGGCCGGGCGGATAGGCTGTGCAGGGGGCGCTGCAAGTACGTCCCTGTAAGCTCGGTCGCCGCATCCATGCGGCTCACGCCCCTGCACAACCCATCCGCCCGGCCACGGACAGTTTCCGTGCGCGTCCACCGCGGAATGAAGAAGGAAGAGCAGGAGCGGGTCGCGCGCTGCGCGCGCTCGTAGCTTGGGGTCGGATCCCTTTCCCGACGGAAAGGGCTCTGACCCCGATCCTCTTGTCAGTGGCCGCGGACGCGCTTGATGATCTTCGCGGCGTCGGCGGCGCTGGCGCGCACCTTGTCCCATTCGCCGTCGGCGATCCAGTTGCCCGGCACCATCCACGAACCACCGATGCAGACCACGTTCTTCTGCTCAAGGTACTCGGCAGCGGTGTTTTCGGTGATGCCACCGGTCGGGCACAGCTTGAGGTCGGCGACCGGGCCGGCCAGGCCCTTGATCATTGCCAGCCCGCCCACGGCCGTGGCCGGGAACAGCTTGCACACGCGGAAGCCGCGCGCGTAGAGCGACAGCAGCTCGGTTGGCGTGGCCGCACCCGGCACCACCGGCAGCGGCGCAGCGGCCAGTGCATCGGCCAGCGCCGGCGGTGTACCCGGGGTCACCAGGAAATCCGCACCCGCGTCGATGGACTGCTGCATCTGCTCCACGGTCAGCACCGTGCCCGCGCCCACCACCACATCCGGCAGCTCACGCTTGAGCATCGCCAGCGCTTCCATCGCCACCGGCGTCCGCAGCGTCAGCTCGATCGCTGGCAGCCCACCTTCCAGCAGCGCCGCACTGACCGCCCGCGCCTGGTCCAGCGTATGAATCGTCACCACCGGCAGGATGCCCGCCGCATGCAACAGCTCCGCCGCCTTCACCTGATGTTGTTCGATACCCATAGCTCTGCTTCTGCCTTTGCTTCTGCTTTTGAATTTGGTTTTCAGTGACCACTTCGCGGCGCGAGGGCGCCGGGAAACTGTGCTGAGGCGGCGGGTAGCCCCCGCCAGGACCGTGAGCGGCACGGATGCCGCGACCGAGCCCCCATGGATGGGTTTACGGCGTGTCCTGGTGGGGGCTACCCGCCGCCTCAACCAGGACACTCACCGCCAACGCACACCCGCAGCGCTCTTCAACCCTCAGGCGTCCTTCGCCTCATGCGGCGCCGCCGCCGCGGCCGCATCGTGCCCCAGCTCATACTCCGCGTCGTAATCCCACGGCCCGCCATCGGCCGCCGCCGGCCCGCACGAAATCGAGATCGCCCCCTGGTCCGCCGGACCCACCACGCGACGGTTGATCGCGAACAGATTGCGGCCCAGGTCATGCGCGGCCGGCGCGGTGTTCGGTGCCAGCGAACGTGCGGCCCATTCGGCCGCATCCACCAGCACTTCCAGCGTGCCAGCTTCACCGTCCAGGCGGATCATGTCGCCCTCGCGCACCTTGGCCAGCGGGCCACCGCGCGCCGCTTCCGGCGTCACATGGATGGCCGCCGGAATCTTGCCCGAGGCACCGGACAGGCGGCCGTCGGTGACCAGCGCCACACGCCGGCCCTGGTTCTGCAGCAGGCCCAGCAACGGCGCCAGCGAATGCAGTTCGGGCATGCCGTTGGCACGCGGGCCCTGGTAACGCACGACCGCCACGAAGTCCTGCGGCAGCAGGCCACCGGCGTGCAGCTTGTTCAACACCTGCGGTGCATCCACCACCACTGCCGGTGCTTCGATCGTGCGGTACTGCGGTTTCACCGCCGACAGCTTGATCAGCGACTTGCCCAGATTGCCGCGCAGCAGGCGCAGGCCGCCCTGGTGTTCGAACGGGTTGTCGACACCACGCACGACCTCGTCATCGGCGCTGTGTTCCAGGCCCGGCAGATAGACCAGCTGGCCGTCGCGCAGCTGCGGTTCGCGCGCGTAGTCGGCCATGCCGCCGCGCGCCACGCTGACCAGGTCGCCGTGCATCAGGCCGGCCTTGATCAGCTCACCGAACACGAACGCCGGGCCGCCGGCCGCAGCGAAACGGTTCACGTCGGCGTCGCCGTTCGGATAGACGCGGGCCAGCAGCGGAATCAGCTGCGACAGCTCGTCGAAGTCGTCCCAGGTCAGCACGATGCCGGCGGCACGTGCCACCGCGATCCAATGGATGGTGTGGTTGGTCGAACCGCCGGTGGCCATCAGCGCGATGACCGCGTTGATGATCGCGCGCTCGTCGATGATCCGGCCCAGCGGACGGAAGTCATCGCCCAGCGCGGTGATGTCCAGCGCACGTTCGGTCGCTTCGCGGGTGAGTGCATCGCGCAGCGGCGTGCCCGGATTGACGAACGACGCGCCCGGCAGCTGCACGCCCATCGCTTCCAGCAGCACCTGGTTCGAGTTGGCGGTGCCGTAGAAGGTGCAGGTGCCGGCGCCGTGGTACGAGGCGGACTCGGCTTCCAGCAGCTCTTCGCGGGTGGCTTCGCCGGCGGCATAACGCTCGCGCACTTCCGCCTTCTGCTTGTTCGGGATGCCCGGGGTCATCGGGCCGGCCGGCACGAACACCGCCGGCAGGTGGCCGAAGGCCAGTGCACCGATCAGCAGGCCGGGCACGATCTTGTCGCACACGCCGAGGTAGACGGTGGTGTCGAACATGTCATGGCTGAGCCCGATCGCGGTCGCCTGTGCGATCACATCGCGCGAGAACAGCGACAGTTCCATGCCGCCACGGCCCTGGGTGACACCGTCGCACATCGCCGGCACGCCGCCGGCCACCTGTGCGGTGGCGCCCAGCTCGCGGGCGATCCCGCGGATCTGCTCGGGATAGGTCTCGAACGGCTGGTGCGCCGACAGCATGTCGTTGTAGGCGGTGATGATGCCCAGGTTCGGCGTCACGCCACCGCGCAGGCGGCTCT
Source organism: Stenotrophomonas sp. YJH_SMC_8 (assembly GCF_059371315.1). Classification (NCBI taxonomy): domain Bacteria; kingdom Pseudomonadati; phylum Pseudomonadota; class Gammaproteobacteria; order Lysobacterales; family Lysobacteraceae; genus Stenotrophomonas; species Stenotrophomonas sp. YJH_SMC_8. Next base: position 184,959 of record NZ_JCAFUL010000005.1, on the reverse strand, counting down.
TGTCGGTGCCGCCGCAGGCGGCGAATCCGTGGGCGAGGTTGCCGCAGCTCAGGCGGCTGCGGAACGGGCCCTCGCGCAGGGAGGCGTCGATCGCGGCCAGGTAGGCAGCGCGCGAGGCGGCGCTGCGGCGGATGACGCGCTCAGTGATGGCTTGCAGTTGCGGATGGAGGCTCATTGGCTACCGGCGTTCGTGGTGGCGAGAGGCAAGCGGCGGCATGCGCCGCCGCCGACATCAATCAGCCCAGTGGACGCGCAGGCGCGCGCCTTCCAGGTTGATCGCATTGAGGATCGGGTACTGCTGGGCGTCATTGCTGTCCAGCGCCTGGCGCAGCACCTGCAGCTTCTGCTTGCCGCGCAGCAGCAACAGGCGCTGGCGGCACTGGCGCAGGCCATGCGGCGTCAGCGTGATGCGCAGCGGCCACTGGTTCGCGCCCGGGCAGCCGGTGGCATCCAGCGCTGCGTAGGGCAGGGTGCTTTCCAGTGCACGGGCCAGGTCCTTCGAACCCGGGAACAGCGAGGCGGTGTGGCCGTCGTTGCCCATGCCAAGTGCCACCAGGCTCGGCGGCTGGCTGTGCTGGGCCTGCAGGTTGGCGGTATAGACGCATTCCGGCAGCGGCTTGCCGATCCGTACCAGCGGATCGAAGTGGGCGCCTTCGGCGCGCTTGAGCAGGTGCTCGCGGACCAGCCAGGCGTTGCTGTCGCGATCCTGCGGCGACAGCCAGCGCTCGTCGGCCAGGCTCACCTCCACGCGGTCCCAGTGCACGTCCAGTTCGGCCAGGGCCTGGTACACCGGCGCTGGCGTGGTGCCACCGGACAGCAGGATGCGCGCACGGCCTACTTCATTGATGTCGTGGTTGAGGGTCTGCGCCATCTCGGCGGCCACCGCTTCGATCCAGCCATCGGCGTCGCCGTGGTGGATGAACTCGATGCGATCGTCGTGGAAGGTGGGGCTCATGCGGCAACTCCTGGTGCGTCACGTTCGGCGTCGGCGGCATAGGCGGCGGCGCCCAGCAGCCCGGCGTGGGGGTGCATCACGGCCAGCGACGGCACCCGCGCCATGATCGAAGAGAACCGCCCCTTGTGTTCGAAGCGCTGGCGGAACCCGGAGTGCTGCAGTGAATCGAGCATCTTCGGGGTCAGTCCGCCGGTGAGGAACACGCCGTCCCAGGCGCCCTGGGTCAGTACCAGGTCGCCGGCAATGGCGCCGAACACTGCGCAGAACACATCGACGGTGCGCATTGCCTGCGGATCGCCATGCAGGGCACGGGCGGTCACGTCCACCGGTTGCAGCTGGCCCGGGTCGATGCCGGCCATCTCGCACACCGCGCGATGGATGTTGACCAGGCCGGGGCCGCAGATCAGCCGCTCGTTGGAGACGCGGCCGAACTGCTCGGACAGGATCTCCAGGATGCGGATCTCTTCCGGAGTACCCGGTGGGAAGCTGACATGGCCGCCTTCGGTTTCCAGCGGATAGCAGCGGCCGTGGCGCAGGATCAGGCCACCGACACCGAGGCCGGTACCCGGCCCGATCACCGCGTAGTTGCGCGGCTGGCCCGGCTTGCCCGGCACCCAGGCGGCACCGCCGACCTGGACCACGTCATCGGGTTGCAACAGCGAGATCGCCATCGCCTGCGCGGCGAAGTCGTTGATCAGGTGCAGTTCGTTGAAACCCAGCATCGCTGCGGTGCGGCTTCGCGAGATCACCCACGGATGGTTGGTGATGCGGGCTTCATCGCCATCGACGCGGCCGGCCACCGCGAACACGCCGCGGCTGGCGACAGCGCCGATCTGCTCAAGGTGGTGGCGGGCCGCATCGCCGAGCGACGGGAATTCGGCCACTGCATATTCGCGGATGCTCTCCTTCAGCAATGGCGCGTCCAGCGAGGTGTCGGCCAGGGCGAAGCGGGCGTTGGTGCCACCGATGTCGGCGACCAGCACCGGCTGCGAGCTGGCACTCATGCCGAGGCTCCGCTGTCCGGTGCGTCCACGCCCTGCGGCAGGAACTCCGTTGCGTTGCTCGGGCCCCACTGGCCAGCGGGGTAGGGTTCGAGCGGCAGCTTGGCCTCTTTCCATGCGTCAGCCACGCTGTCGATCCAGGCCCAGGCGGCACGTACCTCGTCGTCGCGCACGAACAGCGTATGGTTGCCGTTGAAGGCGTCCAGGAACAGGCGTTCGTAGGCGATGCGGCGGTGCAGGCCGGTCGGCACCGACAGTTCCAGTTCCAGCGGATGCAGTTCCAGCGCCCCCCATTCCGGGCCGGCCAGGCTGCTCATCAGGCCCAGTTCGATGTTCTCCTGCGGCTGCAGCTGGAACACCAGGCGGTTCGGTGCGGCCTGTGCACGTTGCGGGCGCTCGAACAGCCAGTGGGTGACCGGCTTCAGCGTGACCACCACGCGGGTGGTGCGCTCGGGCAGGCGCTTGCCGGTGACCAGGTGGAACGGCACGCCGCTCCAGCGCCAGTTGTCGATGTGCGCGGTGACACCGGCGAAGGTTTCCACGTCGCTGCCTTCCGGCGGCTGATAGGCCTGCGCCGGCTGGCCATTGATGGTGCCGGCGGTGTAGCGGCCGCGGATGCTGTCACGCGCGGCGTGCTTGGCATCGAGCGGACGCAGCGCGCGCAGCACCTTGACCTTCTCGTCGCGGATGCGGTCGGCTTCCAGCGAGGCAGGCGGCTCCATCGCCACCATGCACAGCAGCTGCAGGATATGGCTCTGCACCATGTCGCGCAGCGCACCGGAACGGGCGTAATAGGCATCGCGGCCATCCACGCCTTCACTCTCGGCCACCAGGATGTGCACCGATTCGATGTAGTTGCGGTTCCACACCGCTTCCAGCAGCGTGTTGCCGAAGCGCAGTGCGATCAGGTTCTGCACCGCCGCCTTGCCCAGGTAGTGGTCGAGGCGGAACACGCGGTCCTCGTCGATCCACTGGCCGATGGTGGAGATGATCTCCTCGGCGCTCTCGCTGTCGCTGCCGATCGGCTTTTCCAGCATCAGGCGCGCCGGCGCGGCGAGGGCGCCGCCCTTGGCCAGGCCTTCGCAGGTGGAGATGTACAGGCCCGGCGGAATGGCCAGGTAGCTGACGCACTTGCGGTGCACCAGGTCGGAAACCGCGGCGGCGACCGAGTCGACGTCGCGCAGGTCGACCGAACGGTAGTCGATGCGGCGCAGCAGGCCGTTGATGTCGTCCTGCGAGGCCATCGGCATGGCCTGCTGCAGGCGCGGGCGCAGGATGTCATGGAAGGCTTCGGTGTCATGCCCGGACAGGGCCAGCGCACGGATGCGGAAGTCCTCCGGCAGCAGGCCGTCGCCAAGCAGGCGAAGCAGCGAAGGGAACAGGTAGCGCTGGGCCAGATCACCTGTGGCACCGAACAGGAAGAGGGTGTCGTGCATCGCTCGAGTTTCAGATCCGGGTGACATCGTTGTCAATCGCTTCATGGCTGGGTTCGGGGGACATCCGCGCAACTGCCTGTCCGAGGTTCGTCAGGGGCGTTCTTCCGGGCATCGGAAGGCCGTTCCATTCGAAACCACTGCCCCGGCGGAAGCTTCGTTCCACCGCCGACGCAGATCGGTGCGCACCGATCATCGGATAGTGCCACGTGAAAACGTTTACATGGCAGAATGGGCAACTGTATTCGATTGCAGTGCTCGCCGTCATGCGGCAAGCGCGCAATCATCACTGCCATCGGGAGGGCCGAGGCAGTCCCAAAAGACAGCCCGGCTTCGGGCGGACCGGATAGGTGATATGGCAAAAGTGCAGTTGCAGGGTGTGCGCAAGGTCTATGACAACGGCCAGGTCGCGGTGAAGGACGCCACCTTCGAGGTCGCCGATGGCGAGCTGATGGTGCTGGTCGGTCCGTCCGGCTGTGGCAAGTCGACCCTGCTGCGGATGGTGGCCGGCCTGGAGGAGATCAGCGGCGGCACGCTGAGCATCGGCGACCGCGTGGTCAACGACGTGGCGCCGAAGGACCGCGACATCGCCATGGTCTTCCAGAGCTACGCGCTGTACCCGCACATGACCGTGGCCGAGAACCTGGCCTTCGGCCTGAAGCTGCGCGGCCATGACAAGGCCACCATCGACAAGCGCATCGCCGAGGCGGCGCAGACGCTGGGCCTGACCGAGATGATGGACAAGCTGCCCAAGGCGATGTCCGGTGGCCAGCGCCAGCGTGTTGCGCTGGGCCGTGCGCTGGTGCGCGAGCCGGCGGTGTTCCTGCTGGACGAGCCGCTGTCCAACCTCGATGCCAAGCTGCGCCACAGTGTGCGCACCGAAATCGCGCAGCTGCACCGCAAGCTGGGCACCACCATGATCTACGTGACGCACGATCAGGTGGAAGCGATGACCCTGGGCCAGCGCATCGTGGTGCTGAAGGACGGCATCATCCAGCAGATCGATACGCCGATGGCGCTGTACGACCGCCCGGCCAACCTGTTCGTGGCCGGCTTCCTCGGCAGCCCGGCGATGAACGTGCTGCGCGGCACGTTGCAGGGCGATGCCGGTGGCGTGACCGTGGTCGACGGCGACTGGCGTGCACCGCTGGGCCAGGCCACGATCGATCCGGCGTGGCTGCAGAAGCCGATCGCGGTGGGCGTGCGCCCGGAGCACCTGCAGCCGGCGGGCGCTGATGATGCGCATGCGTTCAGCGCGCGCATCGAAGGCATCGAACCGGTCGGCAACGAAATCTTCGTCAACCTCAGCAGTGGCCAGAATGCGCTGACCATGCGCGTGGCGCCGCAGTCGCTGCCGGCCGTGGGCGAGGATATCCGCGTGGCGATCCACCCGCAGGGCCTGCATTTCTTCAGCCCGGAAACCGGCGAACGCCTCTGATCCTGTAGAGCCGAGCCCACGCTCGGCTGCTTCGTTGCAGTGCGGACCAACGGTCCGCACCCACCCGGCCAAGGGGCCGGAATCAGTAGATCCACGCCATGCGTGGATGAAGCGGTAGCGCCGGGCCCTGCCCGGCGTGAACCTCAGCGCGCCAACCCATCCATCAACGGCACGCGCTGCGCCACGGCGCCACCCACCTGCAGCTCGGCGTCGCCGGCCTCCAGCGGCAACACCGCCAGCGCCAGGTCACCAGCTACGCTGGCAATCGTCCCCAGCGCGGCGCCGTCCTGCTGCACGCCATCGCCGGCCTGCGCCGGTGCCGCGGTCTGAAGCAGCTGCACCGCGCGCTTGGCCTTGCCGAGGAAGTGGGTGCGGGCGACGATTTCCTGGCCCGGATAGCAGCCCTTCTTCACGCTGTAGCCGTTCAGGCGATCCAGCCCCAGCTGCTGCGGGGTCCACACCTCGCGCTGGCTCTGCTCAAGCCGTGGCAGGCCGTAGCGCAGGTCGGCCTGGCGCCAGGCCAGGGCGAAAGCGGCCTCATCGGTTTCGCTGCCGGCGGCAAAGGCATCAGCAGCGCCGATGCGCAGGGTGCGCGGCAGGGCATCGCTGCCCAGGTCCAGTTCCCAGCCGTCACCGGCAGCGTGCGCAATTGCGGCGCCGCTGGCGGCCTCGGGCGCGGTGAACGCGCCGGCCACGCACAGATCGCTGCGTACCAGCACCTTCACCTTGCGACGGAACACGAAGCGCTGCAGTTGCGACGCAATCGCATCGGCATCGCCGTCGCCGTCGGCCAGCACCAGCATCACGTGGTCCTCGGCCAGCCGAAGCAGCTGGAACACCGCCAGGGTGCGGCCCTTGGCGCTCAGCCAGGCACTCCACTGCCAGTGCAGCAGGGGCAGGGCGGTGACGTCGCTGCTGAACTGGGCGTGGGCGAAAACGGCCGCATCCACACCCTGCAGGCTCAGCAGCTGGTGGCCGGGCAGGCGCGGATATCCGACGAAAGCAGGGGGCAGGTTGTCAGGCACGTGAACGAGGTCTAAAATTTGTGCGTTGCGAGACCGAACATGATAGGCCAAACAACCCCCACTCCCGACGACGAATCTGAAGCCCCGCTGGTCCCCGCGGCACCCGTGCCCGTGGAACAGGAAAAAGCAGAGGAATTCGGCGGCCGCGGCGGACTTGATCCGGTGCGGTATGGCGATTGGGAGAAAAACGGACGCTGCATCGATTTCTGATCAGCATTGAGCCAACGCGGCCGTGTGCCGCCCAGCCGAGACAACGAGCCCAGCGAATGGCGACCAGACAACGCCCACTTTCCCCGCACCTTCAGGTGTATCGCTGGCAGATTCAGATGGCCACCTCGATCCTGCATCGAGCCACTGGCGTCTTTCTGTCTGTTGGTGCCCTCATCATCGCCGCCGGCCTGCTGGCCCTGATGATGGGGCCCGAGTCCTGGAACTGCTTCACCGGCCACGCCGGGGCCTGGTATGGCCGCGTGTTCCTGTTCGCGTGGACATGGTCGTTCGCCTACCACCTGTGCAATGGCATCCGCCACATCGTGCAGGACTTCGCCATCGGCTTCCGCATCGCCACCTTCATCCGCAGCAGCTGGATGTCGGTCATCGGCAGCCTGGCGATCACCCTGGCCGTGTGGGCCTATGTGATGTTCGGAGGTGCCGCATGAGCAAGTTCCGTACCCCGCTGAAGAGCGTGCGTGGCCTGGGTTCGGCCAAGACCGGCACCGAGCACTTCGTGCATCAGCGTCTGACCGCTGCCGCGCTGGTGGTGCTGGGCATCTGGTTCCTCGTGTTCGTGCTGGGCCTGCTGGGCTCGGATTACGCGACCGCCACCGCCGCGATCGCCAAGCCGTGGAACGCGGTGCCGCTGATCGGCCTGCTGATCGCCATGTTCTGGCACGCGCAGCTCGGCCTGCAGGTCGTGCTGGAAGACTACATCCACGAATCGCTGCTGGCCCTGGTGCTGCAGACCGCGGTGAAGTTCGTCGCCGTGCTCGGCATGATCGTCAGTGTGTTTGCGGTGGGCCGCATCGCCCTCGGCGTTGCCTGAGCCCAGGCGCCAAGACAGGAATCCAGACTAGATGTCCGCTTACAAGATTACCGAACACAAGTACGACATGGTCGTGGTCGGCGCCGGCGGCGCCGGCCTGCGCGCCACGTTCGGCCTGGCCGCCAAGGGCCTGCAGACCGTGTGCCTGACCAAGGTCTTCCCGACCCGTTCGCACACCGTTGCCGCCCAGGGCGGTATCTCGGCCGCACTCGCCAACATGGGCGAGGACGACTGGCGTTACCACTTCTTCGACACCATCAAGGGTTCGGACTGGCTGGGCGACCAGGACGCCATCGAATACATGTGCCGTGAGGCCATTCCGGCCATCATCGAGCTCGAACATTACGGCGTGCCGTTCTCGCGTACCGCCGAAGGCAAGATCTACCAGCGCCCGTTCGGCGGCATGACCACCAAGTACGGCGAAGGCCCGGCGGCGCAGCGTACCTGCGCGGCGGCCGACCGTACCGGCCACGCGATGCTGCACACCCTGTACCAGCAGTCGCTGAAGCACGATGCGCGCTTCATGATCGAGTACTTCGCGCTCGACCTGATCTTCGATGACGAAGGCGCCTGCCGCGGTGTGCTGGCCCTGGACATGTCCGACGGCACCCTGCACCTGTTCCGCGCCCAGGGCGTGGTGCTGGCTACCGGCGGCTATGGCCGTGCCTACTTCAGCGCCACCTCGGCGCACACCTGCACCGGTGACGGTGGCGGCCTGGCCATGCGTGCCGGCCTGGCCATGCAGGACATGGAGTTCGTGCAGTTCCACCCGACCGGCATCTACGGCGCCGGCTGCCTGATCACCGAGGGTGTCCGCGGTGAAGGCGGCATCCTGCGCAACAGCAGTGGCGAGCGCTTCATGGAGCGTTACGCACCGCATTACAAGGATCTGGCCTCGCGCGACGTGGTCAGCCGTTCGATGACCATCGAGATCCGCGAAGGCCGCGGCGTCGGCGAGCACAAGGATCACATCCTGCTCGACCTGACCCACCTCGGCCCGGGCGTGATCGACGACAAGCTGCCGGGCATCGCCGAGAGCGCCCGCATCTTCGCTGGCGTCGACGTGCACAAGCAGCCGATTCCGGTCATTCCGACCGTGCACTACAACATGGGCGGCATCCCGACCAACTACCACGGTGAAGTGGTGCAGCGGGTCGGCGACAACGACAATGCCGTGGTGCCGGGCCTGTACGCCATCGGCGAAGCGGCCTGCGTGTCGGTGCACGGCGCCAACCGCCTGGGCTCGAACTCGCTGCTGGACCTGGTGGTGTTCGGTCGCGCGGTGGCCAACCGCTGCGCCGAGACCATCAAGCCGGGCGCGGCGCACAAGCCGCTGCCGGCCGATGCCTGCGACAAGGCGCTGGGCCTGCTGGACAAGCTGCGCCACGCCAACGGCGATACCCCGACCTCGGTCATCCGCGATCGCATGCAGCGCACCATGCAGGCCGACGCGGCGGTCTTCCGCACCAGCCAGACGCTGAAGGAAGGCTGCGAGAAGATGGACAAGATCTTCGACTCGTTCCAGGACGTGAAGGTCTCCGACCGTTCGCTGGTCTGGAACTCGGACCTGATCGAGACCTACGAGCTGAACAACCTGCTGCTCAACGCGGTGGCGACGATCAACTCGGCCGAACAGCGCAAGGAAAGCCGCGGCGCGCATGCGCACGAGGACTATCCGGACCGCGACGACGTCAACTGGCAGAAGCACACCCTGGTCAGCGTCGACGAGAAGGGCAAGTGCAGCTTCGACTACCGTCCGGTGCACATGTACACGTTGACCGACGACGTGTCCGTGGTGCCGCCGAAGCCGCGCGTGTACTGATCCGACCCCGCCTACCATGCAATCCGCGCCCAAGGGCGCGGGCCGCCTGAGCCAACGAGAGCAGCCATGGCCGAGTTTTCACTCCCCAAGAATTCCAAGATCACGAAGGGCAAGCACTTCCCCGTCAAGAACGGCGGCAAGAACGTGCGCACCTTCAAGATCTACCGCTGGAGTCCGGACGACGACAGCAACCCGCGCACCGACACCTATGAAGTCGATCTGGACGCCTGTGGCCCAATGGTCCTGGACGCCCTGATCAAGATCAAGAACGAGATCGACCCGACCCTGACCTTCCGCCGCTCCTGCCGCGAAGGTATCTGTGGTTCGTGCGCGATGAACATCGACGGCACCAACACCCTGGCCTGCACCCGAGCCATCTCGGACTGCGGCAAGAAGGAAGTGCCGATCTACCCGCTGCCGCACATGAACGTGGTCAAGGATCTGGTTCCGGACCTGACCCACTTCTACGCGCAGTACGCCTCGATCAAGCCGTGGATCCGCACCCAGACCCCGGCACCGCCGGACCGTGAGCGCCTGCAGTCGCCGGAAGACCGCAAGAAGCTGGACGGCCTGTACGAGTGCATCCTGTGCGCCTGCTGCTCGACCAGCTGCCCGAGCTACTGGTGGAACGGCGAGCGTTACCTGGGCCCGGCGATCCTGCTGCAGGCCTACCGCTGGATCATCGACTCGCGCGATGAGGACACCGGTGCGCGCCTGGACGATCTGGAAGATCCGTTCAAGCTGTACCGCTGCCACACCATCATGAACTGCGCCCGGACCTGCCCGAAGGGCCTGAACCCGGCGTTGGCGATCGCCGAGATCAAGAAGCTGATGATGGAACGCCGCGCCTGATACGGTCCGGCTGTACCTGGTAGAGCCACGCCATGCGTGGCTGCGCCACCTCAGTAGAGCCACGCCATGCGTGGCTTTGCTGTATCTGGAGAAACACGATGGAAGAAGACGTTCTGCTGAAGAAGCTGCGCTGGCGCTGCCGCCGCGGCATGCGCGAGCTGGACCAGCTGTTCGGCCGCTACCTCGACCACGAATGGAGCACTGCGCCGACCGAAGAGCGCGAGGTTTTCCTGTTCCTGCTCGACTGCGAGGACGATAAGTTGTGGCGCTGGTTCATGGGCTATGAGGCCTGCCCGCATGCGCACGCGATCCCCCTCATGCAGAAGATCCTCGCCCTCAAGCCTTGAGTGGCGGCCCTCACGGCTGCAGGCCTCCGCCCAGCTGGCGGTGCTGCTGGCCGCACCCTGGCTGCCGCGCGCATCGGACCTGCCGCCGCGCCTGCTGATGCCCGCGGTACTGCTGGCCTGGGCCATTGGCGTGACCGAACTGGCCTGGCGTCAGCGCAGGCCGCGCGTGCAGGTGCTTCTGCCGGCGCCACCCGAGCCGCTGCAGGTGGCGGGGAAGGAGGTGGAGGCGCCGCAACTGGTGGTGCGCGGCCCCTGGCTGCTGTTGCTCTGGCGTGAGGATCGGCGCCGCCGGCGCCTGCTGTTCTGGCCGGATGTGCTCGATTCCGGGCAGCGACGTGAACTGCGACTGGCCGTCGCCGCACGCAGCGTTTCCCGTCGGCCCCGGTCGATGGCACCATAAGCTGAATTGACCGGCGTGCCTGCATGTTCAAACCCATCCCCGTGGCCATCGGCCTGCGCTACCTGCGCGCCAAGCGCCGCAACGGCTTCATCTCCTTCATCTCGATGGCATCGATCCTGGGCATCGCGCTCGGCGTCACGGTGCTGATCACCACCCTGGCGGTGATGAGCGGTTTCCAGAAGGAAATCCGCAGCCGCCTGCTGCAGATGACCGCGCACACCACCATCAGCCGCGACGGCGAGCCGATGCCGGACTGGATGCGGGTGGTCGACGTGGCCAACAAGGATCCGCGCGTGGCCGGTGCCGCGCCGTACATCGAGATCCAGTCGATGATCAGCGGCCCACGCGTGCAGGGCGCGATCATCCAGGGCATCGATCCGGCGCTGGAGCCGAAGGTGTCGGTGATCGACAAGAAGATCACCAAGGGCAGCTATGACAGCCTCAAGCCAGGCAGCTTCAACGTACTGCTGGGCAAGGAGCTGGCGATCTGGCTGGGCGTGGACGTGGGCGACCAGGTGCTGGTGACCTTTGCAGAAGTGCAGGGCACGCCTGCCGGCGCGGTGCCACGGATGAAACGCTTCACCGTCAGCGGCATCTTCGAGGCCGGTTACAACGAAGTCGACCGTGGCGTGGGCTTCGCCAACATGCAGGACCTGGAGCGCGTACTGCGCAGCGACGGCGCCACCGGCGTGCGCCTGAAACTGCACGACATGGACCGTTCGTTGGAAGTGGGCGTGGATCTGGCGCAGAACCTCGGTGGTGCCTACCGGGTGAGCGACTGGACCCAGCAGAATGCCAACCTCTATCACTCGCTGCGCATGGAGAAGGTGGTGATGGGCATCCTGCTGTCGCTGATCATCGCCATGGGTGCCTTCAACCTGGTCTCCTCGCAGGTGATGCTGGTGACCGACAAGCAGGCCGACATCGCCATCCTGCGCACCCTCGGCCTCACCCCGGGCGGCGTGATGCAGGTGTTCATGGTGCAGGGCTCGCTGATCGGCATCTTCGGCACGCTGGCCGGCCTGATCGGTGGCATCACCCTCACACTCAACCTGGAGCGCATCCTCGGCGCCATCGAGAGCGTGTTCAACGTCAAGCTGATGCCGGAGGATGTCTACTACATCACCGGCCTGCCGACCGACATGCAGACCGGCGACGTGGTGGCGATCACCGTGGTCGCACTGCTGATGAGCTTCCTGGCCACCCTGTACCCCGCCTGGCGGGCAGCACGCACCCAGCCGGCGGAGGCCCTGCGTTATGAATAAGGTCTTCAACCGCGGCGATGAAGTAGTCCGCGCCGAAGCACTGGGCAAGACCTACGCCGAAGGACGCATGCAGACCCCGGTGTTCGATGGCCTGGACCTGACCGTGACCGCCGGCGAGACGGTGGCGATCATCGGTGCCTCCGGCGCCGGCAAGAGCACGCTGCTGCACCTGCTGGGCGGCCTGGACATTCCGACCGCCGGCGAGGTCTATGTGACCGGCCAGCGCATGTCGGCGCTGTCGGACACCGCGCGTGGCCTGCTGCGCAACCAGGCACTGGGTTTCGTCTACCAGTTCCATCACCTGCTGCCGGAGTTCACCGCGCTGGAAAACGTGATGATGCCGGTGCTGCTTGCCGGTACCGCCGTGGCCGAGGCGAGCAGCCGCGCCACCACGCTGCTGGAAGCGGTCGGCCTGGGCCACCGCCTGGATCACAAGCCGGGCGAACTGTCCGGTGGTGAGCGCCAGCGTGCCGCCGTAGCTCGTGCACTGGTCAATCATCCGGCCTGCGTGCTGGGTGACGAGCCGACCGGCAACCTGGATGACCGCACTGCCGGCACCGTGTTCGAGCTGATGCTGGAGCTCAACCGCGCACGTCACACCAGCCTGGTGCTGGTCACCCACGACCGCAGCCTGGCGCGTCGCCTGGACCGGGTGCTGGAGCTGCGCGAAGGGCGCCTGCACGCACTGGCCCATGCCGACGTCTGAGTCGCTGTGCCCGCTTTGGTAGAGGCCGACCCTGGTCGACCAGGGAAGCCGCCGACCAGCGGCTGAATGGGGATGCCGGTCGTCGCGCCGGCGTTGCCAGGCCAGGCGCATGATGGCGGCAGTTCCCCGAGGAGATCGCCATGAAGACCCCGCTTCTGCTGGCCGGCCTCTGCTTGGCCCTGGCCGCCTGTGCCACCACCGGTCGGATCAGCAGCACTGAAAAACTGGCCCTGTACCGCGCCCATGCGGGCGCGCCACAGAATGACATGCAGTTCTTCGGCAGCCTCAATGGCTGGACCGAACTGGGTGACAGCGCGCTGGCGGTGTGGACCCGGCCCAGCGAGGCTTATCTGCTGGAGTTGAGAGGCCCCTGCCAGGACCTGCCGTATGCCACCGCCATCGGCCTGACCAGCCAGATGGGCCGCGTGTCGTCGCGCTTCGACAAGGTGCTGGTGCGCGACCCCACCGGCGGCCCACGCATGCCGTGCTTCATCGACAGCATCCGCAAGCTGGACGTGAAGGCACTGCGCACCTCCGAACAGGAGCTGCGCCAGGCGCAGGTGCAGGAGCGCGAGGAAGCCGCGAAATAGAGAGGTAGCGCCGGGCCATGCCCGGCGGAATCGGGAACGCCGGGCATGGCCCGGCGCTATCTCGAGATCAGGCTTCCGGAGTGAAGCCAGCCGGCTTTTCCGCGTCCTTCTCGAACAGGAACTTGACCAGCTCGCCTTCAAGGAACGCGCGATGCTCCGGCGTGCGCGGCGACAGCCGGTTCTCGTTGATCAGCATGGTCTGGTGCGCCAGCCATGCGGCCCAGGCCTGCTTGCCGATGTTGTTGAAGATGCGCTGGCCCAGCTCGCCGGGGTAGGGCACGAAGTCCAGGCCCTCGGCATCGCGTTGTTCGTACTGGCAGAAGACGGTTCGGGGCATGGCACTCACTCGTGGTTGCGGGATTTCTTGGAGGTTCGTTTCGGCGTCTTGATCGTGGCGCCGTCGAGCAGTTTGCGGATCGGCGCCGGAAGGCCCAGCGCGGGCAGTTCGTCGGCAGCCACCCAGCGCAGCGTGGGTTCTTCCACGCGCAGTCCGTGTACCTGCCGAGACAATACCTGCAGATGCAGCTTGTAGTGGCTGAAGGTGTGCTGCAGCACCGGCAGTTCGTCGGCATCTTCCAGCGAGCCGTCGACATGCGTGTCGAACCAGTCCTGCAGGTCACTGCCCGCCTCGGCCTGCGGCAGCGTCCACAGCTGCGCCCAGATGCCGGTGTCCGGCCGCTTCTGCAGCAGCACGCGCTGCTGGGCGTCGCGCAGCAGCAGGGCGACCGCTTCGCGCTCGGGCAGCGTCTTGCTCGGCTTGGGCGTGGGCAGGTCCGCAGTGCGGCCTTCGCGGCGTGCCACGCACGCGTCCTGCAGAGGACAGATGACGCAGGCGGGTTTGGCCCGGCTGCACACGGTGGCGCCCAGGTCCATCTGCGCCTGGGTATAGTCGGCCATGCGCCCGGCCGGCACCTGTGCCACGTGCGCCTCGGCGATGGCCCACAACTGCTTCTCGATGGCCGGCAGGCCGGGGAAGCCGTCGATGCCGTGGTAGCGGCTGAGCACGCGCTTGACGTTGCCGTCGAGGATCGCGAACGGGTCGTTCCAGGCCTGGCTGAGGATTGCTCCGGCGGTGCTGCGGCCGATGCCGGGCAGGGCATGCAGCGCATCGAAGTCACGTGGCAGGTCGCCATCGTGCAGTTCGACGCAGCGCTTGGCTGCCGCATGCAGGTTGCGCGCGCGGGCGTAGTAGCCGAGCCCGGCCCATTGCGCCATCACCGCGTCGTTGCTGGCGGCGGCAAGGTCGGGCAGGGTCGGGAAGTGCTGCAGGAAACGCTGGAAATACGGGATGACCGTGGCCACCTGGGTCTGCTGCAGCATGATCTCCGACAGCCAGACCTGGTACGGGCTGCGCGGATGCTGCCAGGGCAGGTCGTGGCGGCCGTGGTCGTCGAACCAGTGCAGCAGGCGGGCGACGAAGTCGTCTTGCTGGGCGGTGTCGGCGCTGGCGTGCGGCTGGCGGGGCATTGGAGTTCCAGAGAGGCAGCCACCCGTGGGTTCACCCTTGTAGAGCCACCCCATGGGTGGCTGCACCAGAGTGCGGTGGCTGCACGGTCTATCAGGCACCCAGTGCTTCAGGCAGCAGGGCGTCGACGAAGGCTTCCGGATCGAACACGCGCAGGTCTTCCGGGCGCTCGCCGATACCGGCGAAACGGATCGGAATGCCGAACTCGCGGGCCAGCGCGAACACCACGCCGCCCTTGGCAGTGCCGTCCAGCTTGGTCACCACCAGGCCGGTCACGTTCACCGCAGCATTGAACTGGCGCAGCTGCGACAGCGCGTTCTGGCCGGTGGTGCCGTCGATCACCATCAGCACCTCATGCGGCGCGGTGGGGTCGATCTTGCCGAGCACGCGGCGGATCTTGCCCAGTTCGTTCATCAGGCCGGACTGGGTGTGCAGGCGGCCGGCGGTATCGGCGATCAGCACCGAGGTGCCACGGGCCTTGCCGGCCTGCAGCGCGTCGAACGCCACCGAAGCGGCATCGGCGTTCTGCCCCTGGGCGACCACGGCCACGCCGTTGCGCTCGCCCCAGGCCTGCAGCTGCGCCACGGCAGCGGCACGGAAGGTGTCGCCGGCGGCCAGCATCAGGCTGTGGCCATCATCCTTGAAGCGCTTGGCCAGCTTGCCGATGGTGGTGGTCTTGCCGACACCATTGACGCCGACGGTGAGCACCACGAAGGGCTTGGCGTTGCGGTCGATCACCAGCGGCTTGGCGACCGGCTGCAGGATCGCGATCAGCTCGGCGCGGAGCGCGGCCAGCAGCGCATTGGCATCAGCGAACTCGCGCGACTTCATGCGCTTGCGCAGGCCTTCGACCAGGTCGGTGGTGGCGCCCACGCCGACGTCGGCGGTGATCAGCGCGGTTTCCAGCTCGTCCAGCAGGTCGTCGTCGAGCTTGGGGTTGCGCGAGAACAGGCCGCCGAAGCTGCGCGCGATGACGCTGTTGCGCAGGCGTTCGCGCCAGCCGGGCTTGCCGGCCGGCGCCGGAACGGCGTCGACCGAAGCAGCGGCCGGCAGGTCGTCGGCGGCCGGTGCCGGGGTGGACTCAGGCGCCGGTGCCGGTTCGATGGCCGCGGGCGCGATGGGAGCGACGTCGATCACCGTCGGAGCTGCCGGAACCGGAGTGGCTGGAGCCTGAATCACCGGAGTGGGCTCGACAGCGACCGGAGCGACGGCTGCGGCGGGCAGCTCGACCGGTGCAGGCTCGGCTGGTACGACTACCGGTGCCGGCTCTTTGTCCTCGACCGGGGCGGCCGACGGGAACGCCGCCGCCAGCTCTTCAGCCGAGTAGTGCTGGGTCTTGGGGGCCTCCGTTGCGGGGGCATCCTGGGGCTTCTTGCGGCGGAAAAAACTGAGCATTGGCAAAAGGCGCTGAAATCAGGGGGATATGCTACCACTCGGGCCTGTCCGGCCGATGTGGACTCAAGGTCGCGGCCCGCCGGCCGTTAACTGGTCCGGAGGGCTGCGCGGGGCGGCCCGGAGACCACCATGAACAACGTCATGAACAACGTGATGGGAACTGCACTCGGCGGCATGCGTGCAGCCCAGCAGGGCGTGCAGGTGGCCGCGCACAATGTTGCCAACCTCGCGACCCCCGATGCCGAGCGCTTGCAGCTGCAGCGCAGTGCGGTGGCGCAGGGCGGGGTGGAGACGGCGGTGGCCACCACCGGTCCCGATCCGGGCGCGCCACTGGGTGATCTGCTGGCGGCCAAGGCCGAAGTGGTGGCTTTCGCTGCCAACGCCGCAGTGATCCGGCGGCAGGACCAGATGCTGGGCTCACTGCTGGATCGCGAGGCCTGAGCAACCCGCCTCGGCAGGTGCCAGCCGCCGCCCCTGGTGGGTGCCAACCGCCGCCTCTGGTAGGTGCCAACCGCCGCCTCTGGTGGGTGCCAACCTTGGTTGGCACGCCGGACCCGCCCTGGTAGGTGCCAACCTTGGTTGGCACTCATGGAGCAGTCGAGCATGGCTCGACTCTACAAAAGCGCGTCACCAAGGTTGACCTCCACCCTGCCGATCAGGCCGACAGCTCCAGCAGCAGCTTGTTCAGGCGCGCCACGTAGGCGCCCGGGTCCTTCAGGCTGTCACCGGCGGCCAGTGCGGCCTGGTCGAACAGCACCCGGCCGAGGTCGTCGAAACGCGCGCCATCGGCTTCGGCATCCAGCTTGGCGATCAGCGGATGGCCCGGGTTGATCTCCAGTACCGGCTTGCTGTCCGGCACCTTCTGCCCGCTGGCTTCCAGGATCTGGCGCATCTGCAGGCCCAGGTCCTGTTCGCCGATGGCCAGTACCGCCGGCGAATCGGTCAGGCGGTGCGAGACGCGCACTTCGGCCACGTCATCGCCCAGCACCGTCTTCAGGCGCTCCACCAGGCCCTGCTTGTCCTTGGCCGCTGCTTCCTGTTCCTGCTTGTCCGCTTCGGTTTCCAGCGCGCCCAGGTCGAGGTCGCCACGGGCGATGTCGACGAAGCCCTTGCCGTTGAAATCGGTCAGGTAGCCCATCAGCCACTCGTCGATGCGGTCGGTCAGCAGCAGCACTTCCACGCCCTTCTTGCGGAATACTTCCAGGTGCGGGCTGTTGCGCACCTGGCTGTAGCTCTCACCGGTCAGGTAATAGATCTTGTCCTGGCCTTCGGCCATGCGGCCGATGTAGTCGGCCAGCGACACGGTCTGCGCATCGGCCTCGCCACGGGTGGAGGCGAAGCGCAGAAGGCCAGCCACCTTCTCGCGGTTGTTGTAGTCCTCGGCCGGGCCTTCCTTCAGCACCTGGCCGAATTCCTTCCAGAACGTGGCGTACGGCTCGGGCTTGTCGGCAGCCAGCTTTTCCAGCATGTCCAGCGAGCGCTTGGTCAACGCGGCCTTCATCGAATCGATGACCGGGCCGGACTGCAGGATCTCGCGTGAGACGTTCAGCGACAGGTCGTTGGAATCGACCACGCCCTTGATGAAGCGCAGGTACAGCGGCAGGAACTGCTCGGCCTGGTCCATCACGAACACGCGCTGCACGTACAGCTTCAGGCCCTTGGGCGCGTCACGGTGGTACAGGTCGAACGGCGCGCGGCCGGGCACGTACAGCAGCGAGGTGTACTCCAGCTTGCCTTCGACCTTGTTGTGGCTCCACGCCAGCGGGTCGCTGTGGTCGTGCGCCACGTGCTTGTAGAACTCGGTGTACTCGGCGTCGCTGATCTCGGTGCGCGGGCGGGTCCACAGCGCGCTGGCGCGGTTGACGGTTTCCCATTCCAGCGCGGCGCCTTCTTCGCCTTCCTTCGGCATCTGGATCGGCAGGCCGATATGGTCCGAGTACTTCTTGAGGATGCTGCGCAGGCGCCAGCCATCGGCGAAGTCATGCTCGCCGTCCTTCAGGTGCAGCACGATGCGGGTGCCGCGCTCGGCCTTGTCGACGGTGGCCACTTCGAAATCGCCTTCGCCACGCGAGGTCCAGCGCACGCCTTCGCCTGCAGCCAGGCCGGCGCGGCGCGAGGTCACTTCCACTTCGTCGGCGACGATGAAGGCGCTGTAGAAGCCGACACCGAACTGGCCGATCAGCTGCGAATCCTTCTTCTGGTCGCCGGACAGCTGGCGCAGGAAGTCACCGGTGCCGGATTTTGCAATCGTGCCCAGGTGGGCGATGGCTTCGGCGCGGCTCATGCCGATGCCGTTGTCTTCGATGGTGATGGTGTGGGCGGCGGCGTCGAAGCTGACACGCACGCGCAGCTCGCTGTCGCCTTCCAGAAGGGCCGGCTGGGTCAGGGCCTCGAAGCGCAGCTTGTCGGCGGCATCGGCGGCGTTGGAGACCAGCTCGCGCAGGAAGATTTCCTTGTTGGAGTACAGCGAGTGGATCATCAGCTGCAGCAGCTGCTTGACTTCGGTCTGGAAGCCAAGGGTTTCGGTCTGGGTGGTCTCGGTCATCGATAAGGCTCCATGTGCAATGCCGCGCCAGCGCGTGCGGCCTCGCCAAGGGGTATGGCTGATTGTCCCGAAATCAAGGGGTTGTTCTGGCAGGGCGGCGCCCTGCACCCGCAGAGACTGAAGCAACAGCAACAGCAACAGCCGGCTATCCGTGGGATGGCGGGGCGGTGTGGGTTGGCAGGACACGCCGTAAACCCGTCCTTGGGGGCTCGTTGGCGCCATCCATGGCGCCAACGGTCCTGCCAACCCACACCGCCCTGCCTCTGACAGGTTCACTCGGCTGTTGGTGGGTGTCGACCTTGGTCGACACATCTGTCAGATATCGATACATCAAATGGGGTCAGATCCGTTTTCCGTAGGAAAACGGATCTGACCCCAAGAGTCGTTCCGACAGCTCGCAGGAAACTGTCGAAGGCGGGGTGGGGCCGGTTGAGGGGGTGTGAGCGGCATGGATGCCGCGACCAAGCCCCCATGGATGGGTTTACGGCGTCCCCCGCAACCGGACCCACCCCGCCATCCCACGGATAGCCCGCTGTTGCTGTTGCTTCGGCCGTTGCTGTGGCCTCTGCGGGTGCCGGGCGCCGCCCGGCCGAACTACAATCCCGCTCATGCTGAAATTCTCGAATGAACCCCGCCGGGGGCGCCAATGAGCGGCCGTGCGGGCAATGACGGCCAGGTCCGCATCATCGGCGGGCGCTGGCGCAACACCCGCCTGCCGGTGCCGACCCTGCCAGGCCTGCGGCCCAGCAGCGACCGCGTGCGCGAAACCCTGTTCAATTGGCTGATGCCCAAGCTGGGCGGTGCACGGGTGCTGGACCTGTTTGCCGGCAGTGGCGCGCTCGGGCTGGAGGCAGTCTCGCGCGGTGCCAACCACGCCACCCTGGTCGAGCGTGACGCTCAGCTGGGGCGCAATCTGACCGCCGCCGTGGCCAAGCTGCAGGCTACCGAACAGGTCACCGTGGTGCAGGCCGATGCCCTGCGCTGGCTGCAGGGCGCTCCGGCACAGCTGGCCGACCTGGTCTTCATCGACCCGCCGTTCGCCGACGGGCTCTGGCAGGACGTGCTGGCCCAGCTGCCGCGGCACCTGGCCGCCGATGCCTGGCTGTACCTGGAATCCCCGGCCAGCCACGTGCCGGTGCTGCCGCCGGAATGGCTGCTGCACCGCGAGGGCGGTACCCGCGAGGTGCGCTTTGCCCTGTACCGCCGCGCCACTGCTACACTTTGACTTCATCTGAACATCTGTATCCGCCCATGACCGTGGCCAACCGCCGCATCGCCGTCTACCCCGGCACGTTCGACCCGATCACCAATGGTCATATCGACCTGGTCAGCCGGGCCGCGCCGCTGTTTGAAAAGGTCGTGGTGGGCGTGGCGCAGAGCCCGTCCAAGGGCCCGGCGCTGCCGCTGGAACAGCGCGTGCAGCTGGCGCGTGGCGCACTCGGCCACCATGGCAACGTCGAGGTCATCGGCTTCGACACCCTGCTGGCCCATTTCGTACGTTCGGTCCAGGGCGGGGTGCTGCTGCGCGGCCTGCGCGCGGTGTCCGATTTCGAGTACGAGTTCCAGATGGCCAGCATGAACCGACATCTGATCCCCGAGGTCGAGACCCTGTTCCTGACCCCGGCCGAGCAGCACAGCTTCATTTCGTCCTCGCTGGTCCGCGAGATCGCGCGCCTGGGCGGCGACGTGTCCGGCTTCGTGCCGGCCGCGGTGCTCGAAGCCCTGCGCAAGGTCCGCGAAGCGAAGGCGGCACAGTCGTAAGCCCCGCTGTACCCGCACCCCATTACGTACAACACCACGCACCATTCCGGGAGGAAACCCATGAACACCACCATGCGCGCGATGCTGATCGCTTCGTTGGCCCTGGCCTTCACCGCCTGCAAGAAGGAAGAGGCCGCTCCGGTCGACGAGGCCAAGCAGGCCCTGGTCGCCCCGGCCAAGGATGACGATGCAGGCTGGAAGAAGTACCTGCAGGAAGTGGCCATCCAGAACATGGGCAACATCACCAACAGCCCGTTCCTGTACTACCTCTCCCCGGAATCGGACCCGGACTTCCAGTCCAAGTACGAGCGCCAGACCGAGAGCGCGACCCAGGCCGTGGCCCGTGGCGTGCAGCCGGGCAACATGCTGGCCTTCGGTTCGTCGGCCTCGGGCAAGATGGCTGACATGATCCAGGCCGTGTTCAAGGACGTGTCGCCGGATTCGATGAAGGGCGTGCGCGTCGTCTTCATCGGCCAGTCGGCCGACAACGCCCGCGTGCAGGCTGCCATCCAGCCGACCGGTGCCGAGTACATTTTCGTCGAAGCCAAGTAACACCGAGCCATGGCGGCCATGCTCCGGCATGGCCCGGGCGGCGTCCTGCAAGGGCGCCGCTGATGACCTGACCGGCCCGCGCGCCCGCGCTGGCCGGTCCTTTGTCCCAGGGCGCGGGCGAGGAGTATCGCCGTGTCGCTGAAAATCAACGAGCTCTGCGTCAACTGCGACGTATGCGAGCCGGCCTGCCCGAACCAGGCCATTGCGATGGGTGAAACCATCTACGTGATCGACCCTGCGCGCTGCACCGAATGCGTGGGGCATTTCGACGAGCCACAGTGCGTGGTCGTCTGCCCGGTCGAGTGCATCGATCCGGACCCGGAGATCGTGGAAACCGAAGACCAGCTGCTGGCCAAGCTGCGCCAGCTGCAGCACGATCACCCCGAACTCTATGCGGAGCCCCCATCCGAATGAAGACGCTGATCGTCCGTCCCCTGTTGCTGCTCGGCCTGCTGCTGAGCCCGATTGCCTGGGCCGACAGCCCGGCCCGTGCCGAGCGCCCCGATGGCGCGGCCATTGCCAGTGGGCACGCGCTGGCGACGCAGGCCGGCATCGACATCCTGGCGCAGGGCGGCAATGCCTTCGACGCTGCGGTGGCAGTGTCGTCCACGCTGGCGGTGGTCGAGCCGATCAGCTCCGGCCTGGGCGGCGGCGGCTTCTTCCTGCTGCATGACGAGGCCACCGGCAAGGACGTGATGCTGGACGCGCGCGAGACCGCGCCGGCCGCTGCAACGCCGCAGGCCTTCCTCGACAAGCAGGGCAACCTCGACCGTGACCGTTCGGTCAACGGTGCCTGGTCGGCCGGTATTCCGGGCCTGCCTGCAGCACTGGTCGAACTGTCGGCCAAGCATGGCAAGCTGCCGCTGTCGGCCTCGCTGCGGCCAGCCATCCGCATCGCGCGCGAAGGCTTCCCGGTGTACGACCGCATGGCCAAGGGCTATGCCTCGCGTCGTGAGGTGATGGAGCGCTATCCCGGCACGCGCGAGGTATACCTGCGCAACGGCAAGCCGATCGCCACCGGTGACCTGTTCAAGCAGCCGGAACTGGCGCAGACGCTGGAGCGCCTGGCCGCGGGTGGCTTTGATGGCTTCTACAGGGGCCAGACCGGAAAGCTGCTGCTGGCCGGTGTGAAGCAGGCCGGCGGCAAGTGGACCGCTGAAGAGCTGGCCGGCTACCGCGTGAAGCAGCGCGAGCCGATCGTCTTCAACTACAACGGCTGGAAGATCACCACCGCGCCGCCGCCGTCGTCCGGTGGCATCGCGCTGGCCAGCATGCTGCAGATCCTGGAAGGCTGGGACATCAACAAGATGGACCCGGCGCACCGCACCCACCTGGTGGTGGAGTCGATGCGCCGTGCCTACCGCGACCGCACCTTCTTCCTCGGCGATCCGGACTTCGTGCAGATCCCGCAGAAGGTGCTGACCAGCAAGGATTACGCACAGGGCCTGCGCGCCACCATCCATCCGGAGAAGGCCACGCCCAGCGACCTGCTGTCGGGCAATCCGACCCCGCTGGAAGACGATGAGACCACGCACTTCTCGATCATCGACCGTGACGGCAACCGTGTCGGCGCCACCCAGACCGTCAACCTGCTGTACGGCTCGGGGCTTATTCCGAAGGGCACCGGCGTGCTGCTGAACAACGAGATGGACGACTTCGCGCTGAAGCCGGGCACGCCCAATGCGTTCGGTGTGATGGGCTACGAGGCCAATGCGCCGAAGCCGGGCAAGCGCATGCTCAGCTCGATGACGCCGACCTTCATGGAGAATGCCGACAAGGTGGTGGTGCTGGGCACCCCGGGTGGCAGCCGCATCATCACCATGGTGCTGCTGGGCATCCTCGGCTACGACGCCGGGCTGGATGCGCAGCAGGTTGCCGCGCTGCCGCGTTACCACCACCAGTGGCTGCCGGACCTGATCGAAGCCGAGGACGATGCGTTCGACGCGGCGACGGTGAAGCAGCTGCAGGCGATGGGCCACAAGATCGACCTGCCGGGCAATGTCGCCGCGGGCGGCCGCGGTTCCAGCCACGTGTGGGGCAACCTGCAGACCGTGGAATGGGATCGCAAGGCCAATAAACTGTTCGGCGGCAGCGACCCGCGCAACCCGGTGGGCAGCGCCCAGGTCGTGCCGGCGCACTAAGGCGGCGGTAGCGCCGGGCCATGCCCGGCGAAATGAGAATCACCGAACCCCGCCACCCGGCGGGGTTTTCTGTTTTCTTCCTAGCGATTATTTAACGAGCCGGCGCCGATAATCGGCGCATGAAACTCTGGTCTATTCGTGGAAACTCGCAACGCCTCGATGGCGGCGCGATGTTCGGCAACGCGCCGCGTGCGTTGTGGGAAAAATGGGCGGCACCGGACGAGCTCAATCGCATCGAGCTGGCCTGCCGTGCGCTGCTTGCCAGCCCGCTGGAAGGCAAGACAGTGCTGTTTGAAACCGGTATCGGGGCATTTTTCGATCCGCGCATGCGCGAGCGTTACGGTGTGCAGGAAAGCCAGCACGTGCTGATCGATTCGCTGCGCGAGGCCGGTTTCGAGCACGAGGATATCGACGTGGTGGTGCTGAGCCACCTGCACTTTGATCACGCCGGTGGCCTGCTGGCGGCGTGGAGCGAAGGACGTGAGCCGGAACTGCTGTTTCCCAATGCGACCTATGTGGTCGGTGCGCAGCATTGGCAGCGCGCCATGCAGCCGCATCCGCGCGACCGGGCCAGTTTCATTCCGGAGCTGCCTGGCCTGCTGCAGGCCAGCGGCCGCCTGGAAGTGGTGGACGGCGAGTATTCGAAGGTACTGGGTCGCAGCGTCCGCTTCAGCTACAGCGATGGTCACACGCCGGGGTTGATGCTGGCCGAGATCGTCGGCCATGCGCACGCCGGCGAGGATGCGCATGGCGGGGTGGTGTTCTGTGCTGACCTGATTCCCGGCCGCTCATGGGTGCATGTACCGATCACCATGGGCTACGACCGCAACGCCGAACTGTTGATCGACGAGAAGCGGCAGTTCCTTGAGGACAAGCTGGCGCGCAACGTGCATCTGTTTTTCACCCACGATCCGCAGGTGGCACTGGCGCAGCTGGGGCGCGATGACAAGGGGCGTTTCGTGACCCTGCACGAGCAGGGCGAACTGAAGGCGCGCGCGCTGGGGTGAGGGGTGTTGTCGGCAGGGCTTGCAGCCCTGCACCTGCACGACGGCAACGTCAACGTCAAAAGCGGGCTATCCGTGGGGTGGCGGGGCGGTGTCGGATTGCGGGGACGCCGCAAGTACGTCCCTGTAGGCTTGGCCGCCGCATCCATGCGGCGGACACCCCGCAATCCGACACCGCCCCGCCTCTGACAGATGGCTGCGATCTGTCGGGGTCGGATCCCGTTGCTGTGCAACGGGCTCTGACCCCATTCGATTGAACTGGACTGTCTTACGAGGCCTTCAGGCAGCTGCTCATGAAGGTCTTGCGCGCGTCACCGGCCAGCTTCTTGGCACCCGCGTCAGCGTTGCACTTGCGCATGCGTTCCTGCTGCGCATTGACCGGCTTGGCTTCGGCGGCATGGCCACTGAGGCAGGAACTCTGCGCGGTCTTGTAGGCGTCCCCCTTCAAGCCCTTGTTCTTGGCCGAGCAGTCGGCCATGCGCTGCTGCTGTGGCGTGGTGGCATTGGCGGCCAAGGGCAGGCTGACCAGCAGGACAGCGGCCAGCAGGAAAGAAGCTTTCATCGAGGACACTCCAAGCGGTGGCGGGTGCGCGGAGCATTGGCCTGCGGGCAGCAAGGCCACGTGAAGAATCGTGCCCCGGCAGTGATCGCTTGCAGCGGCATTCAGATGGGCGTATTACTTAGCCATATGGGTAAGTATGATCCTGCCATTCAAGACGTGTTCCAGGCACTGGCCGACCCCACCCGATGCGCGATCGTGGCCGCGCTGGGGCAGGGGCCGCGCACGGTGTCGACCTTGGCCGAGCCTTTCGAGATGGCCTTGCCCTCGCTGATGAAACATCTGGCCGTGCTGGAGCGCAGTGGCGTGGTGCGCAGCCGCAAGCAGGGACGTGTACGCACCTGCGAACTGGTGCCGGAACGGTTGGGCCAGGCCGAGCAATGGCTGGCCGCGCAGCGCGCCGTGTGGGAAGCACGCGCCGAGCGCATGGTCGAGTTTGTAGAAACCCTTCACCGACAGGAGCAGGCCCATGGCCGTAGACGCAGGTAACAACCCCGACACCGATCTGGTCATCAGCCGTGTGCTGAACGCACCGCGTTCCGCCCTGTGGCGGGCGTGGACCGACCCGGAACTGCTGCGCCAGTGGTGGTGCCCGAAACCGTGGACCACCGAGGTACGCGCATTCGACCTGCGCCCCGGCGGGGCCTTCCACACCTTCATGCAGGGCCCCGACGGCGGCCGCAGTGACAATCCGGGCAGCTTCCTGGAGATCGTGCCGCAGCAGCGCCTGGTGTTCACCTCGATGCTGGGCCCGGGTTGGCGGCCGCAGTCACCGTGGCTGGGCTTCACCGCCATCATCACGATGGAGGACGAGGGCCAAGGCTGCCGTTACACCGCGCGGGTGATGCACCCGGACAAGGCCCTGCGTGACCAGCATGAGCAGCTGGGTTTCTTCGACGGCTGGAACACCGTCATCGGCCAGCTGGAAGCGTTCGCAGCCGGCCTGTAGTACAGCGCTTGGGGTCAGAGCCCTTTCCGTCGAGAGGGATCCGACCTCGTGCCGGTTGGGGTCAGATCCCTTTCGGCACGAAAGGGCTCTGACCGCCGGTACTCCGGATCAGCCCACGCGGGTACCGAAGATGCGATCACCGGCATCGCCCAGGCCCGGCAGGATGTAGCCCTTGTCGTTGAGCTGGGCGTCGATGGCCGCGGTGTAGATTTCCACGTCCGGGTGCACGGCCTTGACCGCCTCGATGCCTTCTGGCGCGGCCACCAGGAAGATGCCCTTGATGCGGCGGGCACCGGCACGCTTGAGCATGTCGATGGTGGCGATCAGGGTGCCGCCGGTGGCCAGCATCGGGTCCAGGATCAGCGCGTCGCGCTCTTCCAGGCGGCCGGTCAGGCGCTCGAAGTAGGGCACTGGCTGCAGGGTTTCCTCATCGCGCTGCAGGCCGACCACGCTGACGCGGGCGGCCGGGATCAGCGACAGCACGCCGCTGAGCATGCCCAGGCCGGCACGCAGGATCGGCACCACGGTGATCTTGGCGCCGGCGATGCGCTGTACGGTGACCGGGCCGGCCCAGCCGGGCAGGGTGTGCGGTTCGGTGTCCAGGTCGGCGGTGGCCTCGTAGGCCAGCAGGGTGCCCAGCTCGTTGGCCAGTTCGCGGAAATCCTTGGTGCTGAGCGCGGCATTGCGCATCAGGCCGATCTTGTGCTGCACCAGCGGGTGGCGCACTTCGACGATCTTCATGGTCGGGAAGGGGAAAAAGGAGAGAGGACGCCATTTTGCCGGATTGGGCGCACAACCCCAAACCGGGGCCGGAGACGGCCTGCATGAAATGTGCAGATCCATGTCACGGCCATGCAACCTTGCGGACATACCGTGCAGACCCATTCTTAACAGGAATGGGGATTCCCAGTGCATATCAAGACTCCGTTGGCCGTTGCCATCACCCTGACCCTGGCGATGGGGGCTGCCGCACCGCTGCAGGCCGCCGGGCAGCAGGCGGTCGCCGCCACCGGCGCCGTGGCCGCCGATGCGGTCGACCTGGACCGCATTGAAGTGCGCGCCCAGCTTGAATCGCAGATCCGCGCAGTGGACCTCAAGCGCAGCAGTGACGCGATCGAAGACGCGGTGTCCTCCGACGCGCTGGGCCAGTACCCGGACAAGAACGTGGCCGAGTCGCTGCAGCGGCTGCCGGGCATCAGCGTCACCCGCGACCAGGGCGAGGGCCGCTTCGTGGTGATCCGTGGCCTGGATGCCAATCTCAACAGCGTCAGCGTGGATGGCATCGCCGTGGGCACGCCGGAGGATTCCAGCCGCGCCGCCCCGCTGGACGTCATCCCGTCCGATTCCACCGAGCGCCTGCGCGTGGTGAAGTCACCCACCCCGGACATGCCCGGCGACGCCATCGGCGGCGCGGTGCTGGTCGAGTCGGCCTCGGCCTTCGACCGTGACGGCCGCAGCCTGCGTGGCAAGATCGAAGGCAGCCATCAGCAGCTGTCCGGTGAAACCAGCCCGAAGGCGGCCTTCAACTACAGCGAAGTGTTCAACGACACCTTCGGCGTGGCACTGGGCGTGAACTACCAGAAGCGCAAGTTCGAGTCGGACAATACCGAAGTGGAGTACGACGGCGAGGATGACGCCGCACCGGGCGACGTCACCGCGATCAACCTGCAGCACCGCAAGTACGAGATCGAGCGCAAGCGCATCGGCGCCAACCTCAACCTCGACTGGCGCCCGAACGAAGACAGCAGGTACTACCTGCGCACGCTGTACAGCCAGTTCGACGATGCCGAAACCCGCCAGCGCGTGATCTTCAACTTCGACGACGCGAAGATGGTCAAGACCGGCACGGACCAGTACCGCCTGGATGGCATGCCGAAGGATTCGATCGACAAGCGCATGCGCTATCGCACCAAGAAGGAAAACACCTTCGCGGCCAGCCTGGGCGGCGAGAACAAGCTGACCAACGCCGTGGTCGACTACAAGGTGGGCTACACCCGCACCGAAGAGCGGGTGAATGACGAGATGGAGGCGCGCTTCAAGCTCAATGGCAAGGCCTTCAATGGCACGCTTGACCAGAGCAGCCGCCTGCCCAGCTACAGCTTCGACAATCCGCAGTGGCTGGACAACAGCAACTACGCCTTCGACCGCTTCGTGCTCTCGCCCAAGCAGGTCAATGACAAGGAACACAGCGCGCAGGTCAACGTGCGCTTCGACGGCGACAGCGGCAGCATCAAGATCGGGCTGCTGGGCCGCTGGCGCGACCGCGACGTCAATGTCGACGAGAACGAACTGCGGGTCGGCCCGAAGGTCGCGCTGTCGAGCTGGAGCACCTCCTCGCCCGAACACCGCCATGGCAACCTGGGCGACGGCATGGACTCGGCTGCGATGCGCGCGTTCTGGGCGGCCAATGGCAGCCAGTACAGCGCCCGCCCGCAGGACATTGGCGGCAACGCGATGACCTCGCTGGAAGAAGACTACGTGGCCAGCGAGGACATCTTCGCCAGCTACGCGATGGGTACCTGGGACATCGGCGCACTGCGCATCATCGGCGGCGTGCGCGTGGAGAACACCCAGTTCAAGGCGACCGGCAACCAGGTGGACGTGGCGGCCAACGGCCGCAGCTTCACCGTCACCCCGCGCGTGGCCAACAGCAGCTACACCAACGTGCTGCCGGGCCTGCACCTGCGCTACGACGCCGCAGACGACTGGGTGCTGCGTGCCTCGGCCAACAAGACCGTATCGCGCCCCTCGTTCGGTGACATTTCACCTCGCGTGGGCTACAGCCGGGGTGACGAGGAAGTGCGCCTGGGCAATCCGGAACTGGACCCGTACGAATCGAAGAACATCGACCTGTCGGTGGAGAAATACATCGGCAGCAGCGGCATCGTCTCGCTGGGCCTGTTCCACAAGTCGATCGATGGCTACATCGTGGAAACCGTGCGCACCAACGACCCGGCCTACGGCGGTTTCGACGTGACCCAGCCGATCAACGGCCGCAAGGCCACCGTGCGTGGTGCCGAGTTCAACTGGCAGCAGCAGCTGGCCTTCCTGCCTTCCGGCCTGGATGGACTGCTGGTCGGTGCCAGCGGCACCTGGCTGGACACCACGTTCGATGCCGGCATCAAGGACCGCCCAGGCGAGGACTTCACCCTGCCGCGTGCCTCCAAGCACGTCTACAGTGCCCACATCGGCTATGAGAAGTACGGTCTGAGCACGCGGCTGGCGGCGGTGTACCGCAGCGAGTACCTGGACAGCATCGGCAAGGGCCGCGCCTTCGATATCTACGTTGCGCCGAACACCCAGCTCGACTTCTCGCTGGACTACAAGTTCACCTCGCGCGTGAGCATGTACCTCGAAGCGCAGAACCTGCTGGACAAGCCGCTTGAGCTGTACCAGGGCACGCGCTCGCGCACGCTGCAGATGGAAGAGTATGGCCGTACCTACGCGCTGGGCCTGAAGGTGGCACTGTGATGGGGCGTCGCATCACCGTCATGGCCGCGGCGCTGGCGGCTGCCCTGCTGGCGGGCTGCACGCCGGCCACCAGCAACGATCCGTCCGTGGCCAAGCCCGAGGCGAAGGCCACGGCCGAGCGTGCGGTGACCACCATCGCCGAGGCATTCCTTTCGCCGATGACGCCGGCCGACAACATCGATTCGCCCGCCGCCTGGCGTGCACCTGACGGAAAGCTGTGGCTGATCGCCACTGCCAAGGCCACCGACAAGCTGGTGGTCTACGACGGCAGCAGCGGCCAGCACCTGCGCGACGTCGGCAGCAGCGGCACCGCGCCAGGGCAGTTCGACCGCCCAAACGGCATCGCGGTGACCGACGATCTGCTGTGGATCGTGGAGCGCGACAATCACCGCGTACAGGTGCTGAGCCTGCCGGACTTCACCCCGCTGGCGACCTTCGCTGCGGACGACCTGCGCAAGCCGTACGGGCTGTGGGTCGACCGCCGTGCCGATGGCTACAGCGTCTACGTCACCGACTCCTGGGACAACGGCGAGGATGCACAGGGCCGTGACATCCTGCCGCCGCTGGCCGAGCTGGACAAGCGCGTGCGCCAGTACCAGGTGACCCGCGATGGTGCGAAGGTCGAAGCGAAGCTTGTGGCCAGCATTGGTGACACCACGGAGGCCGGTGCCCTGCGCGTGGTCGAATCGATCTGGGGCGACCCCGAGAACGATCGCCTGCTGATCGCCGAAGAGGACGAGAGCTACGCCAGCGAGTTCAAGGTCTACACGCTGGCCGGGCGTTTCACCGGCACTACCTTCGGTCGTGATGTGTTCAAGGCGCAGGCAGAAGGCGTGACCCTGCGCACCTGCGGCAAGGACGGCTGGTGGATCACCACCGAACAGGGCAAGCAGCGCAGCGTGTTCCACCTGTTCGACCGCCACACCCTTAAGCCGGTTGGCGCATTCCAGGGCAATACCGTGGCCAACACCGATGGCATCTGGATGATGCAGCAACCCAGTGCACGCTTCCCGCACGGTGCGCTGTACGCGGTGCACGACGACCAGGGCGTGGTGGCGTTTGACTGGGAGAGCATCGCCAGGCAGCTGGCGCTGCCGCTGGAGTGTGGCGCATGAGCCGGCCTTGCGTGATGCGCACGCTGGTGCTGGGCCTGCTGTTGGCCGTGCCGTCGCTGTCGTTCGCAGCGGCTGAACCGAACACCCAGGTGCCGGTGGGCAGCCGCCATTACGCGGCAACCATGGTGCCTGACCGCATCGTGGCTTCGCCTGCAGCCGATCCCAGCCACGGTTTCGCCGTGGCCTGGCGCACCGACGGCAGCGTGCAGGCGCCGCTGCTGGAAATCGCTCTGGCCGGTGATTCACCCGCCATCGAGGGCATCCGCCAGATCCGTGCGACGACCCGCACACTGCAGACAGAGAACGGTGTATCGCACCATCATCGCGCCGACATCGATGGCCTGGAGCCGGATACGCAGTACGTCTACCGCGTGCAGGGCGATGGCAGCTGGAGCGCCTGGAACCAGCTGCGCACGCTGGCTGCGCCCGACCAGCCGCTGACCCTGCTGTACTTCGGTGATACCCAGAACAAGAACGTCAGCCATGTCAGCCGCGTGGTGCGCGCCGCACAGAAGGCCGCACCCGCAGCACGCCTGAGCCTGTTCGCCGGCGATCTGGTCAGTGGTGGCGACGGTGCCGATGACAGCGAGTGGGGGGAGTGGTTTGCCGCCACCGGTTGGCTCGCGCAGGAAACGCTGGTGGCGCCGGCGATCGGCAACCACGAGTATTTCGAGGAGTTCGAGGACACCCCGCAGGAGCGCCGCGTGCTGGGCAGGCACTGGCCGGTGACGTTCGCGCTGCCGGGCAATGGTGCTGCCGCCGCACGGCAGACCAGCTACTGGTTCGATGCGCAGGGCGTGCGCGTGGCGGTGGTCGATGGCACTTCGGCACTCGACCTTGGCACGGCCAAGGCACAGGCGCAGTGGCTGGACAAGGTGCTGACCGGCAATCCGCAGCCGTGGACCCTCGTACTGCTGCACCAGCCGTTCTATTCGCCGCGCGAAGGCCGCGAGAACGCCGCGCTGCGCGACGTGCTGCTGCCGGTGGTACGCCGCCACAACGTCGATCTGGTGCTGCAGGGCCACGATCACACCTATGGTCGCCGTGGCGAAGGGCAGGCCGCGACGCCACAGTACGTGGTGACCGTGGCGGGGCCGAAGCAGTACCGTCTCTCCGACGAGGCACGAAAGACGATGGATCCGGTGGCCGAGGACACCCAGCTGTTCCAGGTGCTGCACATCGACCCGCAGCACCTGCGCTATGAAGCGCGCACGGTGACCGGCCGGCTCTACGATGCCTTCGAGCTGCGCCGCGACGCCAAGGGCGGCAAGCAGCGCACGGAGCTGACCGAAGGCCGCATCACGCCACGCGACTGCCCGCGTGCGCAGACCGCCAAGGGTCGTGCCGATCGTTGCTGGGAATGAGGAGAAGCAGATGACCACGCCCCGCCGCATCCTCCCGTTCGCCGCCATCGGCGCCGCTCTTCTGTTGCTGGCCAGTGCGGTGACCGCCGCCGATACTGTATTGCATCCGTTCCTGGTGGCGCAGCCGAAGCAGGCGCCGCAGGAGGTGAATCTGGCCGTGGAGATTCCGGCCGGCAGCTTCACCAAGTACGAGATCAAGGAAGATGGCCTGGTGCATGTGGATCGCTTCCAGTCGATGCCGGTCGCCTATCCGGCCAACTACGGTTCGATGCCGCGTACGTTGGCTGGCGACAACGATCCGCTGGACGCGCTGGTGCTGACCCGTGAACCGCTGCACCCGGGCGTGATCGTGCGCTTCCGGCCGATCGGCTACCTGAAGATGATCGACGGCGGCGAGCACGACGAGAAGATCATCGGCGTGCCTACCGACAAGGTGGATCCGACCTACGCTGGTATCCGCGATCTGGCCGATCTGCCGGAGATCGAACGACAGCGCATCGAAGCGTTCTTCCGTGTCTACAAGGACCTGCCGGCCGGGCGCAACCCGGTGCGGCTCAACGGTTGGGGCAACGCCGCCGAGGCGCGGGCACTGATCAGCGAGGCGATGCAGCGCTTCAGTCGGTAGATCCACGCCATGCGTGGATTCAGCCTGTCAGCGACTGCATGAAGCACTCGGCGTCCAGGCGGTTGCCCAGCACCTGCGCAACCGCCTGCACCGCCGCTTCCTCGTGCACGGCGCGGATGCCGCCATCGTCGTCATCGTTGTAGAGGTCGTCACCCGCATCCAGGTACACGGTGCCGGCAGCCGCCAGCATGGTCATCAGGGTCGGCACGTCGGCGGCGATCTCGCTGGCATCCAGCAGACCCGCACCGTGGTGGCTGAACAGCACACGGCCGTCATCCAGGTCGAGGATGAACGGATCGGCGCCGCGATCGGCAATCACCAGCCAGTTCGATGGCCAGTTGTCGATCGGCTCGCCGCTGATGCCATGCCAGCGATAGCCGGCCTGGTGACTCCACAGGCGCTGCAGCGGCGGTATCCAGACTTCGAGGCCGGGAATGGTGATGCCGGCATTGCCCACCCTTGCGTTGATCTCATGACCCAGCGGTCCCACCTGCGCGTAGAAGCGTGCCAGTACGGGCGGTAGCGGGAAAGGTCCCTGCCAGTCACCCTCGTGCTGGGCCCGAAGCAGGCCGAAGCGGGCGAATGGGGCATGCAGATCATCCATGGCGGGGTCCAACGAGGAGCGGCCCGGCAGCCTAGCAGACGGCGTCTGCGTGCAACGCCTTCACCGCCGCTGGCTATCATGTCCGCCTTCAACAACGAAGGCGGTGTCTGTGTCGGTAGCGTTGGTATGGTTCCGCCGTGATCTGCGGCTGCAGGACAATCCGGCCCTGCAGGCCGCGCTGGATGCCGGTCACGACGTGGTGCCGGTCTACATCCATGCGCCGCACGAAGAAGGCGAGTGGGCGCCGGGAGCTGCCTCCGATGCGTGGCGCCACCGTTCACTGGCCGCGTTGGATGCGGATCTGCGCGCGCGGGGTTCCTCACTGGTGCTGCGCAGCGGTGACAGCCTGCCCACGCTGTTGGCCCTGATCGAACAGACCGGCGCAGAAGCCGTGTACTGGAACCGCAAGTACGAACCGGCTACCCAGCCACGCGACGCGACTATCAAACGCACGCTGCGTGAGCTGGGCATCGACGCGCAGAGCTGCAATGGCAGCCTGCTGTTCGAACCCTGGGATATCGCCACCCAGCAGGGGCAGCCGTACAAGGTGTTCACGCCGTACTGGCGCAACGTGCTAAGCCATTGGCGCCTGCCCGCATTGCAGGCTGCACCGGAGAAACTGCCGGCACATGAGGTCGACAGCCGCGCGCTGGACGCGCTGCATCTGGCGCCTGCACTGGACTGGGACACCGGCTTCTGGGAGCACTGGCAGCCAGGCGAGGCAGGTGCGCTGGAAGCACTGTCCGTCTTTGAAGACGGTGCCCTGCGCGGGTACCGCGAGCAGCGCGACCTGCCGGACCGGGTCGGGACCTCGCGGCTGTCGCCGCACCTGCATTTCGGCGAAATCGCACCCTGGCGCATCGCCCACGCGCTGGAAGGGCTGCGCAGTGCCGGCACCGACGCCGACATCGATGGCTACCTGCGCCAGCTGGGCTGGCGCGACTTCGCCTACCACCTGCTGCATCACTTCCCGAAGACGCCCACCGACAACCTCAACCCGCGCTTCGATCGCTTCCCCTGGGCAACGCCCAGTGACGCGCAGCTGCGCGACTGGCAGCGCGGCAACACCGGTGTGCCGATCGTCGATGCAGGCCTGCGCGAGCTGTGGCACACCGGCTACATGCACAATCGGGTGCGGATGATCGTCGCCAGCTACCTGTGCAAGCATCTGCGTGCGCACTGGCTGCATGGCGCGCGCTGGTTCTGGGACACCCTGGTCGATGCCGACCTGGCCAACAACACGATGGGCTGGCAGTGGGTGGCGGGAACCGGTGCCGACGCCGCACCGTATTTCCGTGTGTTCAACCCCGTGACCCAGGCCGAGAAATTCGATCCGCAGGCTCGGTACATCAGCCGCTGGGTGCCCGAACTGGCCGCACTGCCGGTGAAGGCACGATTCGCGCCCTGGCAGCATCCGTTGCTGCTGGCGGCACGCGCACCGGGCTATCCACGCACGCCGCTGGTGGATCTGGCCGCGGGCCGCGACGCCGCGCTGGCGGCTTACCGCCAGTCGGGGGCAGGGTAAAGAGCGACCTGAGCGATCCGGTCAGTTAGCTGAACGTGGGCCTGTCGCGGTGCCCGATCATCATTCCGGCATCGCATCGGGCTGTTTATTCTCTTTGCGCCCGCAGGCCGCCGGCCGACCGGAAACCAAGGAGAACCTCATGATCCGCAACACCACCCGCAACGTCGCACTGGCCCTGATGAGTGCGGCCGTCCTGTCGGCCTGCGCCACCGGCGGCTCCTACGTACAGAGTGACCAGTACGGCAACCCGACCGAGCAGCAGAACCGCACCGGCCGCAACGCCCTGATCGGCACCGCCATCGGCGTGGCAGCCGGCCTGCTGACCGGCGACAGCGCCACCGAGCGTCGTCAGCATGCCCTGATCGGTGCCGGTATCGGTGCGCTCAGCGGCGCCGCCGTCGGCCAGTACCAGGATCGCCAGGAACGCGCGCTGCGCGAGCGCACTGCCAACACCGGCATTGACGTCCAGCGCCAGGGCGACAACATCATGCTGAACCTGCCGGACGGCATCACCTTCGACTTCGGCAAGTCGACCCTGAAGCCGCAGTTCTACGGTTCGCTCAACGGCGTGGCGGGCACCCTGCGTGATTACAACCAGACCATGATCGAAGTGGTCGGCCATACCGACAGCATCGGCAGCGACGCGGTCAACAACCGCCTGTCGAAGGAGCGTGCCGACTCGGTCGCGCAGTACCTGATCGGCCAGGGCGTGCAGAGCGTGCGTATCGAAACGCTGGGCGCCGGCAAGTCGTACCCGATCGCCGACAACAGCACCGATGCCGGCCGCGCAAAGAACCGCCGCGTCGAGATTCGTGTGATTCCGCTCAAGCAGTAACGCGTAGCGTTACTGCTTGAGCCGGTCCGGCCATCGGCCGGAACGAAAATGCCGCCCTTGCAGGCGGCATTTTTGTGGGTGCCGAGCGCTGCTCGGCACGCCGATAGCGCCTGTAGAGCCGAGCCACGCTGGAAAGCGGCATCGCGCGCCCGGGTAGATCCACGCCATGCGTGGATACCCTCGGTCATGCCGCCGAAGCGGCCACCTTCTCCAGGATCCGCTTGCCGCTGCTTTCCAGCGCTGCGTCTTCCTTTTCCTTCTGCTGCTGCGCCAGCTTCGCGCCCGGGCACTGCGCCAGCATGTAATTGGCGTCAAAGTTGAGCTTCTCGACCAGGAAGTCGACGAACGCCCGCACCTTCGGCGAAACCAGGCGGCCGCCGGCGAAGACGGCGTTGAAGTCCACTTCCGGGCCGGTCCAGCCAGCCAGCACGCGGCGCACCATGCCCGATTCGACGAACGGTTTGGCCATCACGTCGCCGGTCAACAGCAGGCCTTCGCCACACACCAGCGCGCCATTCAACGCAGACATGTCGTTGGCGGTCATCAGCGGGGTGACAGGGAAGTCGCGCAGTTCACCGCCGTTCTCGCCCAGCTGCCAGGTGAAGCGCGGCGAATTGCCAGTGTGGTACGGCTTGCGCATGGCCAGGATGCGATGGAACTGCAGTTCTTCCGGATGCAGCGGTTCGCCATAGCGCTCGATGTAGGCAGGGCTGGCGAACACCTGCGTACGCAGGCTGCCCAGCTTGCGCGCCACCAGGTTGGAATCGGGCAGGGCACCCACACGTAGTGCAAGATCCGCTTCACCTGCAATCAGGTCCAGCTTCTCGTTGCCCATATGCATGTCCAGGCGGATTTCCGGGTACTGCGCATGGAACTGGCCCAGCAGCGGGGCGATCCAGGTGATGCCGATCGAATAGGGCACGGTGAAGCGCAGCCAGCCACGCGGACCGGACTGCAGCTGGCTCACCGCGCTCTCGGCTTCTTCCAGTTCGCGCGCGATGCGCTGGCAATGCTCGTGGTAGATCGAACCGGCTTCGGTCAGGCCGAGGCGGCGCGTGGTCCGGTGCAGCAGGCGCGCGCCCAGGCGCGTTTCCAGCTCCTGCACTTTGCGGCTGACCGTGGTCTTGGGCAGGCCGAGCGATTTGGCAGCGGCAATGAAGCTGCCTTGCTCGACCACTTTGACGAAGATCAGCGTCTCGTTGAGATCGTGGGACATGGTCGGGGATCCTGGACGTCGGGGATGGGGCAATCGTGACAGAACGATTGGACCGGGAGCGGGATGATTATTCCCCTTAATCAGGACTAATCAAGTAAAGGTTTGAGGTCTATCGTGGCGCCATTCGTTAATTGGAGCCCGTCCGCCATGAGCCTGCGCAACATTCTTGCCCGACTCCGGAACGCCGGCCAGAACACCCTGGACCTGGCGATGACCGTCGAAGCCCGCCCGAGTTCCTTGGTACACAAGGACTTTCGTGAGTTTACCGCGCCCATGCGTCAGCAGCGTGGCGGCGCCATCCGCCTGGTCCCTCACAAGGGTGACCGACTGCGCCGAATCGGGACTATCCCGGATTTGGGAGGAAATGTCCCGTGAATGGGATGCTGACGCCCGAAGTCCTGGTCCTGGGCGGCACCGGTGCCGTCGGCCAGGGTGTGGTTGGCGCGCTGTTGGAGGCCGGCAGCCCGGTACTGGTTGTCGGCCGCGATCCGGGCCGGCTGGCGGCGCTGCACGAGCAGTTCGCCGATGAGCCGGGCCTGGAGACGCTGCTGGGTTCGCTCAGTGACGACGGCTCTGCGCGCGTGCTGGCCGAACGCATCACGCAGCGCCCGCGCCCGCTGGCGGCAGTGATCGCCGCAATGGGCGGCCCGTACCGCCGCGGTCGCGTGGTCGATCGCAATGGTGACGAACTGATGGGCGCGATGCAGGCCGATCTGATGCCGCACGTGCACGCGGTGCGTCATCTGCTGCCGCTGCTGCAGGACAACGTGCACGCGCGACGCTACGTGATGATCGGCAGCCCGGCCAACGCCAAGCCGTGGGCGGGCTACGGCGAGACCTCGATCACCACCGCCGCGCTGCGCATGTACGCGCAGGTCGTGCACCAGGAAGCGCAGGCGCTGGGCGTGCGCGCGCAGATGCTGGAAGTCTGCAGCCCCGTCTGTACCCCGGCCAACGCGGCCAATGCCTGCATCGAGTGGCCCAGCTCGCTGCTGGTCGGCCGTCGCGTGGTCTCGCTGTTGGATGGTTGCCGCGACAACCGCGCCATCGTCCGCTGTGACAGCAGCGATGCCGAACTGCCGCGCGGCCTGCTGCACCTGGAAGTTCCCCCTTTGTGGCGCGATACCGCAGGCGTCGCTTGACCTCGACCATGGTTGAGGTCGCAGTATGCGGCGCCGATTTTTGCAACACGTTCTCATCTAGCTGTACCACCCCTCCGTACGGATGCATGCCATGACTTCCCCCAATACCACCCCACATCGTTTCGGCCATCGCATCGCGATGGTCGGCGTGTCGATCCTCGCCGCGGCCGTGCTGGCGGCCTGCAGCGGCGGCCATGCCGAAGAAGCCGGTGCACCGCCTCCGCCGCAGGTCAGCGCAGCGCCGGTGCTGGTCAAGCAGGTCAGCCAGTGGGACGAATTCAGCGGCCGCGTCGAAGCGGTACAGAGCGTTGAACTGCGTCCGCGCGTGTCCGGCTACATCGACAAGGTCAACTACGTCGAAGGCCAGGAAGTGAAGAAGGGCGAAGTGCTCTTCACCATCGACGCGCGCAGCTACCAGGCCGAGTACGATCGCGCTGCCGCAGAACTGGCCCGTGCCCGCACCCAGGCTACGCTGGCCCGCAGCGAGTCCGAGCGTGCCAAGCGCCTGTCCGAGCAGCAGGCGATCTCCACCGAGACCGCTGAACAGCGTCGCGCGGCGGCCGACCAGTCCGGTGCCGCTGTGCAGGCCGCGCAGGCGGCGCTGGATGCCGCCCGCCTCAACCTGGAGTTCACCAAGGTGCGTGCCCCGATCGACGGCCGTGCCGGCCGCGCGATGGTCACCGCTGGCAACCTGGTCACCGCCGGCGACAGCGCCAGCGTGCTGACCACGCTGGTCTCGCTGGACACGGTGTTCGTCTACTTCGATGCCGACGAAAGCACCTTCCTGCGCTACGCCCAGATGGCACGCAAGGGCGAGCGCCCGAGCGAGCGTGACAGCGAGCTGCCGGTGAAGGTCGGCCTGTCCGGTGAGGAGGGTTACCCGCACTCGGGCAAGGTCGACTTCCTCGACAACCAGGTCGCCCGCAGCACCGGCACCATCCGCGTCCGCGCACTGCTGGACAACGCCGACCGCCAGTTCACCCCGGGCCTGTTCGCCCGCGTGCAGCTGCTCGGCAGCGGCCAGTTCCAGGCCCTGCTGATCGACGACAAGGCCGTGCTGACCGACCAGGACCGCAAGTATGTCTACGTGGTCGACAAGGATGGCAAGGCCCAGCGCCGCGACATCCAGCTCGGTCGCACCGCCGACGGCCTGCGCATTGTCGAACACGGCCTGGCCGCGGGCGACAAGGTGATCATCGACGGCGTGCAGAAGGTCTTCATGCCGGGCATGCCGGTGCAGGCCAAGGCGGTGGCGATGCAGCCACAGGCCGCGCCGGCACCGGGCCGCGATGCCACCGCCGCCCTGAAGTACTGATCCGCCGTCTCCTGATCCGAGTTTCCGCTTAGCTGCCGGCGCCAGCGGCAGCCTTCCCTGCCTTCGTCATTTCGGCGAGGGGCAGGGTGGCTGTTGCCCGCCGAATGCCTTTCCCAGGAATTCCTCCATGGACTTTTCCCGTTTCTTCATCGACAGGCCGATCTTCGCGGCGGTGCTGTCGATCGTGATCTTCGCCGCCGGCCTGATCACGATTCCAATTCTGCCGATCAGCGAGTACCCGGAAGTGGTGCCGCCGTCGGTGGTCGTGCGCACGGTCTATCCGGGCGCCAACCCCAAGGTCATTGCCGAGACCGTCGCCACGCCGCTTGAAGAAGCCATCAACGGCGTCGAAGGCATGATGTACCTGAAGTCGGTCGCCGGTTCCGACGGCGTGCTGCAGATGACCGTCACCTTCCGCCCGGGCACCGACCCGGACGCGGCGGCGGTGAAGGTGCAGAACCGTGTGGCGCAGGCGCAGGCGCGCTTGCCCGAGGACGTGCGCCGGCAGGGCGTGACCACGCAGAAGCAGTCGCCGACCTTCCTGATGGTGGTGCACCTGACCTCGCCGCAAGGCAAGTACGACACCCTGTACCTGCGCAACTACGCACGCCTGCACGTCAAGGATGCGCTGGCGCGTATTCCGGGCGTGGGTGACGCGCAGATCTTCGGTGGTGGCGACTACGCCATGCGCGCCTGGCTGGACCCGGACAAGGTGGCCTCGCGCGGCCTGACTGCCAGCGACGTGGTGCGCGCCATGCGCGAGCAGAACGTGCAGGTGTCGGCCGGCCAGCTCGGCGCCGAACCGCTGCCGGACAGCAAGTTCCTGACCCTGATCAATGCCCAGGGCCGGCTGAAGACCGAAAAGGAATTCGGCGACATCGTGCTCAAGAGCGGCACCGATGGCGAGATCGTGCGCCTGTCCGACGTGGCCCGTCTGGAGCTGGGTGCGGGTGACTACACCCTGCGCTCGCAGCTGGACGGCAAGAACGCGGTCGGTATCGGTATCTTCCAGTCGCCGGGTGCGAACGCGCTGGAAATCCGCGACCAGGTCATCTCGACGATGGACGAGATGCAGAAGACCATGCCGGCTGACGTGAAGTACGAAGCGGTGTATGACACCACCATCTTCGTGCGCGACTCGATCAAGGCCGTGGTCTCCACGCTGCTGGAAGCCATCGCGCTGGTGGTGCTGGTGGTGATCCTGTTCCTGCAGACCTGGCGTGCCTCGATCATCCCGTTGATCGCGGTGCCGGTGTCGGTGGTCGGTACCTTCGCCGCGCTGTACCTGCTGGGCTTCTCGATCAACACGCTGAGCCTGTTCGGCCTGGTGCTGGCGATCGGCATCGTGGTCGACGACGCGATCGTGGTGGTGGAGAACGTCGAGCGCAACATCGAGGAAGGGCTGTCGCCCACCGCGGCGGCACA
This sequence comes from Stenotrophomonas sp. YJH_SMC_8, assembly GCF_059371315.1. NCBI lineage: Bacteria > Pseudomonadati > Pseudomonadota > Gammaproteobacteria > Lysobacterales > Lysobacteraceae > Stenotrophomonas > Stenotrophomonas sp. YJH_SMC_8. The sequence goes on along the minus strand of NZ_JCAFUL010000005.1, from coordinate 145,075 downwards.
CCAGGCCATGCGTGAGGTGTCCGGCCCGATCGTGGCGATCGCGCTGGTGCTGTGTGCCGTGTTCGTGCCGATGGCGTTCCTGTCTGGTGTCACCGGCCAGTTCTACAAGCAGTTCGCAGTCACCATCGCCATTTCCACGGTGATCTCGGCGATCAACTCGCTGACCCTGTCGCCGGCCCTGGCCGCGCGCCTGCTGAAGGCCCACGGCGCACCGAAGGACGGCCCGAGCCGCCTGATCGACCGCCTGTTCGGCTGGGTGTTCCGTCCGTTCAACCGCTTCTTCAAGTCCAGCTCGGAGAAGTACGAGCGTGGCGTGGCGCGCATTCTCGGCCGTCGCGGCGCGGTGTTCGTGGTCTACGCGATCCTGCTGGTCGGTACCGGCGTGATCTTCAAGCTGGTGCCGCCGGGCTTCATTCCGACTCAGGACAAGCTGTACCTGATCGCCGGTGTGAAACTGCCGGAAGGTTCGTCGATCGCGCGTACCGATGAAATGCTGCGCAAGGTCGCCAAGATCGCCCAGGAAACCGATGGCGTGGCCCACACCATCTCGTTCCCGGGTTTGAACGCGCTGCAGTTCACCAACACGCCGAACACCGGTGTGGCGTTCATTCCGCTGAAGCCGTTCGCCGAGCGCCATGGCCGTACCGCCGCGCAGATCAATGCCGAGATCAACCAGAAGATCGCCGGGCTGCAGGAAGGCTTCGCCTTCGCGATGATGCCGCCGCCGATCCTCGGCCTGGGTAACGGCAACGGCTACCAGATGTTCATCGAGGACCGCGGCAACCTGGGCTACGGCGCGCTGCAGAATGCCGTGCAGGCAATGCAGGGCACCGTTGCGCAGACGCCGGGCATGGCCTTCCCGATTTCCAGCTACCAGGCCAACGTGCCGCAGCTGGATGCCGAGGTGGACCGCGTCAAGGCCAAGGCGCAGGGCGTGCAGCTCACCGAACTGTTCGACACCCTGCAGACCTACCTGGGTTCGGCCTACGTCAACGACTTCAACCAGTTCGGCCGTACCTGGCAGGTGATCGCCCAGGCTGACGGTCCGTTCCGCGAGACGGTCGAGGACATCGGCAAGCTGCGTACCCGCAACGACCGCGGCGAGATGGTGCCGATCGGTTCGATGGTCACCATCAAGCAGACCTTCGGCCCCGACCCGGTGCTGCGCTTCAATGGCTACCCGGCAGCGGACCTGGCCGGTGAAGCCGACCCGCGCCTGCTGTCCTCGGCTGAAGCGATGAACAAGCTGACCGAGATTGCCGGCAAGGTGCTGCCGGTGGGCATGACCACTGAATGGACCGACCTGAGCTACCAGCAGGCCACCCAGGGCAAGGCCGCCTTCATCGTGTTCCCGGTGGCGATCATGCTGGCCTTCCTGGTGCTGGCTGCGCTGTACGAGAGCTGGTCGCTGCCGCTGGCGGTGATCCTGATCGTGCCGATGACCCTGCTGTCCGCGCTGTTCGGCGTGTGGCTGACCGGTGGCGACAACAACGTGTTCGTGCAGGTCGGCCTGGTGGTGCTGATGGGCCTGGCGTGCAAGAACGCGATTCTGATCGTCGAATTCGCCAGAGAGCTGGAGATGGGCGGCAAGGGCATCGTTGAAGCCGCGCTGGAAGCCTGCCGCCTGCGCCTGCGCCCGATCGTGATGACCTCCATCGCGTTCATCGCCGGCACCGTGCCGCTGGTGCTGTCGCACGGTGCAGGCGCCGAGGTGCGCTCGGTGACCGGTATCACCGTGTTCGCCGGCATGCTGGGCGTGACCCTGTTCGGCCTGTTCCTCACCCCGGTGTTCTACGTGGCCCTGCGCAAGTTCGTCACCCGCAATGGTGGTGGCCAGCTGGTGCAGCACGGCGAGCCGACCATCCACCACTGACATGGAACCCCGCCGCCGCCGGTCATTGGCCGGTGGCGGCTTTCCCCTCACAAGGCATGAATCCATGAACACCCATCAGAACAAGATCGCGCTGGTCACCGGCGCCACCCGTGGCATCGGCGCCGAGACCGTGCGCCAGCTGGCCCAGGCCGGCGTGCACACGCTGCTGGCCGGCCGCAAGCGCGAGACCGCCGTGGAGCAGGCACTGAAGCTGCAGGCCGAGGGCCTGCCGGTGGAAGCCATCCAGCTGGACGTGACCGATGCGGCAAGCATCGCCGAAGCAGTCGAGCAGGTACGCCAGCGCCATGGCCGCCTCGACATCCTGGTCAACAACGCCGGCATCATGATCGAGAATCCGGCGCAGGCGCCGTCGGAGCAGTCGCTCGATACCTGGAAGCGCACCTTCGACACCAACGTGTATGCGCTGGTGGCGGTCACCCAGGCCTTCCTGCCGCTGGTCAAGCAGGCCAAGTCCGGCCGCATCGTCAACGTATCGAGCATGCTCGGCTCGCAGACCCTGCACGCCGACCCGGCGTCGGGCATCTACGATTTCAAGGTGCCGGCCTACAACGCCTCCAAGGCAGCGGTGAACAGCTGGACGCTGAGCCTGGCCTACGAACTGCGCAACACCCCGATCAAGGTCAACACCGTGCATCCGGGTTACGTGAAGACCGACATGAACGGCGGCAACGGCGAAATCGAAATCAGCGAAGGCGCACGTTCCAGCGTGGAAATGGCGCTGATCGGTGAATCCGGCGCCAGTGGCAGCTTCACCTACCTGGGTGAGGTGCTGCCATGGTGATCCGCACGTTGGCGATGGCCGTCTCCAGCCTGGTGCTGGCAGGCTGTGTCAGCGTCGGCCCGAACTACAAGGCGCCCGTGCAGGAGCCGGTGGTGCTGCAGGGAGCGCAGCAGCCGGTGTTCAGCACCACCTCGCCGGTGGCCAGCTGGTGGGCGCAGTTCGATGATCCGGTGCTGGAAGAACTGGTGCACGGTGCGCTGTCGGACAACCTCGACCTGCGCGTGGCGGTGGCCCGCGTCAGCCAGGCCCGTGCGGTGTTCGTCGAAAGCCGTTTCGACCAGGCCCCGCACATCACCGCAGGCGGCAGCTACGACCGCCGCAAGCAACCCGATCCGCAGCTGGGTGGGCAGCGGGTGTTCAGTGAAAGCTACCAGCTCGGCTTCGACGCCGGCTGGGAGCTGGATCTGTTCGGCCGCAAGCGCCGTGCTGCAGAAGCCGCGCGCGCCGACCTCGACGCCGAGCAGGCCAACCTGGCCGATGCGCAGGTACTGGTCGCCGCCGAAGTGGCTCGCAACTACTTCGAGCTGCGCGGTACGCAGAAGCGCATCGCGGTGGCCCAGCACACCCTGGTCAACCTGCGCGATACGCAGAAGCTGACCGAGGCGCGCTGGGAGCTGGGCGCTGGCAGCGAGCTGGACGTGCAGAGCAGCCGTGCCCGGTTGAAGGCGATCGAGGCCGACATTCCGCTGCTGGAAGTATCCGAGACGCAGTCGCGCAACCGGCTGGCGGTGCTGCTGGGCCAGCGCCCGGAAATGCTGACCGCCATGCTGGCACCGCATGAAGTGCCGGCGTTCGCCAAGGCGTTGCCGCTGGGCGATACCCGCGAACTGCTGCGCCAGCGCGCCGACGTGCGTGTGGCCGAGCGTCGCCTGGCGGCGGCGACCGCACGCGTGGGCGTGGCGACTGCGGACCTGTTCCCGCGGCTGTCGTTGTCCGGTTTCGTCGGCTTCCTCGGCGGCGACGCCAGTGGCCTGGTCAATGGCAACAACAAGGCCTGGTCGCTGACCCCGTCGCTGAGCTGGGCCGCGTTCGACTTCGGTACCGTGCGTGCACGCCTGCGTGCCAGCAAGGCAGAGGCTGAAGGCGTGGCCGCGCAGTATGAGCAGGCCGTGCTGCTGGCGCTGGAAGACACCGAGAACGCGCTGACCCGCTATTCCAAGCAGCAGGCGCGGCTGGCGATCGTGGTCGAGCAGGCGCAGGCGGCACGACGTGCCGAATCGCTGGCGCAGATCCGCTATCGCGAGGGCTCGGAAGACTTCCTGACCCTGCTGGATGCGCAGCGCACGCAGCTGGCGGCGGATGATGCATTGGCGGCGGCCGAGGCCGAAGTCAACGTCAGCGTTGTTGGCGTGTACAAGGCGCTGGGCGGCTGGGGGCAATCGCCGCAGCAACCCAGCGTGGCGCAGCTGCAGTAGGCATGAGGGGACGGAAGCCGCGGCTTCCGTCCCTATCTGCTTCAGGGCCAGAGATTGGCCGGTACTGCGCGTTCGCGCATGCGCACGATGCAGAAGCGATGGCCGGTGGGCGCTTCCATCACCCACCAGCGTTTGACGAAGCCGATCCGGCGCGCGCCGAGTTTTTCCAGTCGATCTGCCTCGGCATCGATGTCGTCGCTCTCGATGTCCAGGTGCACGCGCGAGGGGTGAGCGACCCGCTGCACCTCCACCTGCAGCCCTCCCGGCGCATCCCGCAGCTCGGCATACTCGGCGCCATCTTCGCCATACGATGGCTGCGGCTGCAGGCCGAGTGCGGCCGCCCAGAAGCGCGCGCCTTCGTCAGCGGGCGTGTCCTGGCAGTCGATGATGAATCCGGCCAGACGGCTCTGGTGCGCCATGACGTCCTCCGCAGATTGGGAATGGAGGCAGGGTAGCGCGTCGCGTGCTGTGGACGTTGTCACAGTCATGACGTTTCTGACTCTGCCGGAACCGGGGCCCGCGGTGTAACTAGTGGGGCAGATTCCAGGAGGGCAGGCGATGAGCGATGACAAGCGCGATACCCAGCGCATGCTGTTCGGTGATCCGGGGCCGCCTGGTGCAGGGCTGTCGGTAGCGGTCGTAGTGCTGATGGTATTGGCTACGATGGCGGCTGCGATCGGCTTCGTGCGCCTGCCGGACCAGATGCTGGGGCTGGGCCTGATCGGCATCTCCGTGTTTCTGGCGGTCGGTGCCCGCATCTGCCAGGCACGCAACCAGCATCAGGCGCTGTACCGGCTGATGTCGCGACAGCCGCCGCCGTAGCTGCGGCTGCCGCGCAGGTTCAGTGTTTCGGCCAGTCCAGCTCGACCACCAGCGGGAAATGATCCGATGGCAACACGCCGTCGATGCGACGGTCATCGGTGACGAAGCTGCGTGCACTGAAGCCACGCACCAGCACCCAGTCCAGCTGCACGGTGGCCTTGCCGGTGAAATCGTGGAAGGTCAGGCGTGGGCCCTGCGGAGCCTTCACCTGGGTACGGGTGTCCTGCAGCAGGCGGGTGAATGCCTTGTAGGTGTCACCACCGGGCTCGCTGTTGAAGTCGCCGGTCAGGACCACCGGCAGGTCGGTCGGCAGGGTTGCCAGATGCTTGCCGATCAGTTCGGCACCCTTCACCCGGCGCGGCTCGTCCTCGTCGCGGTAGGGCAGGTGGGTATCCATGAAGTAGAAACGACGGCCATCGTCCAGGCGCCGGAACAGGGCCCAGGTGACCATGCGCGGGTACAGGTTGCCCCAGGTGATGCTGCCGGGCACCTCCGGCGTATCGGACAACCAGAAGTTGCCGGATTCCTCGACGGCCAGCACCTTGCTGTCGTAGAACACGCCCATGTGTTCGTCACCGCTTCCGCCGCGGCGGCCTTCGCCGAACCAGCGGTAACCGGGCAGGTGCTCGGACAGGTAGTCGGCCTGCTCCTTCACCAGTTCCTGGGTGCCGATCACGGCAGGGTGTGCATCAAGGATGACCTTGACCATGGCATCGCGACGGTCCGGCCAGCGTTTGCCCGGTTCGGTATCAGCCGGGGTGCGGACATTGAACGACATCACTTTCAGTGGCGCCGGTGCGGCGGCCCAGGCAACGGCAGGCAGAGCAAGCGCCAACAATGCGCACAGCGCAGGGCGACGGAAGCGCGACAACATCGTGGAATCCCTCCATTCCATGAAAACGGTTTCATGGAGCATGCCATGGAAGGCGGGGGCAGCGGTATGCCGGGACGGGCGGATGGCAGGTGCCGGGCGGGCGGTGAAAGCGCCGCCCGGCGGATCGCGCGGGCGCGATCAGGAGATCATGTCTGCTCAGTCGGCGGGCAGGTACCACTGGCCATTCTGGTCAATCCAGTACACCCGGATGTAGGGAGTGCCATCCTCTTCGAAGTACGTCACTTCGCAACGTTGATGGTAATAGGGCCCCATCTTGACCCGGACGCAGTTCGTGTTCTCCGGACCACCGCCACCACCGCTGGCGGTGGCCTGGGACGACGTGGAGAGAGCTCCCACAGCAAGCATCAGTGCGGCCATCGAGGCCAGGTGCAGTTTCATGGGCATCATCCTTGTGTCTGCAATCGCGCATCTGCGCGGTGTCATGCAACTACCCCCGGTAGATCAGGCGACCGTGCGGCAGCTGCTGCGTACGCGCCGGCCCGGCTCGCGGCCCGGCGCAGTCCCTTCCCGGCTCAGTCGCGCAGGTAAGGGTTGCCGTACTCGTCGATCCAGTACTCGGCTGTGTAGACGTTGCCGAATTCATCGGTGTAGGTTTCCGTGCAGTGGTGGTGGACACGGTTGCGGTCCACATTCACAGGCACACAGGAAACATTCTCTCTCGGGACCCCTGTGTTGGCGTCCGCCACCGGAGCCAGGGTTGCAGTTGCCACCACCAACGCGGCCATCGTGGCCAGTTGCAGTTTCATAAGCATCATCCTTGCTTTCTGCAATCGCGCACATGCGCATGGCGTGTGTAACACGCGAACCAGACCGCCGGAAGTGCCTCGCCGCGATCAGTCTTCGATCTCGCCGCGACGGCTGGCGGCACGCACTGCCTGCGCGGTGGTCGCCACACCCAGGCGTTGGCGCGCGTGGCGCAGATGGTTCTCCACCGTGCGCGTGGAAAGCCCAAGCGTGGCCGCGATCTCAGCCTGCCGGCGGCCGGCGGCAACCCAGCGCAGCACTTCGCGCTCGCGGTTGCTCAGCGCGCTTCCCGAAAGCTCGGCAGGCGATTCGGCCAGATGGCGTGCGGCTCGGAATGCTGCGGTTGCAGCAGTCTCCAGCTGGAGGCGCGCGCTGGCCGACGCGTCGATCGACGTACCGGCAACGCTGATCGCGCCCTCCAGGCCGGTGGTGCCGAACACCGGCACCTGCAGACCATGCAGGCCTTCGCCGCGTGGCTGCTTCACTATCTGGTAGCGTTCGCCGCGAACGCCCTGGCGCTTGCTCCAGAAGAACGGCGCGTCGCTGTCCAGCACGTGGCGATTCACCGGGCAGGCGTGAAGGTAGCGCGCAAGGTCGGTATCGCTGCCATCGCCGAACCAGTCGCCTTCGATCCAGTACACGCGTTGTGTACCCCGCTCCAGCCCGGTGCCGGTGGCGAACACCAGCACGCGGTCGTAGCCGAGTGGTGCCGCGATGCCTCGCAGGACCGCACCCACCGCGCTCAGCGAACGGGCGCGTTCCAGTTCCAGCAACGCCTGCACCAGCGCGGTCATCCGGTTCAGCGCCCGGCCAGGGCGTCGAGCAGGGTGCGTGCAGCCAGTTTGCCCAGCGCATTGCCGGCCAGCGGGCTGTCACCGGTCAACAGCAGTCGGTCCTGCAGCACGCTGCCATCGATGCCGTCGTTGACGATCTGCACGCCCTGCTGTGCCAGGCGCTCACCGAAGAACCACGGCAACTGTCCAGGCATGTAGCCGATCTCCGGCGTCTGCCGGTCCATCGCATCGGGGAAGGCGCAGATGCGGTAGCCGCGGAACAGCGAACCGCCATCGGCCTCGTCCACGCCTGCAGCGAGCAGTGCAGCCGGACCGTGGCACAGGGTGATGATGTGGCGTTGCTGGGCCATCGCCCAGTGCAGGACGGCCTTCACCGCACGGCTCTGCGGCAGTCCGATCAGGGCGCCATGGCCGCCGGGGATGAACACCGCGGCATAGTCCGAATCCGCATCAAGCCCGGCGACCACCTTGTCCAGCGGCAGCGGCTGGCGGAAGCGCGACTCGTAACGTTCGTACAGTCCGCCGATCTCCTTGTCCTCGCGCGGGAACGCCCACCACTCGAATTTGGCGGCGTTGCCCGACAGCGTAGCCACATCGATGCCGAAGCCGGCCTTGTCGAGGTGGTACATCGGCAGCAGGGTCTCCACCGGATGGTTGCCGGTGGAGAACAGGTGGCCATTGGCGGTGGGCAGGTAGCGCTCGTCGGCGGCGATCATCAGCACCTTCCAGCGACCGTCGCGGCGTGCGTCCGGATAGTCGGCACCGGACAGGTCGCTCCTGGGCGAGGTGAACTGCGACAGCGAGTAGGGCGACGGGAAGAAGGCATCGCGCTCGGCCGGGTCGGGGCTGGGCTGGCGGCTGGGCTCTTGCGTGTTCATGCGGACCTCCTGCGGGGAATGTGAGGCCAGCATAGGAGGACGGGTGCGCAGGCGCGATGAGGGATTTCCCTCAGTCGGATGTCGCCGGCGCCTGTTGGCGCCAGGCATTCGGGCTCATGCCGAACGCGCGGCGGAACGCACGACTGAATGCGGGTTCGGACAGATACCCGACGTCTCCGGCAATCTGCGACACCCGTCGCTTGCCACTGCGCAGCATCTGCGCGGCCAGCTGCAGTCGCGATTCAGCCAGATAGCGCATCGGTGGCATGCCGGTGGCGAGGCTGAATCGCTGCGCGAAGTTCGAGCGGGACTGATTCAGGCACGCTGCGAGTGACTCGACGGTCCATGCGTGTGCGGGCCGGGCCTGCATCAACGCCAATGCTCGCCCGATCAGGGGGTCGGCCAAGGCGTGCAGACGCTGGCAGTTGTGCGGACCGGATGTTCCGAGCCAGTAGCGCAGGGTCCAGACAAACAACAGGTCGAGCAGGCGTGACAGCATCAAGCCGCTGCCCAGCGTAGGCCGGGCTGCTTCAGCCTGGATCGCGGCCAGGGTTACCGCCATCCAGTCGGCCGAGTTGGCGGGAAATCCGCTTGGCATCCGGTCCACCCCTGGGACATGCAACCAACCGGGCAGGGCATCGAGCAGCAGACGGCTGCCGGGGCCATCGAACCCGAACGATGCGGTGGTCAGATGGGCCGGCCCCTGCGCGTCGGCGGCGCAGTCGATGCGATGCGTCCGGCCATGCGGCATCAACAGCAGCTCGCCCGTACGCAGCGGCACGACGGCGGAATCTGCATGCAGCCGCGCCGTGCCGTGCTCGATGAAATGGAAGCACCCCTGGCCTTCGGCAACGGTGAGTGATCCGCCGGGCTGCATGACGTGGCGGCTGATGTCGCCGCCCTGCATGCGCGACGACTGGAAGATCGCAAACAGTGCGTCGGATCCAGCCTGGAGCGATTCGGTGTTGTGGAGCCTTGGCATGGTTTTCAGGAGTCCGTGCATCGCTGCTGGCGGGTGCGATCCGTAGTCTGGCCGGGTGGCTTCAGGCAGCGCGGGCTGCTGCCAGCCAACCATCCCATCCAAGTGAGGAGTCCTGCAAGATGAGCAAGCCAAGCATCATTCTGGTTCATGGTTTCTGGGGCGGTGCCGCGCATTGGGCCAAGGTGATCCTGGAGCTCGATCGCCGAGGCTTCCACGACCTGCATGCCGTGGAACTGCCACTGACATCGCTGGCCGACGACGCGGAACGCACCCGCCGCATGATCCGCCAGGTCCAGGGGCCGGTGCTGCTGGTTGGCCATTCCTATGGTGGTGCAGTGATCACCGAGGCCGGAAACGAACCCAACGTGATGGGGCTGGTCTTCATCGCCGCGTTTGCGCCGGATGCGGGCGAGAGCCCCGGCGGCATTACCCAGCAGCAGTTGCCCGAGGCGGCGGCCAACCTGGCGCCGGACAGCGACGGTTACCTGTGGCTGCAGCCGGGCAGGTTCCACGAGAGCTTCTGCCAGGACCTGCCGGTCGATGAGGCGCGGGTAATGGCGGTCACGCAGAAGGCACCTCTGGCGAGCACGTTCGGCGATGCAATCAGCGATCCAGCGTGGCGGCACAAGCCGAGCTGGTACCAGGTCTCCAGCGCTGATCACATGATCCATCCCGACAACCAGCGGCGCATGGCGGCGCGCATGCAGCCGCGTGCCACCCTCACGCTGGATGCCAGCCACGCGTCGCTGGCATCGCAGCCGGTAGCAGTGGCAGATCTGATCACCGAAGCTGCAGCCGGCGGAGAAGGCTGAGCAGTTCGTGCCTGCCGCAGTGGCGGTGTTCCGGCAAGCCCGGGCACCGCCGCTGTGATGCGGCCGCGCGGGACAGCCAGCGGCCGTGATGATGTGGGCTACCTGTTCTGGCGGTCGTGCTCCTGCATGTCCTCATGCAGGATCCGCCGCAGCTCGACGATGGCAGGCGTGGCTTCCTGCACGCTGTGACCGGACACGATCACCTTCTCCGAGTCCGCGTGCGGCAGGTGCGAGCTCCAGTACGGCACCAGTCCGTCGTCGGTCTTTTCCAGCGGGCCATCGGCCTTGGCGCGCGCGATGATCGAGTGGTAGTGCACCTTCGGCGACATCGGCAGGTCGGCCACCGCGCGGACGAAGGGATCATCCTTGTCCAGGTTCTGGATGCTGTTCATTTGGTAGCCGTGCTTGCCGTCATTGCGGTCGATCTGACCATCGTTGGCAATGGTGGCCACGTCTTCCAGCACGGTCAGCGGCAATCGCACCAGGCGTCCGATCCAGCGGCCCAGGCGGGTGCCGGCCACGTCGGTGCCGCGGTGCGGCGTGGCGATGAACACCACGCGCGACACTTCCGGTTCCGGCAGGAAGGTCAGCACCGGTGCGCCCTTGGTGCGCAGGAGTTCCTGCTGTGCGGGTGTCATCTGCGCGGTTGCCAGCAGCGTGTCCACCAGATGATCGCCGGAAGAGGAGATCATCAGCCGCGCGATCACGCCGCCCATGCTGTGCCCGACCAGCACCATGTCGTGCGAGGCCTGCGCCTTGCCGCCGGGATCGAAGTGCTTGAACACTTCGGCCAGCGTATGGCGCATTGCATCGTGGCTCATCGCGATGGGCATGTTGGTCGGGTAATAGAACTGCCAGATCTGGAAATCCTGGCGGATCTCGTCGTCACGCATCAGCTCGTTGGCAACGTTGACCCATGCTTCCGGGCTGCTGGCCAGGCCATGGATCATCAGCAGCACGCGGCGGTTGGGATCGTAAGGCTGCATCATGTACAGATGCGGCGTGTCGATGCCGCCCTTGCCGCCGAACAACGAGCGCAGCGACTGGTGGCTGAAGTTGGAACGCGCCAGCCACAGCGCGTAGCCAGCGGTGAAGTTCGCGGCCAGCGGCACCTGCTGGCCATGCAGGGTGACTTCCGTGACCTGGTAGGGATCGTGGATTTCCAGTTCCGGCTCGTCGTCGTGCAGCACTTCCCACAAGTTCTTTCCCGAGAAGCGCAGCAGCACCGTCATCGACGGCGACGGCATCTCGCTCCAGCTCTGCGTGGCCGAAGCGCTGGCCTGCGTCGCAGGCGTCGCTGCCGGCGGCGTGGTGGTCGTGGCGGCTGCGGGATCGTCCATCACCGCCACCAGTTCGGCACCGAAGCCATCGCGGCGATGCACGCTGCGCAGCGTGCCGGTGAACGACAGCGAGGCCGCCGGCACCAGCTCGGTGGGGGTGCGCGTATCCAGCGGCGATGCTTCGCCTGAAGGGGCCAGCACGAAGGTCCAGCGGCCCAGCTGGAAGTGGCTGGCTTCGCTGTGCACGCGGCCGGTGGCGTAGGCGTTGTACAGCTGTACCGAGGCTTCCTGCACGGCCAGGTTGTAGTAGTCGCGCACCTGGGTCTGGCGGTCTTCGAAGCCGCGCTGGTTGGCGGTGCGCTCGGTGAAGAACAGATAGGCGTAGGCCTGGCGCGCGACCTGCATCCACGCGTCCAGGCGCGGTTGGAAATCGGCATCCAGCTCGGTGATTGCGCTCTTGGCACGGCCGGAGGTGGAGTACTCGCGCTTCGGCGCGGGCAGGGTCATCGCATACTGCAGCCACAACTCGGCCAGGCTCGAACGCTTGTCCTCCTCGCGCACCACGATGCTGCCTTCCATCGCTTCGATGCAGGGCAGGCCCGGCTTGGCGCAGACGCCTTCATCCAGGCCGGCCACGCGCAGCGTTTCCATCGTCGCCGAGCTGAGCTTGCCGGTGGTGAGGATGTCGCCGCGCTTGAGCGCGATGTACTGGCCGGGCGTGACCGAAGCCACCTGCACCGAAGGGCCGAACTGGCGCAATGTCGCGCAGCCACCCAGGGTGAGGAGCACGGTGATGATGAGGGTCGTGCGGCCGATGAAGCCCAAGCCCGTGGTAGCCATACGATCCTCCTGCGCGGTCGCGCCACTCTAGCGGTCGGCATGTCAAAGCGGAACATACCGGGCGGTCGGTTTGGGCCCCTGAGCCACTGCCGTGCAAGCGATTCAGGCAGGTTCGTGTGACACTGGGGTGAATGGAGCGATGCAGGGACTGCGATGACGTGGCTTGAGACCCGGATCCCGCCGCCGCTGGTGATGCTGCTGTGCGCGGGAATCGGCTGGCTGGGTAGCCGGCTGTGGCCGGATGCGGTGTTGTCCCTGCCGATGCCAGCGCTGATGGCAGGCGGGGTGATGGCGATCGGTGTGGCGTTGAACCTGCTGCCGAAGCTCGCGTTCCAGAGGGCGCGCACCACGGTCAATCCGCTGCGCCCTTCGGCATCGAGCGCGCTGGTCATGCACGGCGTGTACCGCTACACGCGCAATCCGATGTATCTGGGCCAGGCAACGATCCTGACCGGTGCGATGTTGTACCTGCAGAACACGATCGCGTTGCTGGCGGTGCCGTTGTTCGTGCTGTACATCACCTGGCTGCAGATCATGCCGGAAGAGCGGGCGTTGCTGGCCCGCTTCCCCGAGGTGTATCCGTTGTTCCGCCAACGAGTGCGGCGTTGGTTGTAGCGCAGGTGATGCCGTTACCGGGTGATCTGGCACTTCACGGCAGCGGAATAGCCTTCGTAGTCGTCGCCTGCGATCACGTGCAGGGTGTGTCGCTTGTCGATGGCCTTCACGTATGAAGGCTCCTCCGTGTTGGCGTGCTCGTTGACCGTGGTCACTGACCATGCCTTGGCCAGACGCTTGGAATCAACGCCGTTCAAGTAGACGAAGAGGCTCTTCTCGCCTTCGGCCACGTTCACATCCGCGCTGGTGACGGTACCGCCGAACAGGGCAACCGGCTTGTCCTCCGGCTCGAAAGTGCCACCTGGTTTCCTGGCCAGGCCGGCGGCCTGCAGTGCATCGATGGCGTCGGCCTCGCTGAAGTTCGAGCCGGCCTTGCAGGCCAGCATGGCTTCCAGCGTGGCGGTGCCAGGTGGAGCAATGGCTGGTGCGGCGGCGTGCGTGGCCGGAGCTGCGGCGAATGCGGCGAATGCGGCGAAGAGCAGGGTGAGGGCGAGGGGGGCTTTCATGGCAGATCCTTCAACGTGTTGCGGGATAGCCGGTGGCGGGGCGAACAGACCCGGCCACCGGCCACATTCGACGCGATGGGTCAGTCGAACCAGACGAGTGGCATGTCGGCATTGAGCGACATGTGGCGGAAATCTCCCAATACCTGGGCCACGGCCTGCACGGTGTGGCAGCCCGTCCCCAGCGCGGATGATCCCGCGCTCAGGTAGCTGGCGGAGATGGTGCGGGTGCTGACCGAGTCCGGCTTGGAGCCCAACTGCTGGGTGCCGAGGCTGCCCACCTGCTGGCCATCGATCTTCAGGAACAGAAACACGCTTCCGCCACCGTCGTTCGGGTCACCCTGCACGCGAGACTTCGTCGAGAAAAGCACCACGCCGTTGTGCCCCTGCGGAATGCAGACCTGGCCCTCGCCAATGACCACCTGCGAGCCCACCGACGGACAGCCCGGCGCGAAGCCATTGGTCCCGACGCAGACATAGGCGAATCGGCGGTACGGGCCTGCGGCGGCGTAGTTGAATCCAGGATTCAACCCCTTTCCGACCACGCCAAAGCCGTTGGACAGCGTCACCAGTCGGGAATTGGCGCCGAACTTGTACTTTACGTTGTTGGTGTTGGCGTCCTGCGGTTGGTAGTACGGCGATTCGGACGCGACGAAGCTGACAGTGCTGTAAGCCGGCGGATTGACGAACAGGCCCTGCGAATAGAAGGGAGCCTGCGTTTCTGCGCCACTGAAGATGTCATTGATCGACCAGGTCATCGATTCGATGCCGGGCTCCTGCTCGTTCAGGAAAATCCCCATCATGCCATCGCCGTAGTTGCCCCACGCGAACGCGCGGCCGGAAGCCATGGCCACGATGGGGCCACCGGGATTGCCGGCCTGGGCAGTCATCAGCAGCTTGCGGTCCTTGGCCTGCAACGCCATTCCTTCAGGGCTGCCGACCGTATTGAAGTCCAGCTGTGCGGTGTCACTCGCAAGGCCGCTGTTGGTAACTGCGCCTGCAGAGGTGATGAGCACGGAGAGGTTGCTGGCGGAGCCGAAATTGACGGCAGAACCGATGGCCTGCCCGGCCAGGTTGACCGTATGGCGTCCGGCAGGCAGGTACTTGGCACCGATGACATTGAAGGAGTGCTGTTGGGCCGACGTTGACTGCCGCCAGTCGATGTAGCTGTCGTTGGAGACCACCTCACCGTTGATGGTGATGTAGGCATTGGCAGCCGAGCTGCCGCCAGGGAAGTACCGTCCATCCGACTGCACGTACACCCAACCGGGGGCGCTCAGATCGATGGTGCTCGAAAGCAGGGTTGCCGTGCCGGGTTGTACGCGCTGGTCAGCGGCCAGCTGCAGATAGCGGGAGCCTGGCGTGGCAGCGGAAGCCTGCCCCAGTGCCAACGCCACGGCCAAGCCCACAAACAGTGTGATGCGCTTCATCTGATGTCCTTTCAGGTTTCGGGTCACGTCGTGTGACGCATGGACTCTACTGGATCCGGATCTCAGCTTCTGTGACTGGCTCCCGATGCGGGTGGCATCAGGGGATGTCGGGACAGCAGACGAGGGCGCCATCTTCGGGAAACAAAAAAGCCGGAACCCCAATGACGGGAGATCCGGCTTCTTGCGGCCTCGACAGGCCATACAGATGGTGGAGGTGGGCGGAATTGAACCGCCGTCCGAAGGCACTCCATCCCCAGCACTACATGCTTAGCTCGCCGTTAGATCTCGTCCCCGAACAGCACGGCGTGCAAAGCGCATCCGGGAACCAGCCTGTTGTGTTCTAGTGCCGGACTGACAGGCAGCCACCCAGCGCGATTCCATGATAGTGACTCTACACCGCGAGCATGGACACAAGCGGTTTCGAGGCTTAGGCCTTAAGCGGCCAGAGCGTAGTTGTCGTCGTTGGCAACTAGAGTTTTGCAGCTGGATTTACGAGGAAAGCTACCCCCTCGGCATGCGCCAGGCGACTTCACAACCCCCGTCGAAACCAATGCACCCCCGGTTTCTACAGTGCTGCAAGGTACAGGGCCGATTCCGTGTCGCCACGGGCAGGGCCTGCCCAACGCCGCGAATGTTACGGCAATACGGCTGAACAGTCACGCACGGGAGTCGGAACCTGGAAATACACGATGGAGCCGGCGGAGGGGCCATCCGCCCGCCGCCGGTTCCGCCCATGTCGCTTGGCACGTTGTGGTCACAGCAGCGGCGTGCTCGAATCGGTCAACGCCCTTCCGCGGACGGCCCCGGCCATGCCCTCCAGCTCCCGCATTCTGCGATTCCGTGGTGCTGCCGCTGTACTCGCCGTCCTGATGGTGATGCCATTCTGCACGCTCCAGGCGGCGGAGCCTCCCTATTCGGTGGAGGTCCGCTACAGCCGGGTGCTGGATCTGTTCAATCTGCTGGACAACCTGCCGGACTGGCTGCCTGGATACACCTCGCCGGTGTATCGGGAAGCGTGGCAACGCCGCTTTGGCCTGAGCGATCAGGACAGGACGCTGCTGGCCGGCTACGCGGCTTTCCGGCAGCGCACGTCTCCGCTTGCGCGAAGCGGTTCGGAACCGTCGGCGCCGGCTGATCGCCTGTTCGCGGGTGCCGACACCCGCACCGGCGATCCTTACGCGAGGCATTTCCTGGCCGCGCCGTCCTTCATCGCAGCTGTTGACGCCGCCATCGCGGGGCAGGACAGGGAGGATCAGCTGCTGCTGCGCCGCTACTACGCGCACTTCGCGCCACGTGCCGAACAGCTGCTGGCGGTACAGGCGCCGTTTGTTGCGCAGCAAGCGTCGCTTGCCCGGCAATTGTCCGCGCCTGCGGTGCTGGCGCTGGCCCAGCAGATGAAGGCGTTCTTCAACGTGGACGATTCGCCCGTCTTCCAGGTCCGCTTCGTATGGTGGCCCGAGGCGGAACGAACCCAGGCCAAGCTACGCGGGGGCTACATCCTGCTGTTCTCGACGTTCGAGACCGACGACGATTGGGCGCCGATCGTGATGCACGAGTTCAGTCACTTCCTTTCGGCGGGACAGCCGGCGCCGCAGCGGCGGATCCTGGCCGAGTCCTTCGCCGCGTTGTGCCCGCAGGCCCTGGCGCTGCCCAACCCCCTCAATGCACTGGAAGAGCCGCTGGCGATCTACTGGGGCCAGTACCGTTTCGAGCAGCAGGTGCGGGGCGAGGCGCTGTCAGCGGAGCGCGCCTGGTACGTGCAGCCGCAGGCCGACCGTGCGGCGAAGGCGCTTGCATTGGCCTTCCCGGCCGGCGGCCCTGCGCCACGCCTGGAGGTCGGCCCCTTGCTGCGCGCTGCGGCGTCTGCCTGCAGCGCTCCAGAAGACGAGCGGCGTTGACCGGCACGCCGGCGTATCCGGTCCGCAGGGTTGGCACCTGCCAGCGCATTCTGGCAATCCGCAAGAAGTTGTAGAGCCGCCGTCATAGCGGATTGGTAACGTCATTGGCACGAATTTGCGACACACTGGCGACGACCATCCAAGCCAGGACAGACACGGAGACGGTGGGTGACCGATGCAAGCCAACAACGCAGCCTGCGACTGCTGATCGGGCCGGTCGGTGCCGACTACCAGCGGCGCGCGTTGCCGCCGGGCTGGGTCTGGGCGGTGCTGGCGGTGCTGCTGGCGGCCACCTGGCTGACAGAGCTGCCGGCCACGGCTGCGGCCGCGCTGATCGCCAGCGCGGTGGTGGTGCACTGGTCGCAGCGCGGTCGCATCCATTGGCTGGGTTGGCGCTTGCCGGGCCTGGCCGTACTGGCGGCCCTGCTGTGGGGGCCGGAAGTGCTGTCGCAGTGGTTCGAGCACGGGCTGGCCGTGGTCCTGATGTCGCTGGCCAGTCTCAGCATTGGCGTGCACGTGTGGCAGTCGCGGCAGATGGCGCGCCAGCTGCAGGGCGCGGCCGATGCGCTGGATGATGCCCAGCTGCTGTCGTTGCTGCCGGATGATGCCGCGCAGCTGGCCCAGCAGTGGCGGGAGGGGGATGATCGCTACGCGCCGGAACTGGCGGTGGTGATGCACCTGGCGGTGATGCACGCGGCGCTGGCGCCGCGCATGCGCGGGCAGGGCGTACTGGCGGGGTGATCCGCCTTTTGTAGAGTCGAGCCATGCTCGACTGCTTCTTTGCCGAAGCCGAGCATGGCTCGGCTCTACAGGGGGCCAAGGCAGCCGAGCATGGCTCGGCTCTACAGAGGGCCAAGGGAGCCGAGCATGGCCCGGTATTGCAGCCTTATGCGTCGCGGTTGCCGCGACGCATCACGCGCTGCTTCTCGATCGCCCAGTCGCGGTCCTTGGCGGCATCGCGCTTGTCGTGGGTCTGCTTGCCCTTGGCCAGCGCGACTTCGAGCTTGATCTTGTTCTTGCTCCAGTACATCGCGGTGGGCACGATCGTGTAGCCATCGCGCTCGACCTTGCCGACCAGCTTGTCGATCTCGCTCCGGTGCAGCAGCAGCTTGCGCTCGCGCCGGTCGTTGGCGACCACGTGGGTGGAGGCCTGGATCAAGGGGGTGATCTGGGCGCCGATCAGGAAGATCTCGCCGTGCTTCACGTAGGCGTAGGCATCGATGATGTTGCCGCGGCCAGCACGGATCGACTTCACCTCCCAGCCCTGCAGCGCCAGGCCGGCCTCGAAGCGTTCTTCGATGTGGTACTCGTGGCGGGCACGCTTGTTCAACGCGATGGTCTTGTTGGCCGTCGCGCTCTTTGCTTTATCCTTGCCGCTGTTCTTGCTCATTTCCGTATTGTCTCCGATTCGGGCCCGCCCGGTCGATTGCCGAAACGTCCTGTATTCATGCCTACTATCCGCCGCAGCGCCCTGGTCGAGCATTCGTCCGCGCGCATGTTCGACCTGGTCAACGATGTCCAGGCCTATCCGCGCCGCTTCCGCTGGTGCTCGGCTGCCCAGATCCTGGAGCAGGGCGAGGACCGCCTGGTGGCGCGCCTGGACCTGGGCCTGGGTTCGTTCAGCACCTGGTTCCAGACCGAAAACACCCTGCAGCGCCCGCACAGCATCGACATGCAGCTGCGCGATGGCCCGTTCAAGCAGTTGCACGGCCGCTGGGAATTCCATGCGCTGGCCGAGGACGCCTGCAAGGTCACCCTGACCCTGGAATTCGAGCCCAGCTCGCGCCTGCTGGGACCGGCCCTGGCGATCGGCTTCCAGGGTCTGGCCGATCGGATGGTCAATGATTTCGTCCGCGTTGCCGACGAGGCCTGAGCGATGATCGAGGTCGAGGTGGTGCTGGCCTGGCCGCAGCAGGTGCTGTCGCGCCGGCTGCAGCTGGACGAGGGCGCGACCGTGGCCGATGCCATTGCCGCCGCCGCGCTGGAAGGCAGTGACCGATGCCCGGCCGTGGCCGTGCATGGCGTACTGGCGCGCCCGCAGCAGGTGTTGCTGGAGGGTGACCGTATCGAGCTGCTACGCCCGTTGCTGGCCGACCCCAAGGACAACCGCCGGCGACGCGCGCTCGGCGGTTGATGCCCGCAACCCGTCCGTGGGGACGGGCAGGGGGCCTCAGCGGCCCTTCTTCTTCTTGTCCTTCGGCAGGTTGCGGCCGAACTGGCGCACGGTCTGCTGGGCCAGGGCCTTGTCGTTGCCCGGGAAGTAGTCGCCTTCCCAACGGGTCACGGTGTCATTCTCGAAGAACACCACGAAGTTCTTCACTTCGGTACGGCCCAGGCGGTTCACGCGCTGGCTGGAGGTGTAGTCCCAGCGCTGGGCGTGGAACGGATCGGGAATGGACGGGGTGCCCAGCAGCGCGGTGACCTGCTGCTTGCTCTGCCCGACCTGCAGCTTGGCCACGGCATCTTCCCGGATCAGGTTGCCCTGATAGATGGGTTGCTTGTAGATGATGCCGCACCCGGTGGTGGACAGGGCGACGGCGGCGACCAACAGGAGATTGCGCATCGGGACTGGCGGTTGGGGAAATCAAACCGATGATACACTCCCGGCGTGCCACCGCGACCCAATCCGAGGCAGCTGGCGCTAAATCGCCAATGAACGGAGACCTATGGAAACCCACGACCTGCGAAAAGTCGGCCTGAAGGTGACCCATCCACGGATGCGGATCCTGGCGCTGCTCGAACAGCGCAATGCCCAGCACCACATGACCGCCGAGGACATCTACCGCCAGCTGCTGGAGCATGGCGATGAGATCGGCCTGGCTACGGTCTACCGGGTGCTGACCCAGTTCGAGGCCGCCGGCCTCGTGCTCAAGCACAATTTCGAAGGCGGCCAGGCCGTCTACGAGCTGGACCGTGGCGGCCACCACGACCATATGGTCGACGTGGACAGCGGCAAGATCATCGAGTTCGAAAGCCACGAGATCGAGGAGCTGCAGCGCAAGATCGCAGCCGACCACGGCTACGAGCTGGAAGAGCACTCGCTGGTGCTGTACGTGCGCAAGAAGCGCAAGTAAGCCGATCCGGCCAGCCATATGCGACGAAACCCCGGGCCTGCCCGGGGTTTTTCGTTGGTGGGCCTGATGCTGGGGTCAGAGCCCTTTTCCATGGGAAAAGGGCTCTGACCCCTGACCTCCAAGCAGCGCGTCCAGATCCACCGCCTCGGCCATCGCCCGGTTCCCCGCATCACCCGGATGCAGGTGATCACCGGAGTCGTAGGCAGCGGCCATCCGTGATGGATCGGCCGGGTCGCGCAGCGCCGCATCCAGGTCGATCACTGCGTCGAACGGGCCGTCGGTGCGCAGCCAGGCATTGAGCTGGCTGCGCAGGGCGTCCTTGTCCGGCTGGTAGTAGTCGTCCAGCGGCGTACCGGGCAGGGCGCCGGCGAACGGCGGCAGGGTCGCGCCCACGATCCGAACGCCACGGCGATGGGCCTGTCCGGCCAGAGCGCGGTAGCCCGCCTGCAGTTCGGCAAGCGTGGGCCGCGCCTGCTTGCGCGCGAAGGCGGTGCCGGGCCAGCTGATGTCATTGATGCCAATCAGCACGATCACGCTGGACACGCCAGGCTGATCCAGTGCATCGCGCTGGAAGCGGGCCAGCGCGGATTCCCCCATGCCGTCGCGCAAGAGGCGGCCACCGGAGATGCCGGCATTGACCACCGCCACCCGCTGCGGGGCCAAGCGGGCGGCCAGGTGGTCGGTCCAGCGCTGGTCCCGGTCGAGGCTGGCGGTGGCGCCGTCGGTGATCGAATCGCCGATCACCACCACGCTGCGTGCGCTGGCCGGGGCCTCGACCTCGATGCCGGTCAGGAACAGCCGGGCTGTGGTGGCGCTGGTCCCGCTCAGGCCGCGTGCCTGGCTCTGGTCGCCGGGGGCGATCCAGCTGGTCTGGCGGCCGTCCCAGTGGAAGGTCTGCAACGGCGTCGACTCCGGCACAAAGACGCTGACCTGCAGCGCTTGGCGGTCCTGCACCGTCAGCGACAGCGGGTCGCTCAGCCGTTCCTGGCCGGGGCCGATCAGCACCTCGGGCCGGCCATCGAAGCGGAGCTGTTGCGGCGTCGCACCGGCCTGCGGCGCGACGCTGGCACCGCCGATCCGCAGCGGCTGGGTGCCATAGGCATTGCTCAGCCGCACCCGCAGGCGCGGGCCGCCCAGGCTGATGCGCGCGGTCTGGCGGAAGGTCTGGTCGTGCAGCGACGCCGGTATCAGTGACGGGAACAGGAAGTCCGCTCCCCAGACCGGTTGCGGGCTGGCCTGCCAGCTGGCCACCCAGTGCGGGGCAGGGGCGGCGCTGGCGGCACTGGACAGGCCGATCAATGCGGTGGCGGCGAGCTGGCTGAAGCGGTTCATCGGGCAATCCCGGGTGGAGGGAAGGCCATGGTGATTCCGCACTCATCTGTGAACTAGACTGCGCATGGACAATCATCTGTGAACTGGATTCATTGCCATGGCGCGCTCCGACATCAACCGATCCGGCGAACTGGAAGTGTTCGTGCGGGTGATCGAGACCGGGGGCTTTTCCGCGGCCGCCCGAACGTTGGAGATGACCCCGTCGGCGGTCAGCAAGCTGGTGGCGAGGCTGGAGCAGCGGCTGGGGACGCGCCTGCTGCAGCGTTCCACCCGCCAGCTGCAGCTGACTCCCGAGGGCTGCGCGTTCTACGAGCGCGGCCTGCGCGTGCTGGCCGACCTGGACGAGGCCGAGCGCTGTGCCAGTGCCCACGCCGAGCCGCGTGGACGCCTGCGGGTCAATTCCAACGTGCCGTTCGGCCAGCATTTCCTGTTGCCGCTGCTGCCGGCGTTCCTGCAGCGCAACCCGCAGGTAGGTGTGGACCTGACCCTCAACGACGAGGTGATCGATCTGCTGGAGCAGCGCACCGATGTGGCGGTGCGGGCCGGTCCGCTGAAGAGCTCCAGCCTGGTCGCGCGGCGGCTGGGCGCGACGCGGATGATGATCGTGGCCGCGCCGGCCTATGCGCAGCGCCACGGCCTGCCGGCCGACGTCGAGGCGCTGCAGTCGCACAACCGTCTGGACATCGGCCATGCGCGGGCGATGCAGGGCTGGCCGCTGCTTCAGGACGGACGTGAGCGGATGGTGCTGCCCAGCGGCAACGCCCGTGCCAGCAACGGCGATGCACTGCGCCAGCTGGTGCTGGGGGGGCTGGGCATGGCACGGCTGGCAGCGTTCCAGGTGCAGGCCGACATCGCTGCCGGACGCCTGCTGCCGGTGCTGGAGGAAGCCAATCCCGGTGACCTGGAAGAGGTGCACGCGGTGTTCCTGGGGCAGGGCGGCTACCTGCCGCTGCGGGTGCGCGCGTTTCTTGATTTCCTGGTGGAGAACGTCGACCTGGCGCAGCCACGGCGGTAGTGCCGGCCGCTGGCCGGCAACCTCACGCTCATCGTCCACCGGTGTTGGGTTGCCGGCCAGCGCCCGGCACTACCGTGCGGGTGGGTTGTAGATCCACGCCATGCGTGGATAACCGCGAGCAGGCCTCAGACCTGCAGCAGCTTGCGTGCGGCGGCGCGCGCTTCCTTGCTCACTTCCACGCCGCCGAGCATGCGCGCCAGCTCTTCCTCGCGCGCCTTGCTGTCCAGCTTCTCCACGGCGCTCTGGGTCATGCCTTCCACCGGCGCCTTGCTGACCCGGTAATGCGCGTGGCCCTTGGAGGCGACCTGCGGCAGGTGGGTCACGCACAGTACCTGGCGCTTCTCGCCGAGCGCGCGCAGCTTCTGGCCGACAATGTCGGCCACAGCGCCGCCGATGCCGGAGTCGACCTCGTCGAACACCATGGTCGGCACCGCATCCAGGTCCAGCGCGGCGACTTCGATGGCCAGCGAGATACGCGACAGTTCACCGCCCGAGGCGACCTTGCGCAGGGCGCGCGGCGGCTGGCCGGCATTGGCCGCGACCAGGAATTCCACGCGCTCGGCACCCTGCGGATCGGGCTTGCCGGCGTCCTGCGGCTCCAGCTCGATCAGGAACTGGCCACCGCCCATGCCGAGCTCGGCGATGATGCCGGTGGTGGTAGCCGACAGCTCGGCGGCGGCATTGCGGCGGCTGGCGGTGAGCACCTCGGCCTGCACGCGCCAGGCGGCAGCGGCCTTGTCGATCTCGCCGGCCAGGCGCTGCAGGCGCTCGTCGGCACCGCGCAGCTGTTCCACTTCGGCATGCATGCGCTCGCGCTGCGCGCCCAGCTCATCCATCGGCACGCGGTGCTTGCGGGCCAGGTCGTGCAGGCGACCGAGACGGCGCTCGTTCTCTTCGAACTGCTCCGGGTCGGCGTCGAGGTCGTCATGCACCCGGTCCAGCAGCGACAGGGCTTCGTGCAGCTGGATCGAGGCATTCTCGATCAGGCCATCCACCTCGCCCAGGCGCGGGTCGTGTTCGATCAGGCGTGACAGTTCGTGGCGTACCTGCTGCAGCAGGTCCAGTGCGGAACTGCCGTCGTCGCCGTTGAGCTGGTTGCTGGCCGCCTGGCAGGCGCTCAGCAGGGCGCTGGCGTGGGCCTGGCGGCGGTGGCTGGCGCCGAGTGCGGCAATCGACTCCGGCTCCAGGTCTTCACGGTCGAGCTCGCGCAGCTGGTGCTCCAGGAAGCCGATCCGGTCACTGACGTCGCCCTGTTGCGACAGCGCCAGCGATTCATCGACCAGTGCCTGCCAGGCCGCGGCGGCGCGGCGCACCTGGCGGCGTTCGTTTTCGTTGCGTGCATAGGCGTCGAGCAGGGCCAGCTGCGACGGGCGCGTCAGCAGGGCCTGCTGTTCGTGCTGCCCGTGGATCTCCACCAGCAGCGAGGCCAGGTCGCCCAGCTGCGCCAGGGTCACCGGGCGGCCATTGATCCAGGCCCGCGAACCGCCATCGGCGCGGATCACCCGGCGCAGCTGGCACTGTTCCTCATCGTCCAGCTCGTTGTCGGCCAGCCACTGGCGCGCGGCCTGCAGCTGCTCCAGCGCGAACTCGGCCGAAAGCTCGGCGCGGGCGGCGCCATGGCGGACCACGCCGCTGTCGGCGCGCAGGCCGGACAGGAAGCCCAGCGCGTCGACCATCAGCGACTTGCCGGCGCCGGTCTCGCCTGAAACCACGGTCATGCCTGGCCCGAACTCCAGTTCGGTGGCGCGGACGACGGCGAAATCCTTGATCGAAAGATGTCTGAGCATGGGTAAGGGGGTATCAGCAGCCGCGCAACGCTAGCACGCGGGCGAGGGAGGTCCAATGACTTGCCAAGGTGATGCGTCGCCATTATCTAGTGTCCGTGTCTCACAGGTTGATTCCATGCACGGTTCTCCCGACCAGCTTGCCCCGCGTGCGCGCCATCTGCTGCGCACGCTGATCGCGCGTTACATCCAGGACGGTGAGCCGGTCGGCTCGCAGACGCTGGCGCGCGTGGCCGGCCTGGAGGTCAGCCCGGCCACCATCCGCAACATCCTCGGCGACCTTGAGGACCTGGGCCTGCTGGCCTCGCCGCATACCTCGGCCGGGCGCGTTCCGACCGCGCATGGCTACCGGGTGTTCGTCGACAGCCTGCTGCAGATGCAGCCGCCGGGCGAGGGCGAGCTGGCCCGGTTGCGCCAGGAGCTGGCTGGCGGCGGCAGCACCCAGGCCCTGCTCGGCAGCGCCTCGGAGCTGCTGTCGGCGATGAGCCACTTCGTCGGCGTGGTCAGCGCGCCGCGGCGCGAGCAGTTCGCCTTCCGCCAGATCGATTTCGTGGCGCTGGACGGGCGACGGGTGCTGGCGATCCTGGTGTTCGCCGACAACGAGGTGCAGAACCGGGTCATCGAAACCCGGCAGGAGTTCGCACCGGGCCAGCTGGAGCAGGTGGCCAACTACCTCAATGCCCATTTCGCCGGCCTGCCGATGGCCGAGATCCGCACCCGCCTGCTGCTGGAACTGCGTGACGCCCGCTCGGAGCTGGAACAGCTGCTGGCGCACAGCATCGAGCTGGCCGAGCAGGCCCTGCAGCCGGCTGCCGACGACATGCTGGTGGCGGGCCAGACCCGCTTGATGGGGGTGCAGGACCTGTCCGACCTGGAGCGCCTGCGCGAGCTGTTCGAGCTGTTCTCCAGCAAGCGCGAGATACTGCAGCTGCTGGAGCGGACCATCCAGGCGCCCGGCGTGCGCATCTTCATCGGCGAGGAGACCGGGATGATGCCGCTGCAGGGCGTCTCGCTGGTCACCGCGCCGTACACCGCCAACGGCCAGGTACTGGGCGTGCTGGGCGTGATCGGCCCCAAGCGGATGGCCTACGACCGTGTGATCCCGCTGGTCCAGGCCACCGCCGATGTGCTCGGCGCGGCCTTTTCGCCGGCCGGCCGCACGCCGGGAACATCCGACGCTTGAAACGCAGCATCCCGCCCACACTAGGGTGGGTGGAGGCGGAGATTGACCGCCAGGGACCCAGACATGAACCACGAACATCCAGATATCGAATCCCAGCAGAGTGCCGCTGATGCGGCTGCCGCCGCCGGCGTCAACGACGAAGTGGAGCGCCTGCGCGCCGAAGTCGAGCAGATCAAGGCCGATGCGCTGCGTGAGCGCGCCGACCTGGAGAACCAGCGCAAGCGCGTGGCCCGTGACATCGAGCAGGCCCGCAAGTTCGCCAACGAGAAGCTGCTGGGCGAGCTGCTGCCGGTGTTCGACAGCCTGGATGCCGGCCTGAAGGCCGCCGGCGACGACCCGCACCCGCTGCGCGAGGGCCTGGAGCTGACCTACAAGCAGCTGCTGAAGGTCGCCGCCGACAACGGCCTGGTGCTGCTGGACCCGATCGGCCAGCCGTTCAACCCGGAACACCACCAGGCCATCAGCCAGGTGCCGACCCCGGGCGCTGTCCCGGGCAGCGTGGTGACCGTGTTCCAGAAGGGCTACCTGCTCAACGAGCGCCTGCTGCGGCCGGCGCTGGTGGTGGTGGCCGCCGACTGATTGCCACGTGGGGCAAGGCCGCCGGGCATGGCCCGGCGCTACCTGGCCCCGATCGGCATCGTCGGGCTATGCCCGGCGAAGGTTTTCCAGGCGCTGAACACAGCGTTCGGGAGATGGCTTGAATGTTCCACGAGCCTCCCCCACATCGTATTCATCCACCGGCCGAACGGCCGGACTGACCCCAACAAGCATCCTCAGGAGTCTCCCCCATGGGCAAGATCATTGGTATCGACCTCGGCACCACCAACTCGTGCGTGGCGATCATGGACGGCGGCAAGGCCCGCGTCATCGAGAATTCGGAAGGCGATCGCACCACCCCGTCGATCGTCGCCTACACCAAGGACGGCGAAGTCCTGGTCGGCGCCTCGGCCAAGCGCCAGGCCGTGACCAACCCGAAGAACACCTTCTACGCGGTGAAGCGCCTGATCGGCCGCAAGTTCACCGACGCCGAAGTGCAGAAGGACATCGCGCACGTCCCGTACAGCATCCTCGCCCATGACAATGGCGATGCCTGGGTGGCCACCAGCGACGGCAAGAAGATGGCCCCGCAGGAAATCTCGGCCAAGGTGCTGGAAAAGATGAAGAAGACCGCCGAGGACTTCCTCGGTGAGAAGGTCACCGAAGCGGTCATCACCGTGCCGGCCTACTTCAACGACAGCCAGCGCCAGGCGACCAAGGACGCCGGCCGCATCGCCGGCCTGGACGTCAAGCGCATCATCAACGAGCCGACCGCGGCCGCGCTGGCCTATGGCCTGGACAAGGGCGACAACAAGGATCGCAAGATCGTGGTGTACGACCTGGGCGGCGGTACCTTCGACGTCTCGGTGATCGAGATCGCCAACGTCGACGGCGAGAAGCAGTTCGAAGTGCTGGCCACCAACGGCGACACCTTCCTGGGCGGCGAAGACTTCGACAACCGCGTCATCGAGTACCTGGTTGAAGAGTTCAACAAGGACCAGGGCATCGACCTGCGCAAGGATCCGCTGGCCCTGCAGCGCCTGAAGGACGCCGCCGAGCGCGCCAAGATCGAGCTGTCCAGCGCCCAGCAGACCGAAGTGAACCTGCCGTACGTCACCGCCGACGCCTCGGGCCCGAAGCACCTGAACATCAAGCTGACCCGCGCCAAGCTGGAAGCGCTGGTGGAAGACCTGATCAAGAAGTCGATCGAGCCGTGCCGCGTCGCCCTGAACGATGCCGGCCTGCGTTCGAGCGACATCAGCGAAGTGATCCTGGTCGGTGGCCAGACCCGCATGCCGAAGGTGCAGCAGGCGGTGACCGAGTTCTTCGGCAAGGAACCGCGCAAGGACGTCAACCCGGACGAAGCCGTGGCACTGGGTGCGGCGATCCAGGGCGGCGTGCTGGGTGGCGACGTCAAGGACGTGCTGCTGCTGGACGTGACCCCGCTGTCGCTGGGCATCGAGACCATGGGTGGCGTGTTCACCAAGATCATCGAGAAGAACACCACCATTCCGACCAAGGCCTCGCAGGTGTTCTCCACCGCCGAGGACAACCAGTCGGCCGTGACCGTGCACGTGCTGCAGGGTGAGCGCGAACAGGCCCGCTTCAACAAGTCGCTGGCCAAGTTCGACCTGTCCGGCATCGAGCCGGCCCCGCGTGGCCTGCCGCAGGTGGAAGTGTCCTTCGACATCGACGCCAACGGCATCCTGCACGTGTCGGCCAAGGACAAGAAGACCAACAAGGAACAGAAGGTCGAGATCAAGGCCGGTTCGGGCCTGTCCGAGGAAGAGATCGCGCGCATGGTCGCCGACGCGGAAGCCAACCGCGAGGAAGACAAGAAGTTCCAGGAGCTGGTGCAGGCCCGCAACCAGGCCGACGCCCTGATCCATGGCACCCGCAGCGCCATCACCGAGCACGGCAGCAAGGTCGGCGGCGATGTCATCGGCAAGGTCGAGGCGGCGCTGGCCGACCTGGAAACCGCGATGAAGGGTGACGACAAGGCACAGATCGAAGCCAAGTCGAAGGCGCTGGAAGAAGCTGGCCAGTCGCTGTTCGCCGCTGCTTCGGCCGACCAGGGTGGTGCTGCCCCGGGTGCCGACGCCGGCAACGCAGGCAAGGCGCAGGATGACGTGGTCGACGCCGAGTTCACCGAAGTCAAGGACGACAAGAAGTCCTGATCCGGACCGACACGGGACGCTGGCCACCAGCGTCCCGTTGTCGCATCAGGGTCCTGACCGCCCACCGGCGTGTCGGGGCGCCCGACGCAAGAGCGGACCTGGTTCCGCTCTTCCGCTTTGACGAATCCCGACTTTCCGGAACCAGATTCACGATATGAGCAAGCGCGATTACTACGAAGTGCTGGGCGTTGCCCGCACCGCCACCGACGACGAGCTGAAGAAGGCGTACCGTCGCTGTGCGATGAAGTTCCACCCGGACCGAAACCCGGGTGATGCGGCGGCCGAAGCCTCCTTCAAGGAGTGCAAGGAAGCCTACGAAGTGCTGTCCGATGGCAACAAGCGCCGCATGTATGACAGCCACGGCCACGCCGCGTTCGAGCACGGCATGGGCGGCGGTGGTCCGGGCGGTCCGGACATGAACGATATCTTCGGCGATATCTTCGGCAACATCTTTGGTGGCGGCGGCGGTGGTCCGCGCCAGGCCCGTCGCGGTGCCGATATCGGCTACGTGATGGAGCTGGACCTGGAAGAAGCCGTGCGCGGCGTCGAGCGCCGCATCGAGATTCCGACCCTGGCCGAGTGTGGCGACTGCGATGGCAGTGGCTCGGAAGACGGCAAGGTCGAGACCTGCAACGTCTGCCATGGCCGTGGCCAGGTGCGCATCCAGCGCGGCATCTTCGCCATGCAGCAGGCCTGCCACAACTGCGGCGGCCGTGGCCAGATCATCGCCAAGCCCTGCAAGACCTGCCACGGCAACGGCCGTGTCGAGGAAGACAAGGTGCTGTCGGTGAAGGTGCCGGCCGGCGTCGATACCGGCGACCGCATCCGCCTGCAGGGCGAGGGTGAGGCTGGCCCGGCCGGTACGCCGCCGGGTGACCTGTACGTGGAAGTGCGCGTGCGCGAGCATGCGATCTTCCAGCGCGATGGCGACGACCTGCACTGCGATGTGCCGATCCGCATCTCGCAGGCGGCGCTGGGTGATACCGTGCGTGTGGCCACCCTGGGCGGCGAAGCGGAGATCCGCATTCCGGCCGAGACCCAGACCGGCAAGCTGTTCCGCCTGCGCGGCAAGGGCGTGCGTTCGGTGCGCAGCCGCAGCGAAGGCGACCTGTACTGCCGCGTGGTGGTGGAGACCCCGGTCAACCTCACCACCGAACAGCGCAAGCTGCTGGAGCAGTTCGAGGCCACCTTCGTCGGCGAGGAAGCGCGCAAGCATTCGCCGAAGTCGGCCACCTTCATGGATGGCGTGAAGGGCTTCTGGGACCGGATGACGTCCTGAGTTTTCAACGCAAGCGTTGAACGGTAGCGCCGGGCCATGCCCGGCGTTTTCGTATGCGGGCGCCGGCTGCATTCCGCCGGGCATGGCCCGGCGCTACCGGGAAATGCTCACCGGAAAAACGCCGCCGGCGTCTGCCCCAGCTGCCGTTTGAACATGCTGGTGAACGCACTCGGGCTGTCATACCCCATCGCCAGCGCAACATCGATGACCTTGTCGCCGACCGCCAGCCGCTCCAATGCGGCCAGCAGCCGGGCCTGCTGCCGCCACTGCCCGAAGGTCATGCCCAGTTCGCCGGCGAAATGCCGCTGGATCGTTTTCACGTCCACCTCCAGCGCCTGCGCCCAGTCCTGCAACGTGGCGTCGTCACCCGGATGCTTCTGCAGGTGCTGGCAGATCCGCCGCAGGCGCGGGTCGGTCGGGGCGGGCAGGTGCAGCGGCAGCACATCCATGCGATGCAGTTCGTCCAGCAGCAGGCGCACCACGCGGCCATCGCGGCTGTCTTCGATGTGCTCGCCCTTGATCAGGGTGGCTGCCTGCAGCAGTTCGCGCAGCAGCGGTGCCACCTGTACCGCGAACGGTTCGGCTGGCAACTGCGGGGCGAACGATGGATCGATGTACAGGCTGCGCATGTGCACGGCGGCAATGCAGTCCACCGCGTGCACCATGCCCGCCGGCATCCATATCGCACGGGTGGAGGGCACGACCCAGCGACCCACTTCCGAGCGCACCACCATCAGCCCGGAGATGGCGTAGACCAGCTGGTGGCGCTGGTGCTTGTGCCCGGCGATATGGGTGCCGGCCGGGTACTGGGTAACCCGGTAGGTGACCGGGCGATGCAGCGGCACATCGCGCCACGGCGCGGCCGGGTCGACATCGCTGGCAATGTCCTTTTTGCGATAGGGCATGACCCGAACGCGGCAGAAGGGAAGAGATCGCAACCGTAGCATGCGTGGCTCGCCCCCAACCTGACTGCGTCCATGTCCGCCCTGGCTTCCCCCGCAACACCCGCACGCCCGGTGGCTCCCGGCGTGCTGGCCGCCATTTCCACCTCGCATGTCGTCAACGACATGATGCAGTCGCTGATCCTGGCCATCTATCCGGTGATCAAGGGCGGCTTCAACCTCAGCTTCACCCAGATCGGCCTGATCACGCTGACCTACCAGCTGACCGCCTCGATCTTCCAGCCGCTGATCGGCGCAGCCACCGACCGTCGTCCGGCGCCGTACTCGCTGCCGATCGGCATGGCCTCGACCCTGTGCGGCATGCTGCTGCTCGGCTTCGCGCCCAACTATGCCGTGGTGCTGATGGCCGCGGCGATGGTCGGCATCGGTTCGGCGATCTTCCATCCGGAAGCCTCGCGCATCGCACGGCTGGCCTCGGGTGGCCGGCACGGTTTCGCGCAGTCGGTGTTCCAGGTCGGCGGCAACTTCGGTACCGCGCTCGGCCCGTTGATCGCCGCCGCGGTGATCGTGCCGTATGGCCAGCACGCAGCATCGTGGTTTGCCGGCGCCGCGCTGATCGGCATTGCGCTGCTGACCTATGTCGGCCGCTGGTACGCGCTGCACCTGGGCACCCCGCGCCCGGCCAGCACCGCCTCGATGGCTCCACGCCATCCGCCGCGCACCGTGGCCAAGGTGCTTGCAATCCTGCTGGTGCTGATCTTCAGCAAGTACTTCTACATGGCCAGCATCGGCAGCTACTTCACCTTCTACCTGATCCACCACTTCGGCATTCCGGTGGCACAGGCGCAGTTGCACCTGTTCGCGTTCCTGGTGGCGTCGGCTGCCGGCGGCTTCCTGGGTGGTCCGCTGGGTGATCGCATCGGCCGCAAGCCGATCATCTGGACCTCGATCCTGGGCGTGGCGCCGTTCGCACTGATGCTGCCGCATGCCGACCTGTTCTGGACCACGGTGCTGGCGGTGCTGATCGGTTTCGTGCTGTCCTCGGCGTTCTCGGCGATCGTGGTGTACGCACAGGAAATGATGCCGCACCGCATCGGCATGGTCTCCGGCCTGTTCTTCGGATTCGCCTTCGGCATGGGCGGCCTGGGTGCTGCCGTGCTCGGCCTGCTGGCGGACAAGACCAGCATCGAGTACGTCTACCACCTGACCGCGTTCCTGCCGTTGCTGGGCATCGTGGCGGCGTGGCTGCCGCCGTCGCGGCCTGCAGTTCACTGAGGGAGGCTGGGTTTGCAGGGCTTGCAGCCCTGCACCTGCTGCAAGCCAGAGCCGAAGCAACAGCAGAAGCTGGCTATCCGTGGGTTGGCGGGGTGGGTCCGGTTGAGGGGGACGCTGCAAGTACGTCCATGTAAGCTCGGTCGCCGCTTGCTCGTGTGCGCTTTCCTGCGCACACGGCAAGACCAGGGTTGGGCGTCCTGCCCAACCCGCCCGAGGCATGCCTCGGGCCCATGCGGCTCACGCCCCCTCAACCGGACCCACCCCGCCTTCGACAGTTTTTCGCGATCTGTTCGGACAGCTCGCGGGGTCAGATCCGTTTTCCGAAGGAAAACGGATCTGACCCCATTTTTGTGTATCGATATCTGACAGATTTCATCCACGCATGGCGTGGATCTACCAACCGTCATTGGAAGTCTGTCAGGGGTGGGGCGGCGTGGGATGGCAGGACCGTTGGCGCCATGGATGGCGCCATCGAGCCCCCATGGATGGGTTTACGGCGTGTCCTGCCATCCCACACCGCCCCGCCAAGCACACAGACAACCCAGAGCCGGCTGTTGCCTTTGACGTTGATCTGGCCTGCAAGCAGGTGCAGGGCTGCAAGCCCTGCCGAACCCCTCACCGGGCGTAGAATGCGGTCATGAGCGAATCCCTTGATAACCACCTGGTCCACGGCCGCCGCCAGCGGCCAGACGGTCCGTCGCCGATCGATGTCATCTCGGTCCAGTCGCAACTCGTCTACGGCCACGCCGGCAACAGCGCCGCCGTGCCGCCCATGCGCGCATTGGGCGTGCGCGTCGCGGAAATCCCGACCGTGCTGCTCAGCAATGCGCCGTTCTACGACACCACCCGCGGCCGCGTACTGCCCGCTGACTGGTTCGCCGACCTGCTGCTGGGCACCCGCGAACGTGGCCTGCCGCAGCGGGCGAAGATGCTCGTCTCGGGGTACTTCGGCAGCACCGCCAATGGTGCTGCCTTCGCCGACTGGCTGGACGAGATCCTGCCGGCCTGCCCGCAGCTGCGCTATTGCCTCGACCCCGTCATCGGCGACACCCACACCGGCCCCTATGTGGAGCCAGGCCTGGAAGCGATCTTCGCCGAGCGCCTGTTGCCGCATGCCTGGCTGGTCACGCCGAATGCTTTCGAACTCAATCGCCTCACCGGCATGCCGGCGTTGGCCGAAGCCGATGCCATCGCCGCCGCACGCACGCTGCTGGACCGTGGCCCGCACTGGGTGATCGCGCATAGCGTCGGCGGCAACCCGGGGGAACTGGTCACTCTGGCCGTCGGCCGCGAGGAAACCTGGCGCTGGACCTCACCGCTGCTGCCGGTGGACGTGGCCGGCACCGGCGACGTGCTGATGTCGCTGGTGGTGTCGTTCCTGCTGCGTGGTGAATCGATGCAGCAGGCGATCTCGCGTGCGATCGCCGGTACCCATGCAGCGTTGGAAGCGACCCTGGACAACGGTTTCGAAGAGTTCGACGTGATCGTCGCAGCACCCGCTGCCCTGGCCGATGGCGCACGCTTCCGCGCCGAACGCGTGGCATGAGCGACCTGCTCGAACGTACGCCGCGCACGGTCGGCATCGTCGGAAGTGCAGGCGCCTACGGGCGCTGGCTGACCCGCTTCTTCCAGCAGCACATGCAGCTGCAGGTGATCGGCCATGATCCGGCGGATACGCAATCGCATACGCCGGAGCAGTTGCTGGCACAGGCCGACGTGCTGGTCTTCTCGGCGCCCATCCGGCATACGCCCGCATTGATCGCCGAGTACGTGCGGCAGTCCGCAGGCCGCGAGCGCGATCGCCTGTGGCTGGACGTGACCTCGGTGAAGGAGGCGCCGGTGCAGGCGATGCTGGCCTCGCAGGCCGAAGTGGTCGGGCTGCACCCGATGACCGCGCCGCCCAAGGCACCCACCCTGAAGGGCCGGGTGATGGTGGTCTGCGAAGCACGGCTGCAGCACTGGCAACCCTGGGTCGATGCGTTGTGCGCGACGCTGCAGGCCGAGTGCGTGCGCGCAACCCCGCAGCACCACGACCAGATGATGGCGCTGGTGCAGGCGATGGTGCACGCCACCCATCTGGCCCAGGCCGGCGTGCTGCGCCAGTACCAGCCGCAGCTGGGCGACCTGGCCGCGATGATGCCGTACCGTTCGGCGTCGTTCGAACTGGATACGGCGATCATCTCGCGCATCCTGTCGTTGAACCCGGCGATCTACGAGGACATCCAGTTCGGAAACCCGTATGTGGCGCCGATGCTGGAGCGCTTGGTCGCCCAGCTGCAGGCCCTGCAGGCCCAGGTCGGGCAGGGCGACGACACTGCACGCAGTGCATTCCGCGAGCAGCTGCTGTCGGCCAATCGCAGCGCGTTCGGCGAGCAGGCGCTGGCCGAGGGCAACTACACCTTCGAACGCGTGGGCTATCTGCTGGCAGACCTGACCGAGCGCAACGCGCTGTCGGTGCACCTGCCCGAAGACCGGCCGGGTTCGCTGCGCGAACTGCTGAACGTGTTCGAGCAGCACCGCATCAGCCTGGCCTCGATCCACTCCTCGCGTACGCCCGGCGGCGAAGTCCATTTCCGCATCGGTTTCGTTGCGGGCAGTGATCCTGCAGCGATCACCCTGGCGGCGGCCGAAGTGGACGCCAGCGGCATCGGACGCGTGCTCGGCTGAGCGCATTCATCCACAGGCGGTGTGGATGATTCCTGAGCAAACATGTGGATAACCGCGTGCAGCCCTTGGCAGCCAAGGCTGTCAAGATGGTTGATCAAAAATTGACCACGCCGCTTCTGTAGAGCCGAGCCATGCTCGGCTGCTTTCGGCCAAGGCGCGTGTCGACCAAGGTCGACACCCACCAGAGCGGATCCGGTAGTGCCGGGCGATGCCCGGCGTACCTCAGATCGTCAGCCTCAGCTCACCACCGCTGGTGGTGAATTCGCGGCCATTGCGCACCAGCAAGCGACCATCGTCGAGCTCGTAGCGGGGCGTGGCTTCGGAGTGGTGCCCGCTGCCGTTCGCCTCGGGCTTGAACTCGATGATGATGTGGCTTTCACCATGGCTGTCGACGGCGGGGAACTGACGGAACGACATCGTGCACCTCCTTCAGCGGATGCTGTTGATGCGGTGCCAGCTTCACTCCGCCGATGTTAGCCGGCCGTCATCAATCGATGAACTGCAGTCGTGCCAGTTCAGCGTACAGGCCGCCTTCGGCAAGCAGCTGTGCGTGCGTGCCTTCCGCCACGATGCGGCCCTGGTCCATCACCACGATGCGGTCGGCCTTGAGCACGGTGGCCAGGCGGTGCGCGATCACCAGCGTGGTACGGCCAGCCATCAAGCGCTCCAGCGCCTGCTGCACGCCATGCTCGCTCTGTGCGTCCAGCGCGCTGGTGGCTTCGTCAAGCAACAGGATCGGTGCGTCCTTCAGCAGTGCGCGGGCAATTGCCACGCGCTGCTGCTGGCCGCCGGACAGGCGCGCACCGCGCTCGCCCAGCTCACTGTCATAGCCCTGCGGCAACGCGCGCAGGAAGCCATCCGCCTCGGCGGCGCGTGCGGCAGCCTCGACCTCGCTGTCGCTGGCCTGCAGGCGGCCATAGCGGATGTTGTCACGCGCACTGGCAGCAAACAGCGTCGGCTGCTGCGGCACCAGCGCCAACTGTCCACGCAGCTCGGCCGGGTCGACCTGGCGCACGTCGATGCCATCCACGCAGATGCGGCCCTCCGCCGGATCGTGGAAACGCAGCAGCATCGACAGCACCGTGCTCTTGCCCGCGCCCGACGGGCCGACCAGGGCCACGGTCTCGCCCGGGCGCACGTGCAGGTTGAAGTGGTCCAGCGCGGCCTGGTCCGGTCGCTGCGGGTAATGGAACACCACGTCGTCGAACTGGATCTCGCCACGCAGCGGCTGCGGCAGCACGTGCGGCTGCGCCGGCGCGCGGATCTCGATGTCTTCCTGCAGCAGTTCGCCGATGCGGCCCATGCCGCCGGCCGCGCGCTGCAGTTCGTTCCAGACTTCGGCCAACGCACCGACCGAGCCGCCGCCGATCAGTGCGTACAGCACGAACTGGCCCAGGGTACCTGCGCTGAGGCGGCCGTCGATGACATCGTGCGCACCCAGCCACAGCACGCCGACGATGGCGCCGAACACCAGCAGGATGGCGCTGGCGGTGACCAGCGACTGCGCACCGATGCGGCGGCGGGCGGCCTTGATGGCATCGCCCAGCGCGTGGTCGAAGCGGCCGCGCTCGTAGGGTTCGCGTGCGTGCGCCTGCACCGTCCGTACCGCACCGAGGGTCTCGCTGGCCAGACTGTTGGCATCGGCGATGCGGTCCTGGCTGCTGCGCGCGACGGTGCGCAGCTTGCGCGCGCCGATGATGATCGGCAGTACCGCAAGCGGAATGCCCAGCAGCGACCACGCCGCCAGCCGTGGGCTGGTGACGAACAGCATCGCCAGGCTGCCGACCACCGTGACGCTGCTGCGCAATGCCACCGACATGGTCGAGCCGACCACGCTGCGCAGCAGTTCACTGTCGGCGGTCAGGCGCGAGACCAGCTCACCGCTGCGGCTGCGGTCATGGAACCCGGCACCGAGCTGGATCAGGTGTGCATACAGGCGGCTGCGCAGGTCAGCAACGACCTTTTCGCCCAGCAGCGACACGAAGTAGAAGCGCGCGGCAGTGGCCAGGGCCAGCACCACGGCCACCAGCATCAGCAGGGCGAAGGCGCGGTTGATCTGGCCTCCGCTGCTGAAGCCATGGTCGATCATCTGCTTGACCGCCGGCGGCAGGCTCAGCGTGGCTGCTGAAGACACCGCCAAGGCCAGCAGCCAGGCGGTGAACAGGCCACTGTGGCGGCGCACGAACGGCCATAGCGTGCGCAGGCTGCCGAGGCGGCGCAGCGGCGGGGGCGAGGCGGGGGCGCCGTCCTTGTCAGTCATCCTGGTGGTCGTCTTCTATGCGGATACGGTCACGAGTGGCGTCGCGCAGGCGGATTTTCAATGCGTCGACCTGATCGGCCGGCAATTCGATCCGCAGGCACACCCCGCTCGCGTCGAACTGTTCATCGCGCTTCTCCGCGCCGAATGCCGGCAGGGCCGCATGCAGGGTGCCCAGGTCTTCGAAGCCGGCCTGCAGCTGCAACCGGGCCATGGCAACCAGCGCCAGCCGCGGCGCAGTGCGCAGGCATTCGGCGGCGGCGCCGCCGTAAGCCCGGACCAGGCCGCCGGCACCGAGCTTGATGCCACCGAACCAGCGCGTCACCACCACCATCACCCGATCGAAGCCCTGGCCGTCGATCGCGGCCAGGATCGGCCGCCCGGCGGTGCTTGCCGGCTCACCATCATCGCTGGAGCGGTAGTCCTGGCCATGCCGGTAGGCCCAGCAGTTGTGCGTGGCGTCGGCCACGGCAACCTGTTGCAGGAACGCCAGCGCTGCGGGGGCGCCGTCGATCGGCGCGGCATGGGCGATGAAGCGGCTGTGTTTGATTTCCAGCGTGTGGCTGACGGGCTGGGCGAGGGTATCGAGCATTCCCGTCATTCTACGGTGTTGCCGGGTACCCCCGTCCGTTTCAGTCGTCCAGCAGCGGGCGCAGGTCGCGCGGCAGGCGCGCTTCCGGATACTGCTGGATGTAGCGTTCCAGGCTGGCACGGGCGAGGTCGCGCTGGTCCTGGTCACGGCGCTCGCGGATCTTCTGCAGCCATTGCCGGCGTGGCAGGCGCGCGTCGGCGTCTACTTCGGCCTGCACCGTGTCCGCACTCAGTCCGGCTTCGCTGCTGCGACGCATGACGCCGGGTGCCGAGCGGTTGGTGGCAACGCGCTTGCTCGAAGTGACCTGGACCCGATCGAGTGCCGGAGCCGGTTCGGCGTCGGCTGTGCTGGCTGCGACTGGCGCAGCGCTGCGCGCCTGCATGGCGCCGACCGGAGCCGGTGCGGATGCTGGAGCGGGTGCGGCGTAGGCAACCGGTGGCGCCGCCGCCGGCGGAGGTGGTGGCAACGCCACGAAGGCGGTATCGGCGACAGGCTCTGCGACGTGTGCGCGTGCCACCTCTGCCTTCGCCGAGGCGGGGGCCGGCGCTTCAGCAGGCGCTGCCGGGGCTGGCACCGGGGCGCGGGCGAGGGCGGGTGCCGGAGCGGCAATGGGCGTCGCCTCGGAAGCGGCGGGGGGCATCGCCTGGGGTGCGGCGAATGGCGCCGCCTCTGGCGCGGGCGGAGCCGGAGCCATCGCAGTCTCGGCCGCATTGCCTTCGGCGGCCTGGTCGGCCACGGCGTCGTCAGCGGCAGGCGCGGCGGCGACCTGCGCTTCGCCGGCCGGAATCGGCGGCGGTTCCGGTCGCAGCTGCCAGGCGATGCCGATGGCGAACACCATCGAGGCGGCTATGCCGAACACTGCCGGCCAGCGTGGGCGTGCTTGCCGTGCGCGCGGTGCGTCCGCAGGGGCAACGGTGCCAGCGGCCGGAGCATCCACGGCGGCACGCGCCGCGGCCAGGATGGCAGCATCCAGCGCGGGCGGCGGTGCCTGCTCGGTGCGACGGCCGAGCAGCCGGGCCAGCTCGCGTTCTTCCGGCGTCAGGGGTTCGTCTCGGTTCATGCGTTCAGTCCCGCACGCAGCTTGTCCATCGCATAGCGCAGCCGCGATTTCACTGTCTCCCGGCCCACGCCGGTGATCTGGCCGATCTCCTCCAGGCTCAGTTCCTGATCCAGCCGCAGTTGCAGCACTTCGCGCTGCTCGGGCGGCAGTTGCTCCATCGCCAGCTGGATGCGGCGACGTTGTTCGAATTCAGAGAGTTCCGCTTCCGGGGTCTGCCCATCCTCGATCGCCGCCAGGCGCAGATCGGCGTCGGCTGGTGCAGCCGGGCGATGACGGGCCGCGCGCCAGTGGTCGTTCAGGCGGTTGTGGGCGATGCGGAACAGCCAGGTGCTGAACGCCGCCTCGGGTTGCCAGCCCGCGCGCGCGCTGATCACCCGCTGCCACACGTCCTGGAAGATCTCTTCGGCCAGCGCGGTATCGCGCAGTTGCCGCAGCAGGAAGCCGAACAGGCGCTTGCGGTGGCGTGCATACAGGCTTTCGAACGCGCGCAGGTCGCCACCGGCCCAGGCCAGCATCAAGGCTTCATCGGTTGGCAGTGCGCTGGCTTCCACGGCGTACAGGGTAAGGCCTGCAGGCGGTGGCGCATAGCCGGTGGCAGGGGCGGGCAGGGCGAGGTTCATGGCATGGAAGCGGCTACGGACAGCACGAAAAACGTACGAGCGCACGATTCGGGGTTTACGGGCTTCCATTGCCCCCCGGGTGGCGCGCTATGCTCGGCGGCTCAGGGGAGGCGACGCACAGACGGCGCCAAGAGATTGTCATTTGTCCACGCATGCTGAATCGGCGGAAGAGCCACCACACGAGGCCGTGTTGAGCACGGCGCTGGTGCGCGCGTTGCATGCGCTGTTGCCGGAGACGGCGGTGGTCCGCGTCGGTTGGGACGATCCGCAGCTGGGGTATGGCCAGGGGGGCTGGCCCTTGCTTGCGATTGGCAGCGCTGCGTCCGTGGAACCCGGCACCGGCGATGGCCAGCACGGCTGGGAGTATGACGGTGCGCGGCTGCTGCTGTCGGTTGCGGGCGCGGCGCCTTCACCCGCGTGGTGGGGGCTGGCCCGGCAGGCGATGGAGCTGGCCCTGCAGCGCGGCCGCCAGGCCGGCCAGATCAAGGCACTGGAAGAAGCCGAGCGGCTCCAGCAGGCCCTGTTCCAGATCGCCGACCTGGCCGGTGCCGACCTGGAGATGGGCGAGATGCTGCGCCACGTGCACGGTGTGCTGGGCACACTGATGTACGCGGAGAACTGCTACATCGTCGAGTACGACGATGTGCGTGAACAGATCCGTTTCCTGTACTTCGCCGACCAGGTGGATGACTTCGTTGCTGATCCGTCGCAGAGCCATGACGCCAGCGAGATGCCGCGCAGCCTGACCGTGGCGCTGCTGCGGCATGGCAAGCCGCTCAGTGGCCCGTCGCGCGAACTGCTGGCGCGGGTGGTTGAACAGGAGCATGACCCGCAGCGTGGTCCGGAAAGCCTTGACTGGCTGGGCGTGCCGATGCTGCGCGATGGCCGTGTCTGCGGCGCCATCGTAGTGCAGAGCTACGAGCATGCCGCCCGTTATGGCGAGGCAGAGCGGGCCCTGCTGGGGTTCGTTGCCCAGCACGTCCAGACTGCGATGGACCGGCGCCAGGCGCAGGTCCGGCTGGAACAGCAGGTGGAGCGGCGCACGCTTGAGCTGCAGCGCGCCAACCGCAGCCTGCAGGACGAGGTGGCCGAGCGTCGCCGCGCCGAACAGCTGCAGACCGCGCTGTACAACATTGCCGAGATGGCGATGTCGGCCGACAGCCTGGCCCAGTTCTACGGCCAGGTGCATGGTGTGGTCGGGCGCCTGCTCGACGCCCGGAATTTCTACATCGCGCTGGTCAACCCGGCTGGCAATGGCCTGGACTTCGTTTATTCGGTGGACGAGCACAACGCCAGCCGCGCGCCACGGCCGTTCAGCCGCGGCCTGACCGAATACGTGGTGCGCAACCGGCGCCCGCTGCTGGCTTCACGCGCGCAGATCGATGCGCTGCTGGCCAGCGGTGAAGTGCGCGAGTCCGGCGCACGCTCGCATTGCTGGCTGGGCGTGCCGCTGCTGCGCGACGACGAGGTGGTGGGTGCGATCGTGGTGCAGAGCTACAGCGAGAACAGCACGTTCAGCGTGCATGACCAGCGCCTGCTGATCTTTGTGGCGCAGAACATCGGTACCGGGCTGGCCCGGCAGCGCGACCAGCAACGGCTGCGTTTGGCGCACGCCGAGCTGGAAAAGCGCGTGGAAGAGCGTACCCGCGAGCTGGCCGAAGTGAACGAGAAGCTGCTCGGCCAGATCGGCGAACGCCTGCGCGCCGAGCAGCGCCTGACCCACCAGGCCATGCACGATGCGCTGACCGGCCTGCCCAACCGCCTGCACCTGCTGGATCGCCTGCAGGATGCCCTGGCACTGGCCAGGCGTGAAGGCGGGCCGGTATTTGCCGTTCTGTTCCTCGACCTTGACCGCTTCAAGCTGGTCAATGACAGCATCGGCCATGCCGCCGGTGACCGCATGCTGGTGGAAGTGGCCAAGCGCATCGTGTCGATGGCCGGTACCGAAGATGTGGTGGCACGGCTCGGCGGTGATGAGTTTGCTGTGCTGCTGCAGTGCCCGCAGGGCCTGGCGCAGGCATTGGATTTCGGCCAGCGGCTGCTGCTGGCGTTGCAGGAGTCGATGTGGATCGCCGGGCGCGAACTGTTTCCGTCCGGCAGCTTGGGCATTGCCCTGTGGAATCCGCGCTACCGCACCGGTGAAGAGCTGCTGCGCGATGCGGACGCAGCGATGTACCGGGCCAAGGCGCAGGGCCATGACCGCTGTGCGATCTTCGACGAGGACATGCGCGAAGAAGCCATGCGCAGCCTGGACCTGGAAGCCGATCTGCGCCGTGCGATCAACAACCGCGACTTCCTGCCGTTCTACCAGCCGATCGTGCGCTTGTCCGACGGTGAAGTGGTCGGTCACGAGGCGCTGCTTCGCTGGCAGCATGAGCGCCGTGGCCTGCTGCTGCCCGGTGCGTTCCTGGAACTGGGCGAAGAGAGCGGCCTGATCGAACAGGTGGACTGGCTGATCTACGAGCAGGTCATCGCGGGGCTGGCACGGGGGGGCGAAGGCTACGTCTCGGTGAACGTGTCGCCTCGGCATTTCCGCTCGGCGGAGTTCAGTGATCGCCTGTTCGGCCTGCTCGACAGCTGCGGTGCCGATCCGCGCCGGCTGCGCCTGGAAATCACCGAGGTGGCGTTGCTGGACGATGGCCCGCACACGCTGCGCATCCTGCAGGGCCTGCGCGAGCGCGGCATCCAGGTGCAGCTGGATGATTTCGGCACCGGCTTCTCCGCGTTGTCCTACCTGCATCGCTTCCCGATCAGCACGCTGAAGATCGACCAGAGCTTCATCGCCGGCCTGCATGGTCCGGAAGTGCAGAGTACGCGCGCGCTGGTTGAAGGCGTGCTGTCGCTGGCGCGCACGCTGGGCATCGAAACCATCGGCGAAGGCATCGAGACCGACGCGCAGCGGCAGACCCTGCGCGAACTGGGCTGCGATTACGGCCAGGGCTACCTGCTGGGGCGGCCCGCCCCGTGGGCGCACGCGGCGGCCTGAGCCGCTGCGTGCAGCTGCATCATCGCAGGGCGGCGCGGCGCTTCTCGTCGATCCACTTCGAGGCCTGTGCCGGCTGGTAGTTCTTCATCCACTCCAGCATCTCTTCGATGTCCGAGCCGTACCACAGGTCCTGGCGCTGGTCCGGGTGCAGGAAGCGCTCTTCCACCATGCGGTCGATCATGCCGATCAGCGGGGCGTAGAAACCTTCCACGTCGAGGAACGCGCATGGCTTGTTGCCGATGCCCAGCTGGCGCCAGGTCAGCATCTCGAAAATCTCTTCCATGGTGCCGAAGCCGCCCGGCAGGGTGACGAAGCCGTCGGCGAGGTCGAACATGCGCGACTTGCGCTCATGCATCGAACCGACGATTTCCAGTTCGGTCAGGCCACGATGGGCCACTTCCCAATCGGCCAGCTGGCGCGGGATCACGCCGGTCACCTCGCCGCCGGCGGCGAGCACGGCATTGGCCACGGTTCCCATCAGGCCGACGTTGCCGCCGCCATACACCAGGCGCAGGCCGTCGCGGGCGATGCGGTCGCCCAGTGCAATGGCGCGTTCGGTGTAGGCCGGCTTGCTGCCAGCGTTGGAACCACAGTACACACAGATCGATTTCATGGATCTTCCTGTCTCTTGGCCGGAAACGAAAACGCCCCGTCGCCGACCGGAAGGCGGTCAGGGACGGGGTGTGCGTAGAGTATGAGGCCTTGAGAAGCCTTCTGTAGAGCCGAGCCGCGCTCGGCTGCTCTTCGTTCAGATCGCCACATGCCCTTGTAGAGCCGAGCCATGCTCGGCTGCTCTTCGTTCAGATCGCGGCAAGGTCCCAGCCGAGCATGGCTCGGCTCTACAAGAAGCAGGGGCTTACGCCGCCGCGGCCTGCTCGCGGCGCGGGCCTTCACGCAGGGCGCGGCCGACCATGCCCACCAGCAGGTCCAGCTCCTCGCTGTCCATGCCGAAGTGCGGGGTGAAGCGCAGTGAGTTCTCGCCACCGTGGATCACGTTGATGCCGTGCTGGCGCAGCCATTCCTCGGTGGAGTTGGCGCCGTAGCACTTGAACTGCGGAGCCAGCTCGCAGGAGAACAGCAGGCCGGTGCCCTGCACCTTGGTGATCAGGCCACCCAGCTCGCCCTTGAGCTGCTCCAGCTTGCGCACGGCCTCGGCACCGCGCTCGGCGATGTTTGCACGCACCTGCGGGGTCAGCTGGGCCAGGGTGGCGCAGGCCACGTCCAGCGCACGCGGGTTGCTGGTCATGGTGTTGCCGTAGATGCCCTTGCGGTACAGCTGCGCGGCATGCTCGGTCACCGCCAGCACCGACAGTGGGTACTGCGCCGCGTTGAGCGCCTTGGAGTAGGTTTCCATGTCCGGCGGGTCCAGGCCTTCGAAGCCCGGGTAGTCGACGACCGAGAGCACGCCATGCGCGCGCAGGCCGGCCTGGATCGAGTCCAGCAGCAGCAGGCTGCCATGGGCACGGGTCAGTTCGCGGGCCACGGCATAGAACGCCGGCGGCACCGAACGGCCCGGGTCGCCTTCGCCCATCACCGGCTCCAGGAACACCGCTTCGATGAACCACTGGTTGCGTGCGGCATCCTCGAACACCTTGCGCAGGCCGGCCTCGTCATAAGGCGCCACGGTGATCACCGAATCCTCGCCACGGTAGCTGGCCAGGTGCTGCATGTAGCTCTTGCGGCTGGAATCGGAATACAGGGCCGGGCGGTCGGTGCGGCCATGGAAGCTGCCCTTGACCACCACGCGCTTGATCGCGGCACCGGCGTGCCGTGCGCCGGGGTCGGTCTGCAGCTTGGCATTGACGTCGGCGATGCGCGCGGCCAGGCCGACCGCTTCGGAGCCGGAGTTCAGGCACATGAAGCGGGCGAATGGGCAGCCGCCACGGCGGTGGCCGATCTCGGCGCGCAGGGCGGTGATGAAGCGCTGCTGCGACAGGCTGGGGGTCATGATGTTGGCCATCACCTGCGGGCGGGCCATCGCCTCCAGCACGGCGTCCGGGGTGTGCCCGAAGCCGAGCATGCCGTAGCCGCCGGCGTCGTACAGCACCGCACCCTTCAGGGTGACCACCCAGGGGCCGCGCGCGGCCAGCGCCACGTACGGCGTCACCGCGTCATCGGCGTAGAAATTGACGAAGCCGTCCTGCATCGCGTCGATCTGCGCCTGTTCGTCCTGCGCCAGCAGCGGCCCCAGGTCGGCCTGCACGCGCGCGAATTCCTCGGCGGCGGCGTCCACCGCGGCGATCAGCTGCGGGTGGTGGGCGGACAGGGCGGTCAGGGTGGCGTCGTCCAGGCCGGTGGTGAGGCGGGTGCCGGGCTGGCTGCGCAGGGGGGCGAGGCGTTCGATGAAGCTCATTGCAGATCTCCTGAAACAATGGGTCGCACGGGTCTTCAAAAGCAAAACGCGCGTCATCACGCGCGCTTGGGGCAGGCTCGTGCAGCGGACTTCCGGCTCGATGCTAGCACTTGTTTTTTTGCGCGATAACCCCGCATAAACCTGCTGCATAGCAGCATTTTGCGCGACGTTCGCCGCGAAGCGCGCCGGCTCGCAGACGCTGGACGTACAATGCGCGCCATTGTCGACCTGTTGCCGCCTACCGCCTTGAAGAAGTCCGATTTCCATTACGACCTGCCGGCTGAACTGATCGCGCAGGCTCCCTTGGCCGAACGTTCCGCCAGCCGCCTGATGCTGGTGCCACCCGCACCGGCCGCCTTCACCGACCTGCAGGTGCGTGACCTGCCGTCGCTGCTGCAGCCGGGCGACCTGCTGGTGTTCAACGACACCCGGGTGATCCCGGCGCGCCTGTTCGGGCAGAAGGCCAGCGGTGGCCGCGTGGAGATCCTGATCGAGCGCCTGCTCGGCGGCCAGCAGGCCCGTGCGCAGGTCGGCGCGAGCAAGTCGCCGAAGGCAGGCAGTCGCATCGCCCTGGACGCCGGTGGCGAAGCCGAGGTGCTGGGCCGTGATGGCGAGTTCTACGTGCTGCAGTTCCATGTACCCGAGTCGCTGGAGCAGTGGCTGCTGCATGCCGGCCGCCTGCCACTGCCGCCATACATCCAGCGCGAACCGGGCGTGGACGACCGCGAGCGCTACCAGACCGTGTTCGCGCGCGAAGTGGGTGCGGTGGCGGCACCGACCGCCGGCCTGCACTTCGACGAACCGCTGCTGGCCGCGCTGAAGGACAAGGGCGTGGAGTTCGGCCACGTCACCCTGCACGTGGGCGCGGGCACCTTCCAGCCGGTGCGCGCCGATGACCTGAAGGACCACGTGATGCACCGTGAGTGGCTGAACGTCGGCGCCGAACTGGTGCAGCAGGTGCGGCGCACGCGCGCCGCCGGCGGCCGGGTGGTCGGCGTCGGCACTACCGTGGTGCGTGCGCTG
The DNA here is from genome assembly GCF_059371315.1 of Stenotrophomonas sp. YJH_SMC_8. Taxonomy (NCBI): domain Bacteria; kingdom Pseudomonadati; phylum Pseudomonadota; class Gammaproteobacteria; order Lysobacterales; family Lysobacteraceae; genus Stenotrophomonas; species Stenotrophomonas sp. YJH_SMC_8. Next base: position 100,376 of record NZ_JCAFUL010000005.1, on the reverse strand, counting down.
GAAAGCGCGATGCGCGATGGCGAGCTGCTGCCGTTTGCCGGCGAGACCCAGATCTTCATCACCCCGGGCTACCGCATCCGCAGCGTCGACGCGATGCTGACCAACTTCCACCTGCCGGAAAGCACGCTGCTGATGATGATCTCCGCGTTTGCCGGCAAGGAGCGCGTGTTCGAGGCCTACCAGCACGCGATCGAGCAGCGCTACCGCTTCTTCAGCTACGGCGACGCGATGCTGCTGTTCCCGCAGGCGGGGTAGGGGGCTGACCTCTGCTTGCCTCTGGTGGGTGCGCACCTTGGTGCGCACGTGCCGGTGCTTGCAGGCCAGGAAAGCCACGCATGGCGTGGCTCTACTACCCAGGCAGATCCACGCCATGCGTGGATGAAACCGGTAGCCCCGGCCCTCCCGGGCAAACCGCTCCGCCGGGCATGGCCCGGCGCTACCGGAGCAGGAAGGGCGGTTTTGGGAGACAATGGGCGACTATTTGCCTGAACGACCGCTCCATGTCCCGACTGCAGTTCCAGCTCCAGACCCGCGACGGCCGTGCCCGCCGTGGCCGCCTGACCTTCCCGCGTGGCACGGTGGAAACGCCGGCTTTCATGCCGGTGGGTACCTATGGCTCGGTCAAGGGCATCCTGCCGGACCAGGTGCGCGCGCTGGGCGCCGAGATCATCCTCGGCAACACCTTCCACCTGTATCTGCGCCCGGGCCTGGACATCATCGCCGACCATGGCGGCCTGCACGGCTTCTGCCGCTGGGATGGCCCGATCCTGACCGACTCCGGCGGCTTCCAGGTGTTCTCGCTGGCCCACCGCCGCAAGATCACTGAGCAGGGCGTGACCTTCGCCTCACCCACCGACGGTGCCCGCGTGTTCCTGGGCCCGGAAGAGAGCATGAAGATCCAGAAGGTGCTCGATTCGGACGTGGTGATGATCTTCGACGAGTGCACCCCGTACCCGGCCACCGAAGACGTTGCCCGCCGTTCCATGGAGCTGAGCCTGCGCTGGGCCCAGCGCAGCCGCAACGCGCATGACGAACTCGGCAACGACGCGGCTCTGTTTGGCATCGTCCAGGGCGGCGTTCACACCGACCTGCGCAGCCGCTCGGCCGAGGCCCTGCAGGCGATCGGCTTCGACGGCTATGCCATCGGCGGCCTGGCCGTGGGTGAGCCGGAGCACGAGCGCAATGCCATGCTCGACCACCTGGACCCCGAGCTGCCCGGCGACCGTCCGCGCTACCTGATGGGCGTGGGCCGGCCGGAAGACCTGGTCGAGGGTGTCGCACGTGGCGTGGACATGTTCGATTGCGTGATGCCGACCCGCAATGCGCGCAACGGCCACTATTTCACATCGTTCGGCACCGTCCGCATCCGAAATTCGCAGTACGCGCGGGACATGGACCCGATCGAGCCGGGCTGCGGCTGCGTGGCCTGCACCGGCGGCTACACCCGCTCCTACCTGCGCCACCTGGACCGCTGCAACGAGATGCTCGCGCCGATGCTGGGCACCCTGCACAACCTGTTCTATTACGAAAAGCTGATGGCCGACATCCGCGCGGCGATCGAGGCGGGAACCTTCCTGGCCTTCCGTGAGTCTTTCTACGCGGCACGCGGGGCGGTCGCGCCGCCCCTGTAACCCCGACGCCCCCTGCCAAACGGCCCAAGGACGAACGCCCGGGGCCGTGGCATACTTCAAGGCTGACCCAGATCCGCGGTCGCGACCGTGGCACCTGATGGGTGCCGGGGCGCCGCCCAACCAAAGGACCAACGATGAACCTGCTTGCCTTCCTGATTCCCGCCGCCCACGCCCAGGCCGCCGGCGGCCAACCGCAGGGCATGGGCCTGACCACGCTGCTGTTCCCGGTCATCCTGATCGCCATCATGTACTTCCTGATGATCCGCCCGCAGATGAAGCGGCAGAAGGAGCACAAGGCCATGCTGGAGAAGATCAAGCGTGGCGACGAAGTGCTGACCAACGGCGGCATCGCCGGCATCGTCACCGACATCGGCGACAACTTCATCACCATCGAAGTGGCTGACAACGTGCGCATCCGCGTGCAGAAGGGCGCCGTCGGCAACGTGCTGCCGGCCGGTACCCTGAAGTCGGCCCAGTAAGCCACTCCCTTTCCGATGCACAACCGCGGCGCCGGGGATGGCGCCGCGCGGGACCCAAGCAATGCTCGAATTTCCACGCTGGAAGTACGTCGTCATCCTGATCGTACTGGCGCTCAGCGCGCTGTACGCGCTGCCCAACATCTACCAGAAGGACCCGGCCGTCCAGATCACCGCCAACCGTGGCGGGCAGGTCGACGACGCGCTGCGCGACCGTGTGCTGGCCGACCTGAAGAAGGCCGGTGTGGACACCCTCGGTGCCGAGAAGGAAGGGGAGAGCCTGATCGTCCGCCTGCCGGACCTGAAGGCGCAGTCCGCCGCCAGCGACGCCCTGCGTGACACCGTCGGCGAGAAGTACACCGTGGCCCTGAACCTGGCCTCGACCGTGCCGGACTGGCTGGCCAACCTCGGCGGTCGCCCGATGGTGCTGGGCCTGGACCTGCAGGGTGGCGTGCACTTCGTGCTGCAGGTCGACCAGAAGGCCGCCCTGGACAAGCGCCTGGACGCCTACACCGAAGACGTGCGCAGCACCCTGCGTGACGCGCGCATCGCGTACCAGTCGGTGGAGCGCCGCGCGGACAACAGCATCGTGGCCAACCTGAGCCCGTCCGCCGGTGATGACGCCGCGCAGCGTGCCCGTACGGCCCTGGTCAAGGCGCAGCCGACGCTCGGCTACGACGTCAGCGGCAACCGCATCACGGTCACCGTGCCGGAGACCGAGATCGCGCAGATCGCCAATGGCGCCATCGAGCAGAACATCAACACCCTGCGCAACCGCGTGAACCAGCTCGGCGTGGCCGAGCCGATCATCCAGCGCCAGGGTGCCGACCGCGTGGTCGTGCAGCTGCCGGGCGTGCAGGACACTGCCGAAGCCAAGCGCATGATCGGCGCCACTGCCACCCTGGAATACCGTGCGGTGGTCGAGGGCAATGCGCAGGACGCCATCAACTCCGGCCGCATCCCGCCGGAAGCGAAGGTCTACCAGCGCCGTGACGGTGGTGGTCCGATCCTGCTGAACAAGCGCGTGATCGTCACCGGCGACCAGATGGTCGGCGCGCAGGCGGTGACCGACTCCAACAGCGGTGCACCGGCGGTCAGCGTGACGCTGAACAACGTCGGCGGCCAGCGCATGTTCGATTTCACCAGCGCCAACGTGAACAAGCCGATGGCGGTGGTATACACCGAACGCGTGCCGACCGTGACCATGGTTGACGGCCAGGAAGTGCGTGGTTTCAAGGTCAACGAGGAAGTGATCTCGGTGGCCAACATCAACGGCGTGTTCGGCAAGAACTTCCAGACCACCGGCCTGCAGAAGAAGGAAGCCGATGACTTGGCCAAGCTGCTGAAGTCGGGCTCGCTGGCCGCACCGATGGACTTCGTCGAAGAGCGCGTGGTCGGCCCGAGCCTGGGCGCCGAGAACGTCAAGAACGGCATGCGCGCGGTGGTGTTCGCGTTCCTGTTCACCCTGGTGTTCTTCAGCGTGTACTACCGCATGTTCGGTGTGATCACCTCGGCAGCGATGCTGTTCAACCTGCTGATCGTAGTGGCGGTGATGTCGCTGTTCGGCGCCACCATGACCCTGCCGGGTTTCGCCGGCCTGGCGTTGTCGGTGGGCTTGTCGGTGGATGCCAACGTGCTGATCAACGAGCGTATCCGTGAAGAGCTGCGTGCCGGCGTGCCGGGCAAGACCGCGATCGTGACCGGCTACGAGCGTGCCTCGGGCACCATCCTCGACGCCAACCTGACCGGCCTGATCGTCGGTGTGGCGCTGTTCGCATTCGGTACCGGTCCGCTGAAGGGCTTCGCGCTGACCATGATCATCGGTATTTTCGCCTCCATGTTCACCGCGATCACCGTGTCGCGTGCGCTGGCGACGCTGATCTACGGCCGTCGCAAGAAGCTCCAGAACGTGGCCATCTGACGGGACGACACGCACAATGAAACTGTTTCCGCTGCACATCCTCCCGAACGACACCAAGATCGACTTCATGCGCTGGCGCCATGTCGCCATGGCAGTCACCATCGTGGTGTTCCTGGCCTCGATTGCCATCATCGGCATCAAGGGCTTCAACTACGCGCTGGACTTCACCGGCGGCACCCTGATCGAAGCCCGCTTCGACAAAGCGGTGGACGTCGAGCAGGTCCGCAACAAGCTCGAGCAGAATGGCTTCGAAGGCGCCCAGGTACAGAGCGTCGGTGGCAACACCGACCTGCTGATCCGCCTGGCCCCGCACGGTGAGCATGCGCCGGGTACCGGTGACGCCGCCGCCGAGGACAAGGCCACTGCCGCCGCAGTGGTGAAGGCGCTGTCTTCGGCCGACAACCAGGCCACCGTGCTGCGCAACGAGTTCGTGGGTCCGCAGATCGGCAAGGACCTGGCGATGAATGGCCTGTACGCCACCATCTTCATGCTGGCCGGCTTCCTGATCTACATCGCGGTGCGCTTCGAATGGAAGTTCGCGGTCACCGCCAGCATCGTGGCGATGTTCGACCTGATCGTGACGGTGGCTTACGTGTCCCTGCTGGGCCGTGAGTTCGACCTGACCGTGCTGGCCGGCCTGCTGTCGGTGATGGGCTTTGCGATCAACGACATCATCGTGGTCTTCGACCGCGTCCGCGAGAACTTCCGCAGCCTGCGCGTGGACTCGATGGAGGTGCTGAACCGTTCGATCAACCAGACGCTGTCGCGTACGGTGATCACCGCGGTGATGTTCTTCCTGTCGGCACTGGCGCTGTACATGTACGGCGGCAGCTCGATGGAAGGCCTGGCCGAGACGCACATGATCGGTGCGGTGATCGTGGTGCTGTCCTCGATCCTGGTGGCGGTGCCGATGCTGACGATTGGCTTCCTGCGCGTGAGCAAGCAGGATCTGCTGCCGAAGGCAAAGGACGTCGAGGCCCTGGCCCGTCGCCCGTAATTGCCTGCTGCATGCAGCACATAGAGAACCCCGCGCAAGCGGGGTTTTTTGTTGGCAGGGCTGCGCCCTGCACCCGCCGAGGCAACAGCAATAGCAACGGCAACATCAACAGCGTGCATTCCTTGGGATGGCGGGGCGGTGTCGGAGTGCGGGGACGCCGTAAACCCGTCCATGGGGGCTTGGCAGCCGCTTGCTCGTGTGCGCAGTCCTGCGCACACGGCAAGACCGGGGTTGGGCGTCCTGCCCAACCCGCCCGAGGCATGCCTCGGGCCCATGCGGCTGACACCCCGCACTCCGACACCGCCCCACCGTTGACAGATTCCTGCGGCTGTTGGTGGGTGTCGACCTTGGTCGACACATCTGTCAGATATCGAGCAATCAAGATGGGGTCAGATCCGTTTTCCTCCGGAAAACGGATCTGACCCCAAGAGCTGTTCCGACAGATCGCGGAAAACTGTCGAAGGCGGGGTGGGTCCAGTGGCAGGGGTGTGAGCCGCATGGATGCGGCGACCAAGCCCCCATGGATGGGTTCACGGCGTCCCCTGCCACTGGACCCACCCCGCCATCCCTCAGGAACCGGCTTTGGCTGTTGCCTCGGCTCCGGCCGTTGCCTCTGCGGGTGCAGGGTGCAACCCTGCAAAACAAACACCACCCTACGCCAGCGTCGGTTGTGCATTCGGCCCCCGCGCACTACGATCCTGCGGTTCGCGCGCGCAGGCGCGCGCCCGTATTCCTGCTGAGCGCCCCGTGCGCCGCATCTGCCAACCCGAGGTATCCATGGTCATCAAACCGCGCGTCCGCGGCTTCATCTGCGTCACCACCCACCCGACCGGCTGCGAAGCCGCGGTCAAACAGCAGATCGACTACATCCGCGCGCGTCCGCCCATCCAGAACGGCCCCAAGCGCGTGCTGGTCATCGGTGCCTCCACCGGTTACGGACTGGCCGCGCGCATCACCGCCGCGTTCGGCAGCGGTGCCGCAACCCTGGGCATCTTCTTCGAGCGACCGGGCACCGAATCCAAGCCAGGCACCGCCGGCTGGTACAACTCGGCCGCGTTCCACAAGTTCGCCGACGAAGCCGGCCTGTACGCCAAGAGCATCAACGGCGACGCCTTCTCCGATGAAGTGAAGGCCAGGACCATCGAGATGATCAAGGCCGATCTGGGCCAGGTCGACCAGGTCGTCTACAGCCTGGCCGCGCCGCGCCGCAAGCACCCGAAGACCGGTGAAATCATCAGCTCCACGCTGAAGCCGATCGGTGAGCCGATCACCCTGCGTGGCCTGGATACCGACAAGGAAGTGCTGACCGAGACCCACCTGCAGCCTGCCACCCCGGAAGAAATCGCCGGCACCGTTGCAGTGATGGGTGGTGAGGACTGGCAGATGTGGATCGATGCGCTGGCCGATGCCGGCGTGCTGGCCAACGGCTGCACCACCACCGCCTTCACCTATGTGGGCGAAGAGATCACCCAGGCGATCTACTGGAACGGTTCCATCGGCGCCGCCAAGAAGGACCTGGACACCAAGGTGCTGGGCCTGCGCGAAAAACTGGCGAAAATCGGCGGCGACGCGCGCGTGTCGGTGCTGAAGGCCGTGGTCACCCAGGCCAGCTCGGCCATTCCGACCATGCCGCTGTACCTGTCGCTGCTGTTCAAGGTGATGAAGGAAAAGGGCACCCACGAAGGCTGCATCGAGCAGCTCGACGTGCTGTACGACATCCTCTACGGCGGCAAGGCCGACGGCGTGGCGATCGATCGCCTGCGCCACGACCTGGTCGATGGCGAGGGCCACACCGTTGCGCTGGTCGATGAGGAAGGCCGCCTGCGTGCCGACTACAAGGAAATGGCGGCGGACGTGCAGGGCAAGGTGGTCGCGCTGTGGCCGCAGGTGACCAACGAGAACCTGTACGAGATCAGCGACCTGGCCGGCTACAAGGCTGACTTCCTGCGCCTGTTCGGCTTTGGCGTGGAGGGTGTCGACTACGAGGCCGACGTCAACCCGGACGTGAAGATCGACAACCTGGTCGACATGACCTGATCAATGAAAAGGCCGGCGAAAGCCGGCCTTTTTGTTTGTGTAGAGCCGAGCCATGCTCGGCTGCTCGTCGCTTGAGTCCCGCAGCCGAGCATGGCTCGGCTCTACAGAGGGGCATCACCCGAACTCGAACCCCATCTCCGGCAGCGCCGGGCCGACGAAGTCGCCCTGCACGTAGTCCACGCCGGCACTGAACAGCAGGGTCATCGAATTGGCATCGCTGACGAACTCGGCGATGGTGCGGATGCCGGCTTCCTGCGCCCGTGCGGTGATCTGGCTGATACGGTCGATGTTCTCGCGGGTGGCCGCCAGGTCGCTGGTGAAACCGCGGTCCAGCTTGAGGAACTGCGGCTGGAAGTGGGCCAGCAGCTGGAACGAGTCCAATCCCGAACCAAACTGTTCCAGGCCGATGCGGCAGCCCAGCGGTGCTACTTCGGCAAGGAACTGCTGCGCACTGCGCAGGTGGGTGAACACCTTCGCTTCCGGCGCATGCAGCCACAGTCGTTCACCGGGTACACCCTGCGCCTGCAGTTCGCGCCGCAGGGTGGCGATCATCTGCGGGTCGTCGAACGACTCCGGCGTCACTTTCACCAGCACCTGGGTGGCATGGCCCTCGCGGGCGCGCTGGCCGAGCACTGCGATCGCCTGTGAAACCACCCAGCGGTTGATCTCCGCCAGCAGGCCGTACTCCTCGGCGATGCCCAGGAACGCGGTCGGGCTCAGCAGTTCGCCATTGTGCTCCAGGCGCAGGTAGGCCTCGTACAGCTCCAGCGGCTCGCCCTGCAGGTTCAGCACCGGCTGGTAGTGCAGCTGGAAGCCGTCGCCGGCCAGTGCTTCACGGATACGGGTGACCCAGCGCAGCACGCGCTCTTCCTCGACGCGGTCGGCCGCGGCCGGGTCGAAGATGCGGCAGGTATTGCCCAGTTCGGCGGCGGCATGCGTGCACTCGCTGGCGCGTGCGAGCACCTGGCCGATGCTGGCGATCTTCTCGCCCACCTGTACGCCACCGATGCTGACCGTCACCGTGGCCGAGCGCGCACCGATGCTGAACACATGCGCTGCATATGCTTCGCGGATGCGCTCGGCCAGTGCCACGGTCTGTGCGTAGGGCCCGGCCTGCAGCACGGCGAAATTGTGTTCGCCGAAGCGGGCCAGCTGGGCCTGCTGGCCGACCACCTCGGCCAGCAGGGCGGCCAGGGCGCCGATCAGGGTGTCGGCCGATGCCAGGCCGATGTCCGGCAACAGGCGCGCATAGTGGTCCGGCTCGATCAGCAGCAGGCCGAACTGGCCTTCGCTGCGGCCGGCCTGGGCCACCGCGCTTTCCAGCTGCAGCATGAAGGTCGGGCGGTTGAGCAGGCCCGTGACCTGGTCGCGCTGGCGCAGGTCCTCCACTTCGCGGGCCAGCTCCGGATCGAATTCCATGCGGCGGCGAAGCACCACCTGCAGGCAGGATTCGCCTTCGTAGGTGGCCGCGGTGAATTCCATGGTTGCCGCGAACGTGCTGCCATCCTCATGGCGGGCATCGAGCTGGTACTGCGGTGGCGGCGCCTCGCCACGGCTGAGGCCCTTCAGCAGCTGCTTGAAGCCCTCCACGTGCTGGGCTGCGACCATGTCCAGCAGCGAAATGCCTTCGATGTCGTCGAAGTGCTCGTAGCCGAACATCTCCAGGTAGGCGTCGTTGGCGCGGATGTGCATGCCTTCATGCACGTAGGCGATGGGGTCGCGCGAGGAGGCGATCAGCGCATCGCAGCGGCGCTCGGTCTCACGCATCTGCGCCTCGATGCGGCGCAGGCCGCGACGGGCCTGCAGGTCCACCCATTGGTCGCGGACCACGGCCAACAGATGTTCGGAGCGCTGGCGCAGGGCGAGGGCACGGATGCCGTGGCTGCTGGCCTGCACCAGCTCGTCCTCGTCGATGCGCTCGGCCAGCAGTACCAGCGGGATGTCCTTGCCACTGGCGGCGATGTGCTGGGCCACCAGCGGCAGCGGTATGCCCTGCGAGGGCGACGCCAGCACCAGGTCGATGGCCTGGCTGGACAGCACCTGGGACAGCTCGGCCGTATCCTGCGGCCTCCACGGGCGTACCGCGATGCCGCTGTTGCGCAGGGTGCTGACAATGGCTTCGGCGTTTTCGCCGCTGTCATCGACGATCAGCAGGCGGATGGTGATGTCGTTCGCGTTCTGCATGCACTGGTCCCCAATCTGCGAATCTAGATACACGATGCGCGGCGAACCGTCCATGCGCGCACCCCTTGCGCGCATCGAACGGCGATCTGGTTCACACCACGCCACCGGCCGCGTGGCCGCTGGCCCAGGCCCACTGGAAGTTGTAACCACCCAGCCAGCCGGTCACGTCCAGCACCTCGCCAACGAAATGCAGGCCCGGCACGCGCTTGGATTCCATCGTCGAGGACGAGACCTCGGCGGTATCCACGCCGCCCAAGGTGACTTCGGCAGTGCGGTAACCCTCGGTGCCGCTGGCCACCAGCGGGAACGCGCCCAGCAGCTGCGCGGCCTGGCGCAGCACCGGCTCGTCCAGCTGGCGCACGGGCCGGTCGGGCAGCCAGTGCTCGCACAGGCGCTGCGCCAGTCGCTTGGGCAGCACCTCACCCAGTACCGTGCGCAGCTCGGCGGCCGGGCGCTCGCGCTTCATCTGGCGCAGCCACTCGCCAGCATCCTGGCCGGGCAGCAGGTCCAGCTCCAGCGCATCGCCGGGTTGCCAGAACGAGGAGATCTGCAGGATCGCCGGGCCGCTCACGCCGCGATGGGTCAGCAGCATGAAGTTCTGGAAGCGCTTGCCGTTGCAACGTGCCTCGATCGGCAGGGCGACACCACTCAGATCGGCCAGCCGCTCCTGGTGCTTGCCGCTGAGCGTCAGCGGCACCAGGCCTGCGCGGGTTGGCAGCACCTGGTGGCCGAACTGGCGCGCGATCTCGTAGCCGAAGCCGGTCGCGCCCATGCTCGGAATCGACAGGCCGCCAGTGGCCACCACCAGCGAGGCGCAATGGAACAAGCCATGCGTGGTGTGCAGGCGGAAGCCATCGCTGCAGTGCTCGATGCGCTGCACGGCACAGTCGGTGCGGATCCGCGCGCCCGCGGCCTGGCATTCGTCCACCAGCATCTTCACGATCTGCTTGGACGAGACGTCGCAGAACAGCTGGCCCAGCTCTTTTTCGTGATAGGCGATGCCGTGCTTGCTGACCAGCTCGATGAAGTGCCAGGGCGTGTAGCGCGCCAGCGCCGACTTGCAGAAGTGCGGGTTGGCCGACAGGAAGTTGGCCGGGGTGGTGCCGGTGTTGGTGAAGTTGCAGCGGCCACCGCCGGACATCAGGATCTTCTTGCCGACCTTGTTGGCATGGTCGATCACCTGCACCTGGCGGCCGCGCTGGCCAGCCGTGATCGCGGTCATCAGCCCGGCCGCGCCGGCGCCGATGACCACCACGTCGCAGCGGATCGTGCTCATGCCTTGGCGCGCTTGCGCCAGTTCGGGATCACGTCGAGCTGCATCTGATCGTTGAGCAGCTGCACTTCACCGTCCTGGATCAGCACGCTCCAGCGCATCGCGCGCTGGACCTGCTGGCCCCAGCGTTCGACGAATTCACCGTCCAGATCAACCACCGACAGGTTGTCGAAGCGCGCCAGGCCCTTGCCCTGCTTGCCCCACCAGATGTCCGAGGCGTTGCCGCCGTAATTGATCACCTGCACCTGGCGGCTGCGGTTGCTGGCCTTGCGGATGCGGGATTCGTCGGGATGACCCAGGTCGATCCACTGCAGGATGTCGCCGGTGTAGTCGTGTTCCCACAGGTCCGGCTCATCGTCGGTGCTCAGGCCACGGCCGAACTCCAGGCGGTCTCCCGCATTGAGCGCGAAGGCGAGCAGGCGCACCATCAATCGTTCGTCGGTCTCGGACGGGTGCTGGGCCAGGGTCAGGTTATGGGTCGCGTAGTAACCGCGATCCATGTCGCTGATCTGCAGTTCGGCCTTGCGGATGGTGGCGGTAAGAGCCATGGGGGATCCGTGGACTAAAGACGACAATGATAGAGGTTTGCTCCTGGGGTGTCCGTTGCGGGGCTGTCTGCCGGACGTCAACGTGGCACGCTTGCACGCTTTCCCCGCCGCAGGAATGGATCCGATGACCCTGCCCAGCCGTCTGCAGCTGCCACCCGGCCACTGGCCCAGCCTGCTCGAAGGCCTGTGCGCACGTTTCCCGCGCATCGACCGTGCGCAGTGGCAGGATCGCTTCGCGCGTGGCCGCGTGCAGGACGTGCAGGGCAGGGCGCTGTCGCCGGACATGCCCTGGCAGGCGGGGCTGGAGATCCAGTACTTCCGCGAGGTGGCCGACGAGCCGGTGATTCCCTTCGCCGAGACCATCCTGCACCTGGATGAGCACCTGCTGGTGGCCGACAAGCCGCACTTCCTGCCAGTGACGCCGGCCGGCAGCTACGTGCGCGAAACCCTGCTGGCGCGCCTGATCGCACGCACGGGCAATACCGGGCTGGTACCGCTGCATCGGCTGGACAGGCTGACCGCTGGCCTGGTGCTGTTCTCGACGCAGGCGGCTACGCGCGATGCCTACCAGCGGTTGTTCCGCGAGCGCCGCATTGAAAAGACCTATGAGGCGCTGGCACCGGCGCTGCCCGGACTGGCGTTCCCGCTGCGGCGGCACAGCCGGCTCGCGCCGGGCGAGCCGTTCTTCCGCATGGCCGAAGTGCCGGGCGAGCCCAATGCGCGCAGCCTGATCGAGCCGATCGAGGCCGAGGGGCCGATCTGGCGCTACCGGTTGAAGCCGGAAACCGGCCGCAAGCACCAGTTGCGCGTACACATGGCCGCGCTGGGCGCGCCGATCGAGGGCGATGACCTTTACCCGCAGCTGCAGTCGCGGCCGGAGGGCAGCGCCGAGCCACCGCTGCAGCTGCTGGCACAGGCGCTGGCCTTCGATGACCCACTCACCGGGGAGCCGCGGCGGTTCAGCAGCCAACGGCGCCTGCGCCGAATGGACCAGGGCGGCTAGCGCGGGTCAGCGGGCCGGGCGCCGCGCCAGCCAGCGGTCCAGCTCGGCGGCGAACAGCTGCCGGTCGCGCGGTCCCAGCGGAGGCGGTCCTCCGGTCTGCACCCCGGCGCCGCGCAGCTCCTCCATGAAATTGCGCATCGACAGGCGCTCGGCCATGTTGTTCGGCGTGTACAGCTGGCCGCGCGGGTTCAGCGCCACGGCCTTCTTCTCCAGCACCAGTGCGGCCAGCGGGATGTCCTGGGTGACTACCAGGTCGCCGGCAGCCACCCGTTCGACGATGGCACTGTCGGCCACGTCCAGGCCCTGCGGCACCTGGATCGAGCGCAGCCAGCGCGATGGCGGTGTGCGGATCCACTGGTTGGCGACCAGAGTCAGCTCGATCCCGACCCGTTCAGCGGCCCGGAACAGGATGTCGCGAATGACGGTGGGGCAGGCATCCGCGTCCACCCAGATGCGCGGGGGGGCGGGTTCAGCTTGGGTTTCAGCTTCAGTCATTTACCCAGTGTAGGGTAGGAAAAACCTGAATGGGGACTCGGGTTTAGCCCTGATCGGCTGCCAGCCCTTGCCACGCCTAGCGGGCGGGGTCTGCCCATGAACGTCCGGGCTATCGCTTTTTGCAGAAAACACGCGTATCGTTCGTCCCACTGTGTTTGCTAGGGTCACCGTGAATCGTGGCCTGGTGCAGTTGATCTCACGATCCGCTCATCGATCCGCTTTACCAACGCCTGCAACTCAGTCTCGGCCCCGATACCCGGTGGCTGCGATTTTTTCAACATGTGTTTCAGGAGTTAGTCAAATGTCTGATCGTCAGACCGGCACCGTCAAGTGGTTCAACGACGCCAAGGGCTTCGGCTTCATCACCCCGGAAAGCGGCCCGGACCTGTTTGTGCACTTCCGTGCCATCCAGGGCACCGGCTTCAAGACCCTGCAGGAAGGCCAGAAGGTTACCTTCATCGCCGTCCAGGGTCAGAAGGGTATGCAGGCTGACCAGGTGCAGGCGGTCTAATCCGTCTGCTACCGTTTGGTAGCCAGAACGCCGGAAGCGAAAGCTTCCGGCGTTTTTTGTTGCCCGCTGTTCTGTAGCGTCGAGCCATGCTCGACTGCTCTCAAAGGCAGTCGAGCATGGCTCGACTCTACATGGGGCATGCAGCCATCACGGTACGATGTGGGCTTCCCCAAGGATCGTCCCCATGCGCATCGTCCACCATCTGGAAAACTCCCGTTCCCTGCGCGTGCTGTGGATGCTGGAGGAGCTGGGGCTGGACTACGAGCTTCGCCGCTATCCGCGCGATCCCAAGACGCTGCTGGCACCGGCGGAGCTTCGCAACGTGCATCCGCTGGGCAAGTCGCCGGTGCTGCAGGATGGCGAACTGGTGCTGGCCGAGTCCGGTGCCATCCTCGACTACCTCGCGGATCGCTATGACACCCAGCGCCAGCTGTCGCCGTCACCGATGCCGGCCGATGGCGCAGAGCGCATCGCCTACCGCTATTGGCTGCACTACGCCGAAGGCTCGGCGATGCCGCCGCTGCTGCTGACCCTGGTGATGGGCCGCATCCGCAACGCGCCGATGCCGTTCTTCGCGCGCCCGATCGCGCGCAGCATCGCCGACAAGGCCGAGCGCGGCTTCATCGGTCCGCAGCGGCGCCTGCACCTGGACTGGATGGAGCGCCGCCTGGCCGAAAGCCCGTGGTTCGCGGGTGAGCGGTTCAGCGCAGCCGACATCCAGATGAGCTTCCCGATCCAGGCCGCGGCCGCACGGGGTGGTGGCCTCGACGACAAGCCGGCGCTGCGTGGCTTCCTCAAGCGCATCAGCGAGCGGCCGGCCTACCAGCGCGCCGAAGCCCACGGCGGGCATCTGCAGGCGCTCAGCGGCAATTGAGGAGGGCGGCGGTCGCCCCCATCTTCAACGCCATGGATACCGACAGCCCCCGTTTCGACAACCGCCTGCTGCATGCCCTGCCGGGTGATTCAGAATCCGGCCCGCGCCGCCGCGAAGTACTGGGCGCCGCCTGGTCGCCGGTGATGCCGACGCCGGTGGCAGCCCCCACGCTGCTGGCCTGGTCGCCGGACGTTGCCACGATGCTCGGCTTCGACACCACCGAGGTCGAGAGCGAAGGCTTTGCGCGTGTGTTCGGCGGCAACGCGCTGTACGCCGGCATGCAGCCGTGGGCAGCCAATTACGGCGGCCATCAGTTCGGCCAATGGGCCGGGCAGCTCGGCGACGGCCGCGCGATCTCGCTGGGCGAACTGGTCGCACCCGATGGCCGTCATTGGGAGCTGCAGCTGAAGGGGGCGGGCCCCACGCCGTATTCGCGTGGCGCCGATGGTCGCGCAGTGCTGCGCTCATCGATCCGCGAATTCCTGTGCAGCGAAGCGATGCATCACCTGGGCGTGCCGACCACGCGTACGCTGTCGCTGGTCGGCACCGGCGAAGACGTGGTGCGCGACATGTTCTATGACGGCCACCCGCGTGCCGAGCCCGGCGCGATCGTTTGCCGGGTATCGCCCTCGTTCCTGCGCTTTGGTTCATTCGAGTTGCCAGCGTCACGCGGCGAAACCGCGCTGCTTCAGCAGTTGGTCGACGCCTGCATCGCCCGCGACTTCCCGGAGCTCGAAGGGCAGGGTGAGGCGCTGTACGGCGACTGGTTTGCGCAGATCGCGGTGCGCACCGCCGAGATGATCGCGCACTGGATGCGCGTCGGCTTCGTGCATGGCGTGATGAACACCGACAACCTGTCCGTGCTCGGCCTGACGTTGGACTACGGCCCCTATGGCTGGGTCGAGGACTTCGATCCGGACTGGACACCGAACACCACCGATGCCCAAGGCCGGCGCTATCGCTTCGGTACACAGCCGCAGGTGGCGTACTGGAACCTGAGCCGATTGGCACAGGCGTTGTCACCGTTGTTTGCCGATGTCGAACCGTTGCAGGCAGGATTGGCCGCGTACCAGTCCACGTTCGTCGCCTGCACCCGTCGCGATGCCGCAGCCAAGCTCGGCCTGGCTGCGGCGGATGATGAAGACCTGCAGCTCTACCTGCGCTGGCAGCAGCTGATGCAGGACGGCGCGATGGACATGACCCTGGCCTGGCGCGCGCTGATGCGCATCGATCCAGCGGCACCGGACGCAACGGTGCTGGACGCGGTGTACTACGACGAGGCACGCCAGCAGTCGGTGCAGGCACCGTTGCAGCAGTGGCTGCAGGATTACGCAGCGCGGCTGCGCGTGGATCCGCTGTCGGCCAGCGAGCGCACGGCGAAGATGGCCGCGGCCAATCCGCTGTACGTGCTGCGCAACTGGCTGGCGCAGGAGGCCATCGATCGCGCCGAACAGGGCGACCTCGGCGGTGTTCATGCGTTGCAGGATGTACTGCGTGATCCATACACCGAGCGTGCCGGGCTCGAGCACTTTGCCGGCAAGCGCCCGGCCTGGGCCGACAACCGCGCCGGCTGCTCGATGCTGTCCTGCAGTTCCTGAGAGTGGGGTTCGGCAGGGCTGCGCCCTGCACCCGCAGAGGCAACAGCCGAAGCCAAAGCGGCTCTGGATTGCTGATGGTCTGGCGGGGCGGTGTGGGGCTGCAGGACACGCCGTAAACCCGTCCCTGGGGGCTCGATGGCGCCATCCATGGCGCCAACGGTCCTGCAGCCCCACACCGCCCCACCTCCGACAGATTCCCGCTGCTGTGGGAAGGTGTCGACCTTGGTCGACACGGTAGATCCACGCCATGCGTGGATGCTCTTCGTTCAATTCTCGAAATATTCGATTTCGACGGAGATTCATCCACGCATGGCGTGGATCTACGACAGATCGCAGGAACCTGTCGAAGGCGGGGTGGGTCCGGTTGCGGGGGCGTGAGCCGCATGGATGCGGCGACCGAGCTTACATGGATGTACTTGCAGCGGCCCCCGCAACCGGACCCACCCCGCCATCCCTCGGAATGCGGCTTTTGCTTTCGCTTTTGCTTGCGCGGTGGCCTCTGCAGGTGCCGGGCGCAGCCCTGCCGAACACCCCCAACAGGCAGCCGGCGCCCGGAACAGGTACCCTATGCCGCCATCAGATAGCCAACGTGACATGACCGACGCCCTCGTCGCTCCGCAGTGGGCCTCCCGCCTGCGCGACATCGCCGACTTCCCCAAGCCCGGCATCCTCTTCAAGGACATCATGCCGCTGCTCGCCCACGGCGAGGACTTCCGCGGTGCCATCACCGCGATGGCCGACCGTTGGCGCGACCAGAAGCTGGACGCGGTGGTGGGCATCGAATCGCGTGGCTTCATCCTTGGCGCCGCGATGGCGCTGGAGCTGGGCGTGGGCTTCGTGCCGGTGCGCAAGCCGGGCAAGCTGCCTGGCCAGGTGCTGCGCGAGGAATACACGCTGGAATACCGCAGCGACTGCATCGAAGTGCATGCCGATGCGCTGCCGGCCGGCGCGCGCGTGGCGATCATCGATGACGTGCTGGCCACCGGCGGCACGCTGGTCGCTGCCTTGTCGCTGGTGCGCCGCCTGGGCGTTGACGTGGTCGGCGCCGGTGTACTGGTCGAACTCGACGGCCTTGGCGGCCGTGCGCGCTGGGAAGCGGACCTGCCGCTGCACACCGAACTGGTGTTCTGAGTCTGTCGCCGGGCGTGGCCCGGCGCTACACACGGCATGCAGGTAGCGCCGGGCCATGCCCGGCGACCACCTTGCCAATCACATCATCCGCACGCGGAAGCGACGGCCCTTGATCTTGCCGGCTTCCAGCTTTGCCACGGCCTTGTTGGCCTGCTCACGCGCGATCGCCACGTAGGAACGGGTCGGGAAGATCGCGATCTTGCCGATGAACTTGCTCGACAGGCCGGCGTCGCCGGTCAGTGCACCGAGGATGTCGCCCGGGCGCAGCTTGTCGGTCTTGCCACCGTCGATGCGCAGCGTGCGCATCGCGGCCTGCGGCAGCTCGGCCGGGCGCGCGGTCGCCAACGGCGTCTTCTGCCAATCCAGCGGTTGCCCCATCTGCGCTTCGATGGCTTCGGCGCGGGTCTTTTCGCGGCCGGCCACCAGGCTGATCGCCAGGCCACTGGCACCGGCACGGCCGGTACGGCCCACGCGGTGCTGGTAGCTCTCCACGTCGGTCGGCAACTCGTAGTTGATCACCGCGGCCAGTTCTTCCACGTCCAGGCCACGTGCGGCCACGTCGCTGGCGACCAGTACGTTGCAGCTGCGGTTGGCCAGCAACAGCAAGACTTCCTCGCGGTCGCGCTGCTCCATGTCGCCGTGCAGGGCGAGTGCGGAGAAGCCGAACTGCTGCAGCGAGTTCGCCACTTCGTCCACGTCCTTGCGGGTGTTGCAGAACACCACCGCCGATTCCGGCGTGTACTTCAGCAGCAGGCCGGCCAGCGCCTTCTGGCGGTGCGCCGGTTCCACTTCGCAGAACATGTGGCGGATGGCCGGTGCCTGGTCGGCGCCTTCCACGGTCACTTCCACCGCATCGCGCAGCAGGTCACGCGCCATGGCGCGGATGCTGTCGGGGAAGGTGGCGGAGAACAGCAGGCTCTGGCGGTCCTTGTGGGTGCGGCCGGCGATCTCGCGGATCGGCTCCTCGAAGCCCATGTCGAGCATGCGGTCGGCCTCATCAAGTACCAGCGTGCGCACCGCGCCAAGATTCAGCGCGCGCTTGCGCGCCAGTTCCTGCACGCGGCCGGGGGTACCGACCACCACGTGCGGGTCATGGCCTTCCAGGGATGCCAGCTGTGGGCCGAGCGGCACGCCGCCCACCAGCAGCAACAGCTTCAGGTTGGGGATGCCGGTGGCCAGCTTGCGGATCTGCTTGCCGACCTGGTCGGCCAGTTCGCGGGTCGGGCACAGCACCAACGCCTGCACGCGGATCAGGCTGGGGTCGATGGACTGCAGCAGGCCCAGGCCGAAGGCGGCGGTCTTGCCGCTGCCGGTCGGCGCCTGTGCGATCACATCGCGGCCATCGAGGATGGCCGGCAGGCTCTGCGCCTGCACGGGGGTGAGAGTGGTGTAGCCGAGGGCATCCAGGCCGGGCTGCAGGGCCGGGCTCAGCGGCAGGGTCGAGAAGTCAGTCATGGCGCATTGTACCTGCCTGCGCGGCCGGTCCTGCTCCGGGGCCTTCATCCACGCATGGCGTGGATCTACGGGTGGGTGCCGACCGTTGGTCGGCACTGCCCTCAGCCCAGCACCGCCAGCACGCCCTGGTGAATCGCCAGGCCACCGAACAGCAGCCAGGCGAACAGGATCAGCGCCAGCAGCAGCGGCTTCAGGCCCGCCTGGCGCAGCGCCGAGACGTGGGTGGTCAGGCCCAGCGCGGCCATCGCCATCGCCAGCAGTACGGTGTCCAGCTGCACCAGCCCCGCCTGCAGGCCGGCCGGCAGCAGATGCAGCGAGTTGAACCCGGCCACCGCCACGAAACCGAACGCGAACCACGGCACCACGATGCGCGCCTTGTTGCCGTTGGCGCTGGCCTTGCCGCTACGCGCCAGCCACAGCGACAACGCGATCAGGAACGGCGCCAGCAGCATCACCCGCACCATCTTGGTGATCACCGCGGTATCGGCGGCGGCTTCGTTCACCGCACGGCCGGCGGCCACCACCTGCGCCACTTCGTGCACCGTCGCACCGGTGAACAGGCCGTACTGCCGCGCGTCCATCGCCAGCCAGCCGTGCGATTGCACCAGCGCGTACAACGCCGGATACAGGAACATCGCCAGCGTGCCGAACACCACCACCGTAGAGACCGCCACCGTCACCTGCGCCGCACGGCCACGCACCACCGGTTCGGCGGCCATCACGGCCGCTGCGCCGCAGATTGCGCTGCCGGCGCCGATCAGCATCGCAGCCTCGCGTTCCATCTTGAACACGCGCACGCCCAGCCAGCAGGCCAGGCCGAAGGTGCTGGCAACCACCAGCACGTCCATCAGCACGCCGCTGACACCGACATGTCCGATGTCCTGGAAGGTCAGGCGCAGGCCGTACAGCACGATGCCGGCGCGCAGCAGCCAGTGCTTGGAGAAACCAACACCGGCCGCGCTGCTCGGTGCCAGCCGCGGATAGAAGGTGTTGCCGACCACGATGCCGGCCACGATGGCCACGGTCAGTGCGCTCAGGCCATGCGCCTGCAGCCAGGGCAGCTCGGCCAGGTACAGCGACGCCGCCGCGACCAGGCCGACCAGCAGCAGGCCGGGCAGGCGCGGCTGCCAGCGCTGGCGCAGGGCGGGCAGGGACCAGGGGGAGAGGGCGGGGGCGTTCATGGCAGGGGCAGGGCTGGAGGGATGGGGCAAGCGTGCGCCTCAGACGATGACCTGTAAAACGAATAATATGGGTGAAACCTACCCATCTAGAAGGTAAGCGCCATGCGCCTGACCTTGCGCCAGCTGCAGGTCTTCGTCGCCATCGCCGATCACGGCAGCACCACCGCTGCGGGCCAGGCCATCGCGCTTTCGCAGTCGGCCAGCAGCGCCGCCCTGCAGGAGCTGGAGGCACACTTCGGGACCCCGCTGTTCGACCGCATCGGCCGCCGCCTGGCGCTGAACGGGCACGGCCGCGCGCTGCTGGAGCCTGCCCGCACGCTGCTGGTCAACGCCGCCGACCTGGAGCGGCAGCTGGCCGCAGGCGGCGACCCGGCGCAGGGCGCACCGCTGCGGCTGGTACTGGCGGCCAGTACCACCATCGGCAACTACCTGCTGCCACCGCGCATCGCCGAGCTGCTGCGCCAGGCGCCGCAGGCCGAGGTTGATCTGCGCATCGACAACAGTGCCGGCGTTGTCGCCGCCGTGCAGCGCTTGGACGTCGACGCCGGCCTGATTGAAGGCCCCTGCCACGAACGTGGCCTGCAGGTCGCGGCCTGGCAGCAGGATCCGCTGGTGATCGTCGCTGCCGCCGATGCCCCCGCGCGCTGGTCACTGGATGAACTGCGCCGCGCCCGCTGGCTGCTGCGTGAGCCCGGCTCCGGCACCCGCGAGGCGGTGGAGCAGGCGTTGTTGCCGCATCTGCGTGGCTTCGCCCAGACCCTGCAGCTGGGCAATACCGAAGCGATCAAGCAGGCCGCGATCGCCGGCCTCGGCCTGGCCTGTCTGTCGCGCCACGCGCTGGAAGAACCCTTGGCCCTCGGCCGCCTGCGCGTGCTCGAGACCCCGCTGCCCGACCTGCAGCGCACCCTGTGGCTGGTGCGCCACCCCGGCAAGCACTGGCTGCCGGGCCTGCAGGCGTTGTTGGGGGAGGTGGGGTAATTCATCAGATTCCCATGTGTCGACCAAGGTCGACACCCACCAGAGCAGAATGCCGTCACGGCAGATCGCAGGAAATTGTCGAAGGCGGGGTGGGTCCGGTTGCGGGGGCGTGAGCCGCATGGATGCGGCGACCGAGCTTACATGGACGTACTTGCAGCGTCCCCCGCAACCGGACCCATCCCGCCATCCCACAGGAAACCAGCTTTTGACGTTGCTTTGGCTGCGGCCGTTGCCTCTGCGGGTGCCGGGTGCAACCCGGCCGACGCCCCCAACCCGTACAATATGCGGATGCCTCTGATTACTCTGCAGAACGTCGACTTCAGCGTCGGCGGCCCGTTGTTGCTGGAAAAGGCCGAACTGTCGATCGAGCCGGGCGAACGCATCGCCCTGATCGGCCGCAACGGCGCCGGCAAATCCACCCTGCTCAAGCTGCTGTCCGGCGACCACAAGCCCGATGACGGTGAAGTACGCGTGCAGCAGGGCGTGCGCGTCACCCGCCTGGAGCAGGAGGTGCCTCACGGCGCCGCCGGCTCGGTGTTCGACGTCGTCGCCGATGGCCTCGGCGAACTGGGCCAGTGGCTGGCCGAATTCCACCACCTCAGCCATGCCGAGGTGTTCGATGGCGAAGCCCTCGGCAATGTGCAGGCCAAGATCGATGCCGCCAACGGCTGGGGCCTGGACCAGCGCGTCAGCGAAACCCTGACCAAGCTCGACCTCGACGGCGAGGCCGAGTTCGGCCGCCTGTCCGGCGGCATGAAGCGCCGCGTGCTGCTCGCCCGTGCACTGGTCTCCAGCCCGGATGTGCTGCTGCTGGACGAACCGACCAACCATCTGGACATCGAAGCCATCGACTGGCTCGAGGCGTTCCTGAAGGGCTGGAGCGGCAGCGTGGTGTTCGTCACCCATGATCGCCGCTTCCTGCGTGCACTGGCCACCCGCATCGTCGAGATCGACCGCGGCCAGGTCACCAGCTGGCCGGGCGACTGGGCCAACTACGAGCGCCGCCGCGAGGAACGCCTCAACGCGCAGGCGCAGGAAAACGCGCGCTTCGACAAGCTGCTGGCGCAGGAAGAAGTGTGGATCCGCCAGGGCATCAAGGCCCGCCGCACCCGCGACGAAGGCCGCGTGCGCCGCCTGAAGGCGATGCGCACCGAGCGTTCGCAGCGCCGCGATCTCAGTGGCAACGTCAAGATGGAAGCCGCGCAGGGCGTCAGCTCCGGCAAGAAGGTCATCGACGTCAAGGACATTTCGTTCGCCTTCGGCGAGCGCACCATGGTCCGCGACTTCACCACCACCATCCTGCGTGGCGACCGCATCGGCCTGATCGGCCCCAACGGCAGCGGCAAGACCACGCTGCTGAAGCTGCTGCTGGGCGAGCTGCAGCCGGCCAAGGGCGAGGTCAACGCCGGTACCAATCTGCAGATCGCCTACTTCGATCAGTACCGTGCGGTGCTGCGCGAGGACTGGAGCGCGATCGAGAACGTGGCCGAAGGCCGCGATTTCCTCGAGTTCAACGGCAAGCGCAAGCACGTGCATGCCTACCTGCAGGACTTCATGTTTACCCCGGAACGTGCGCGTGCGCCGATCACCCGCCTGTCCGGCGGCGAGCGCAACCGCCTGCTGCTGGCCAAGCTGTTCGCGCAGCCGTCCAACCTGCTGGTGATGGACGAACCGACCAACGACCTGGACGTGGAAACGCTGGAGCTGCTGGAAGAGCTGCTGGGCGAGTACACCGGCACGCTGCTGCTGGTCAGCCACGATCGTGACTTCATCGACAACGTGGTGACCTCCACGCTGGTGATGGAAGGCGATGGCGTGATCGGCGAGTACGTGGGTGGTTACAGCGACTGGCAGCGTTATGCGGCCAGCATCGCAGCGCCTGCCGCGGCCCCTGCGGCCAAGCCGGCGGTCGCTGCACCTGCCGCGCCGGCAGCTGCTCAGGCGGCACCCAAGCGCAAGCTGGCCTACAAGGAAGCACGCGAACTGGAGCAGCTGCCGAAGACCATCGAAAAGCTGGAAGGCGATGTCGAAGGGCTGACCTCGGCGATGAACGACCCGTCGTTCTACACCCGCAGCAGCGCCGAAGTGACCGCGCACACCCAGCAGCTGGCCAAGGTGCAGGCCGAGCTGGATGCCGCGTACGCGCGCTGGGAAGAACTGGAAGGCTGAGTCTGCCGGGTTCATGCGGACCAGCGGTCCGCACCTACCAATGCGGGTGTCTGGTAGATCCACGCCATGCGTGGATGGGGGCACCCGTGCGGACCTAGGTCCGCACCCACCAAAGCGGATTCCGCACCCACCGGGGGGGGGCAGCGGTCATTTAACCCCGTGCAGATCCCGCAGCTGGCTCGGCCGGCTGCCGAAATACGCCGCCAGATCGGCGATGTCCTGATCGCTCAGGTCCTTCGCCTGCGGCGTCATCAGCATGTGCTGGCGGTCACCGGCGCGGTAGGCCTGCAGCGCGTGCGCCAGGTAGTCGCCGTACTGCCCACCGAGCTTCGGATAGGTTGGGTCGATCGGCGCATTGCCGTCGGCCCCGTGGCAGTCGATGCAGCTCTGGTTGGTGGCCTTGCCCTTCACCTTGGCGCGGGCTTCGCCGGCGGCCTCGCGGCCTGCAGGCAGGCCAGCCGAAGAGGAAGAGCCGTGTTCGCCGCTGGCATGGCCCGGGTCGGCGGCGGATTTCTCGCTGTTTTCCACCTGCGACTGCGAACAGGCGGCCAGCAGCAGGGCAACGGACAGGGCGATGGCATGACGCATCGGATGCGCGGCTTTCGACATGGGCGGGCCTTACTTGACGGTGGACAGGTAAACAGAGAGATCGGCGATCTCCTGTTCGCTGAAGCTCATCGACTGCGCCTGCATCGTCGGATGCCGGCGCTTGCCCTGGCGGTACTCGGTCAGGGCCTGGGCCAGGTACTGCTGGGTCTGGCCGCCGATCTTCGGCACCCGGTAGCTGGGGTAGGCGTTCTTGTAGCCGGTGATGCCGTGGCACCCCTGGCAGGTGTAGGCCAGCACGCGGCCATTGTCGAAGTTGCCGGTGGGCGCGGCAGGCGCCGGCGCAGCGGCAGCAGCCGGGGCCGGAGCGGGTGTGGCAGGAGCAGGAGCGGGCTGTGCGGCGGCCCCAAGGGGCAGGAGGACGGCCAGAGCGAGACAAGCGGCGAGCGGCTGCGGGCGCATGGTGTCGTTTCCGGGGATTCGGGTCTGGTCGTTCCGGCGTGGGGTACGGAACGACCCGAGTATAGCCTCAGGTTTCATCTAGCTGAAATGGGGTCGGTCCGACCGGTGGCGTGAAGGCACCATGACCTTTGGGATATGGTGTGGCCGTGAAGTGGTGCATTACTTTGCTACCACACCTGTCCACGCATCCTCCAGGGACCTGACGATGTCGCATCCAACCTTCCTGTCCGGCCGTCGCAGCGGAATCTGTGCCGCCGCACTGCTGATCTCCACCTCCCTGCTGCTGGGCGGTTGCGCCGCAGGGCCCAATTCCGAAGCCAAGGCCGCCGAGACCAAGGAGGAGAAGAAGGTCGACGCGGTGCCGGTCGAAGTGGCGGTGGCCAGCCACCGTGCGGTCGCGGCCAGCTACACCGGAACCGCTGCGCTGGAGCCGCGCGCCGAATCGCAGGTGGTCGCCAAGACCTCCGGCGTGGCGCTGGCGGTGCTGGTCGAGGAAGGCCAGCGGGTGACCGCTGGCCAGCCGCTGGTACGCCTGGACCCGGACCGCGCACGCCTGGCTGTTGCCCAGAGCGAAGCGCAGATGCGCAAGCTGGAAAACAACTACCAGCGCGCCCAGAAACTGGTTGGCCAGCAGATGGTCAGTGCCGCCGATGTCGACCAGCTGCGCTTTGATCTGGAAAACGTCCGCGCGCAGTACCGCCTGGCGACGCTGGAACTGTCCTACACCACGGTGGTGGCGCCGATCTCCGGCGTGATCGCCTCGCGCTCGATCAAGACCGGCAATTTCGTGCAGATCAACACGCCGATCTTCCGCATCGTCGACAACTCGCGCCTGGAAGCCACCCTCAACGTGCCCGAGCGCGAACTGGCCACGCTGCGTGCCGGCCAGCCGGTAACGTTGGCCGCCGATGCACTGCCGGGCCAGAGCTTCACCGGCACCGTCGACCGCATCGCGCCGGTGGTGGATTCGGGCAGCGGCACGTTTCGCGTGGTCAGTGCCTTCGATGGCGCCGCCCACGCGCTGCAGCCCGGCATGTTCGGGCGCATCCGCATCGATTACGACCAGCGTGCCGATGCACTTGTGGTGCCGCGCCTGGCGCTGCTCGACGACGGTGAGCCGGCGGTGTTCCGGGTGCGCGAAGGCAAGGTCGCACGCGTTCCGGTCAAGCTGGGTTACGCCGAGGGCCCGTGGGTGGAGATCCGTGATGGCCTGGCGGCCGGTGATCAGGTGGTCACCGCCGGCAAGGTCGCGCTGCGCGACGGTACCGCGGTGCAGGTGATCGCCGATCCGAAGGCAAAGGCGAAGACGGTTGCAGCGGCCGCCAAGCCGGCGGACAAGGCCGGGAGCAAGCAATGACCGCCCCGGGCCACGACCACGGTGCCTCGCCGGCGAGCGACGGCGCCGCCGCCGGCATGCGCGGCGGCCTGGTGGAATTCGCCACCCGCCGCCGCGTGACCATTGCCATGTGCACGGTCACCCTGCTGCTGTTCGGGCTGATCGCGCTGGGCAACCTCAAGGTCAACCTGCTGCCTGACCTGAGCTACCCGACGCTGACCGTGCGCACCGAGTACACCGGTGCGGCGCCGACCGAAATCGAAACCCTGATCACCCAGCCGGTCGAAGAAGCGGTGGGCGTGGTCAAGAACCTGCGCAAGCTGAAGTCGGTCTCGCGCACCGGCCAGAGCGACGTGGTGCTGGAGTTCGCCTGGGGCACCAACATGGACCAGGCCAGCCTGGAGGTGCGCGACAAGATGGAGGCGCTGAACCTGCCACTGGAGGCCAAGGCCCCGGTGCTGCTGCGCTTCAATCCGTCCACCGAGCCGATCATGCGCCTGGTGCTGTCGAGCAAGGACGCGCCGGCCACCGATGCCGATGCGATCCGCGAGCTGACCGGCCTGCGCCGCTATGCCGATGAAGACCTGAAAAAGAAGCTGGAGCCGGTCACCGGCGTGGCGGCGGTCAAGGTCGGCGGCGGCCTGGAAGACGAGATCCAGGTCGACATCGACCAGCAGAAGCTGGCGCAGCTGAACCTGCCGATCGACACCGTCATCAAGCGCCTGAAGGACGAGAACATCAACATCTCCGGCGGTCGCCTGGAGGAGGGTTCGCAGCGCTTCCTGGTGCGCACCGTCAACCAGTTCGCCGACCTGGAGGAGATCCGCAACCTGCTGGTCACCACCCAGGCGTCGAACGGCAGCGCGGCCGACTCGGCGCTGCAGCAGATGTTCAACATCGCCGCGTCGACCGGTTCGGCGGCCGCCATCGCGGCGGCCTCGGCGGCGCAGAGCGCATCGTCCGGCGGTGGCTCCAGCGTGGTCGCCAACGGTGTGCCGGTGCGCCTGAAGGATGTGGCCACCGTGCGCCAGGGCTACAAGGAACGCGAAGCGGTGATCCGCCTGGGCGGCAAGGAATCGGTTGAACTGGCCATCTACAAGGAAGGCGATGCCAACACCGTGTCCACCGCCGAAGCGCTGCGCAAGCGCCTGGAGCAGATCAAGGGCACGTTCCCGTCCGATGTCGAGATGACCACCATCGAGGACCAGTCGCGCTTCATCGAGCACGCCATCGCCGACGTCAAGAAGGATGCAGTGATCGGCGGCCTGCTGGCGATCCTGATCATCTTCCTGTTCCTGCGTGATGGCTGGAGCACGTTCGTGATCAGCCTGTCGCTGCCGGTCTCGATCATCGCCACGTTCTTCTTCATGGGCCAGCTCGGCCTGAGCCTGAACGTGATGTCGCTGGGCGGCCTGGCACTGGCCACCGGCCTGGTGGTGGACGATTCGATCGTGGTGCTGGAGAGCATCGCCAAGGCCCGCGAGCGCGGCCTCGGCATCCTGCAGGCGGCGATTGCCGGTACCCGCGAAGTGAGCATGGCGGTGGTCGCCTCGACCCTGACCACCATCGCGGTGTTCCTGCCGCTGGTGTTCGTCGACGGCATCGCCGGCCAGCTGTTCCGCGACCAGGCACTGACCGTGGCGATCGCCATTGCGATCTCGCTTCTGGTGTCGATGACCCTGATTCCGATGCTGAGCTCGCTGAAGGGACGGCCACCGCTGGCGTTCCCGGAAGAAGCACCGAACGAGCCGTGGCAGCCGCAGAACCGCTGGCAGAAGCCGGTCGCACTGGGCCGTCGTGGTGCCGTCGCAACCGCGCGCTGGAGCTTCTACGCGCTGGCCTGGCTGGTGGTGCGCGCGTGGCGTGGCGTGGTGGCGGTGGTCGGCCCGGTCATGCGCAAGGCCAGCGACCTGGCAATGAAGCCCTACGCCGGTGCCGAGCGCGGCTACCTGCGCCTGCTGCCGAGCGCGCTGGCCCATCCGGGCAAGGTGCTGGGCGTGGCCACGATCATCTTCGTGGCGACCATGGCGCTGGTGCCGATGCTCGGTGCCGACCTGATCCCGCAGCTGGCACAGGACCGCTTCGAAATGACGGTGAAGCTGCCGGCCGGCACGCCGCTGAAGCAGACCGATGCGCTGGTGCGCGAGCTGCAGCTGGCCCACGGCAACGGCGAGGGCGTGGCGTCGCTGTACGGCGTCAGTGGCAGTGGCACCCGCCTGGATGCCAGCCCGACCGAGAGCGGCGAGAACATCGGCAAGCTGACCGTGGTGATGGAAGGCGGTGGCAACGCGCGTACCGAAGCGGAGATCACCGAGCGCCTGCGTGACACCATGGGCCAGCATCCGGGCGCACAGGTCGACTTCGCGCGGCCGGCGTTGTTCAGCTTCTCCACGCCGCTGGAAATCGAGCTGCGCGGGCAGGACATGGCGACGCTGGAAGTGGCTGGCCAGCGCCTGGCGGCGATGCTGCGTGGCAATGCGCACTACGCCGACGTGAAGTCGACGGTGGAAGAGGGCTTCCCGGAAATCCAGATCCGCTTCGACCAGGAGCGTGCCGGTGCACTGGGCCTGACCACCCGACAGATCGCCGATGTGGTGGTGAAGAAGGTGCGCGGCGATGTAGCCACCCGCTACAGCTTCCGTGACCGCAAGATCGACGTGCTGGTGCGTGCCCAGGAGGGCGACCGTGCCAGCGTGGAGAGCATCCGCCGGTTGATCGTCAATCCGGGCAGCACCCGCCCGGTCACGCTGGACGCGGTGGCCGACGTGGTCGCCACCACCGGCCCCAGCGAGATCCATCGCGCCGACCAGACCCGCGTCGCCGTGGTCTCAGCCAACCTGCGCGATATCGATCTGGGCGCGGCCATGCGCGAAGTGCAGCAGATGGTGGCCGAACAACCGCTGGGCGCAGGCGTCGGCCTGCATATCGGCGGCCAGGGTGAGGAGCTGGCGCAGGCGGCGAAGTCGCTGATCTTCGCCTTCGGCCTGGCGATCTTCCTGGTCTACCTGGTGATGGCCTCGCAGTTCGAGTCGCTGCTGCATCCGTTCGTGATCCTGTTCACCATCCCGCTGGCACTGGTCGGCGCGATCCTGGCACTGATGCTGACCGGCAAGCCCATCTCGGTGGTGGTGTTCATCGGCCTGATCCTGCTGGTCGGCCTGGTCACCAAGAACGCGATCATCCTGATCGACAAGGTCAACCAGCTGCGCGAGGCCGGCGTGGCCAAGCACGAAGCACTGGTGGAAGGTGCGCGCTCGCGCCTGCGGCCGATCATCATGACCACGCTGTGCACGCTGTTCGGCTTCCTGCCGCTGGCGGTGGCGATGGGCGAGGGTGCCGAAGTGCGCGCACCGATGGCGATCACCGTGATCGGTGGCCTGCTGGTGTCGACCCTGCTGACCCTGCTGGTGATCCCGGTGGTGTACGACCTGATGGATCGCCGCGGTGATGCCTATTACCGCGAGCGTGGCCGCAAGCACGCCGGTGAGATCGAGCCGGGTGCGGCGGGCAGCGCGGCGGGCGCGGAGGAACCGGCATGAGTGTTGCCGAGTTCTCCATCCGTCGCCCGGTCACCACCATCATGTGTTTCGTGTCGCTGGTGGTGATCGGCCTGATCGCTTCGTTCCGGCTGCCGCTGGAAGCGCTGCCGGACATCTCCGCGCCGTTCCTGTTCGTGCAGATCCCGTACACCGGTTCGACGCCGGAGGAAGTGGAGCGGACCATCATCCGCCCGGTGGAGGAATCGCTGGCGACGATGACCGGCATCAAGCGCATGCGCTCGTCGGCCACCTCCGAAGCGGCGTTGATCTTCATCGAGTTCAGCGACTGGGACCGCGACATCGCCATCGCCGCCTCCGATGCACGCGAGCGCATCGATGCGATCCGCAGCGACCTGCCCGATGACCTGCAGCGCTACAACGTGTTCAAGTGGTCCAGCAGCGACCAGCCGGTGCTGAAGGTGCGCCTGGCCAGCACCACCGACCTGACCACTGCCTATGACATGCTCGACCGCGAGTTCAAGCGGCGCATCGAGCGTATCCCCGGTGTGGCCCGCGTCGACATCACCGGCGCGCCGCCGAACGAAGTCGAGATTGCCATCGACCCGAACCGGCTCAACGCGCACGGCCTGAGCATCAATGAGCTGAGCGAGCGCCTGCGCACGCTGAACTTCTCGATCTCGGCCGGGCAGATCGACGACAACGGCCAGCGCGTGCGCGTGCAGCCGGTGGGCGAGATCACCGACCTGCAGGAAATGCGTGACCTGGTGATCAACGCCAAGGGCCTGCGCCTGGGCGACATCGCCGACGTGCGCCTGAAGCCGGCACGGATGAACTACGGGCGGCGCCTGGACGGCAACCCGGCGGTCGGCCTGGACATCTTCAAGGAGCGCAGTGCCAACCTGGTGGAGGTGTCGCGCGCGGCGCTGGCGGAGGTTGAAGCGATCCGTGCCGAAGCGTCGATGCGCGACGTGCAGATCAAGGTGATCGACAACCAGGGCAAGGCGGTAACCTCCTCGCTGCTGGAGCTGGCCGAGGCCGGTGCGGTGGGCCTGATCCTGTCGATCACCGTGCTGTTCTTCTTCCTGCGCCATTGGCCGTCCACGCTGATGGTGACCCTGGCCATTCCGATCTGCTTCACCATCACCCTGGGTTTCATGTACTTCGTCGGGGTGACGCTGAACATCCTGACCATGATGGGCCTGCTGCTGGCCGTGGGCATGCTGGTCGACAACGCCGTGGTGGTGGTGGAGAGCATCTACCAGGAGCGCGAGCGCATGCCCGGGCAGCCGCGGCTGGCCTCGATCATCGGCACCCGCAACGTGGCCATCGCGCTCAGCGCCGGTACGCTGTGCCACTGCATCGTGTTCGTGCCGAACCTGTTCGGCGAGACCAACAACATCAGCATCTTCATGGCGCAGATCGCGATCACCATCTCGGTCTCGCTGCTGGCCTCGTGGCTGGTTGCGGTCAGCCTGATCCCGATGCTGTCCGCGCGCATGGCCACGCCCAAGCTGGTGCACTCGCAGACCGGCCTGATCGCGCGGCTGCAGCGCCGCTACGCCAGGCTGCTGGACTGGTCGCTGCACCATCGTGGCTGGAGCCTGCTCGGCATTCTGCTTGTCGTGCTGGTCAGCCTGGTACCGATGAAGCTGACCAAGATCGACATGTTCGGTGGTGACGGCGGCAAGGACATCTTCATCGGCTACATGTGGAAGGGCGCCTACACCTACCGGCAGATGTCCGAGGAAGTGGCGCGGGTGGAGAACTGGATCGATGCCAACCGTGAACGCCTGCACGTCAAGCAGGTCTATTCCTGGTACAGCGAGCAGGAAGGCAGCTCGACCGTGGTCACCCTGGATGAGAAGTACGCCAAGGACATCAAGGCACTGCAGGAAGAACTGCGCAAGGGCCTGCCGAAGTCGGCGCGTACCGACTACTTCGTCGGCAACCAGGGCGGCGATGGCGGTGGTGGCGGCAACCAGGGCGTGCAGGTGCAGCTGGTCGGCGATTCCAGCAGCATGCTGCAGGAGATCGGCCAGGAGGTGGTGCCGCTG
This sequence comes from Stenotrophomonas sp. YJH_SMC_8, assembly GCF_059371315.1. Classification (NCBI taxonomy): domain Bacteria; kingdom Pseudomonadati; phylum Pseudomonadota; class Gammaproteobacteria; order Lysobacterales; family Lysobacteraceae; genus Stenotrophomonas; species Stenotrophomonas sp. YJH_SMC_8. The sequence goes on along the minus strand of NZ_JCAFUL010000005.1, from coordinate 70,016 downwards.
CTGGCGCAGCGCACCGAGCTGCGCGATGTACGCATCGACAACGGTGAAAAGGGTGGCGAGCTGAAGGTGCGCGTCGACCGCGAACGTGCGGCGGCGTTCGGCTTCAACGCCGAACAGGTGGCCAGCTTCGTCGGCCTGGCGCTGCGCGGTGCGCCGATGCGCGAGTTCCGCCGTGGCGACAACGAAGTGCCGGTGTGGGTGCGTTTCGCCGGTGCCGAGCAGAGCAGCCCGGAAGACCTGGCCGGTTTCAGCGTGCGTACCGGCGATGGCCGCAGTGTGCCGCTGCTGAGCCTGGTCACCGTTGATGTCGGTTCGTCAGCCACCCAGATCGGCCGCACCAACCGCCAGACCACGCTGACCATCAAGGCCAACCTGGCCGAGAAGGTCACCGCGCCGGATGGCCGCAAGGCGATGGAGTCGGTGCTCAAGCCGATGAACTTCCCGGCCGGCTATGGCTACACCTTCGATGGCGGCGATTACGGCAACGATGACGAAGCGATGCAGCAGATGGTGTTCAACCTGTTGATCGCGCTGGTGATGATCTACGTGGTGATGGCGGCGGTGTTCGAGTCGCTGCTGTTCCCGGCGGCAATCATGAGTGGCGTGCTGTTCTCGATCTTCGGCGTGTTCTGGCTGTTCTGGATCACCGGTACCTCGTTCGGGATCATGTCCTTCATCGGCATCCTGGTGCTGATGGGCGTGGTGGTGAACAACGGCATCGTGATGATCGAGCACATCAACAACCTGCGGCGCGGTGGCATGGGACGCACGCAGGCGCTGGTGGAGGGCTCACGCGAGCGATTGCGCCCGATCATGATGACGATGGGCACGGCGATCCTGGCGATGGTGCCGATCTCGTTGACCAATACGCAGATGTTCGGCAACGGCCCGGAGTACGCTCCGATGGCGCGCGCGATTGCCGGCGGCCTGGCGTTCTCGACGGTGGTCAGCCTGCTGTTCCTGCCGACGATCTACGCAGTGCTGGATGACCTGCGCAATGCCGTGACGCGGCTGATCCGCCGCGCGCGCGGTCTGGAGGTCGTGGCGGGTACCCCGGTGTAGTGGTCGAGCTTGCTCGCCCGTAATGCGCGACAACGTGTTGTGGTGTGGGGGAGGCCGGTCGTAGTGGGGCGGCCTCCCCCTTTTTTTTGATGTTCTGCGCAGGGCATGCTCGGCGGATCTTTGCGGCCGGCGTAACGCGTGCCAACCAAGGTTGGCACCTACCGGTCGCGCGCGTAGACGCCATGCGGCCGGTAGCGCCGGGCCATGCCCGGCGGGGCGTTGCAATCAACCGGCGACCTTGCCCCAAACCTTGAACGTGGTGAGCCACAGACCGAGCATGCTGCCGATGTTGGTCAGCATGAAGGTCAGCACCACGCGCGTGACGCGGTTGCTGTACCAGCCCTTCAGGCTCTGCGCATCGTCGCGCAGCTTCAGGAAGTCCTCGTAGGCCGGCTTGCGCAGGCGCGCTTCCACCAGCGCCGAGAACGCACCGGTGGGGATGCTCAGGCGGAACGGCTTGAATGGGGCCACCGCGATCGCGGTGAGGATGCTCAGCGGATGGCCGCCGGCCAGCAGGCAGCCCAGGCCCGCCAGGCCGCCGGTGTACATCGCCCAGGTTGCCAGCAGTTCGGTACCCACGCCGAGGCCGCCGCGGTAGAAGCCCACGCCGATGCCGGTCGCCACGATGGCCAGGATGCCCAGCGTGAACCACGGGATGTTGCGCTTCTTCGGTACCGCTTCCAGTTCGGCACGCAGCGGCGTCGGTGCTTCGGTGTCGGTTTCCAGGTAGCGCGCCAGGCCTGCAAGGTGACCCGCACCGACAACCGCCAGCACTTCACGCTGCTGCGGGTTGTGTTCCTCGCGCAGGCGCGTGGCCATGTAGCGGTCGCGCTCGCCGATGATGGTCTCGTACAGCGCCGGGCTCTCGCTGGCGAACTCGCCGAAGCTCGACTCCAGCATGTCGCCCTGCTTGAGCTTCTCGATCTCGTTTTCGCCCACTTCCTCGGACGAGAACAGGCCGGCACCAAGGCCGGCGACCAGCTTCAGCTTGCCGAAGAAACCCAGCCGCTGCGAGGCGCGGCGGAAGGTCAGGCCGACCTCGCGGTCGATCAGGTGCACCGGCAGGTTGCGCTCGCGGGCCAGTTCCACTGCGCGCTTCAGTTCGGCGCCGGGCTCGATGTCCAGCTGTTCGGCCAGGCGGCGCTGGTAGGCGGACAGGGCCAGGTTGGCGGCGAACAGGGCGACGCGGCCCTTGCGGATCACCTCGACCAGGTCGAGCTTGGCCAGCGTGTCTGGATCACTCAGTGCCTGCAGGCGCTGCGGGTCAAGCTCGACGGCCACCGCATCGAAACGGCCGCTGTCGATGGCTTTCTCCACCGCCTCGACGCTGGCACGCGAAACGTGGGCAGTGCCCAGCAGGGTGTAGCGCACGCCGTCGCGTTCGACGACGCGCACCGGCTGGCCGGCGAACAGATCGTCGCCGGTCTCGGGAAGGGTTTCGGTCATGGGTTCATTCATTGGAAGGTGCGGTGTCGGCGCCGTCGCCGAGCGCGCGCTGCATCTGCACGGTATCCAGCCAGCGGCCGTGCTTGCGGCCGAGGCCACGGAACACGCCGACCAGCTCGAAGCCGAAGCGTTCGTGCAGCTTGATTGAAGCGGTATTGGTGGGTTCGCCGATCACCGCCACCATCTGCCGGTAGCCTCGCGTCACGCAGGCATCGATCAGGGCCTGCAGCAGGCCGGTGCCGACGCCCTTGCCCTGGAAGCCGGCATCGACGTAGACCGAGTTTTCCACGGTCCACTGGTAGGCGACGCGGGTGCGGTAGGTGTTGGCATAGGCATAGCCAGCCACCTGGCCGTCGATCTCGGCGACCAGGTAGGGGAAGCCGCGATCGACGATGTCGCGCATGCGGCGCAGCATCTCGGTCGCGTCCGGGATGTCGTACTCGTAGGTGTTGACGAAGTCGGTCACTTCCACCGCATAGATCGCGGTGATCGCGTCGATGTCGGCCGGGCCGGCATCACGGATGAGGACGGCCATGCGCGGCTCCGGCTCAGTCGATGTAGCGCTTGAGCAGGTCACCGTACGCGTCGATGCGACGGTCGCGCAGGAACGGCCAGATGCGGCGCACGTGCTCGCTGCGCTGCAGGTCGACATCGCACAGCAGCACGGTGGCGTCGGTGCCGGCTTCGGCCAGGAACTCGCCCTGCGGGCCCAGCACGTGACTGTTGCCCCAGAACTGGATGCCCGACGCGCCCAGCGGCGATGCCTCGTGGCCGACGCGGTTGCAGCTCAGCACCGGCAGACCATTGGCCACAGCGTGGCCGCGGTGGCTCAGCACCCAGGCGTCGCGCTGGCGGGTCTTCTCGTCCTGGACGTCGTCCGGGTCCCAGCCGATCGCGGTCGGGTACAGCAGCAGTTCGGCACCGGCCAGCGCCATCAGGCGCGCCGCTTCCGGGTACCACTGGTCCCAGCACACCAGTACGCCAAGGCGACCCACCGAGGTGTCGATCGGCTTGAAGCCGATGTCGCCCGGGGTGAAGTAGAACTTTTCGTAGAAACCCGGATCGTCCGGGATATGCATCTTGCGGTACTTGCCGAGCAGCGTGCCGTCCTTCTCGAACACCACGGCGGTGTTGTGGTACAGGCCGGCGGCGCGGCGTTCGAACAGCGAGCCGACCAGCACCACGCCATGCTTCTTCGCCAGCGCGCCCAAGCGCTCGGTGCTCGGGCCCGGAATCGGCTCGGCCAGGTCGAACTCGTCCACCGACTCGTGCTGGCAGAAGTACGGACCGTTATGCAGTTCCTGCAGCAGCACCAGTTTCGCGCCCTGCGCAGCCGCCTCGGCCACGCGTGCTTCGATCACCGCCAGGTTGGCGGCGGCATCACCGTGGTTGCGCTCCTGGATCAGGGCGACGGTAAGGGGGCTGCGCGAGTTCATGCGGGGCGTTCCTGCGGGGGAAAACCTGCATGTTAGCGCGGATGGACGGCGACGGCGTGTCGCGCGCTGAATGGGTGCACGCAACCGGTAGCGCCGGGCCATGCCCGGCGGATTTTCCAGATGCGGCAGCGTTCGCCGGGCATGGCCCGGCGCTGCCGGTTCGGCTTACGCCTTCAACAGCCCTGCCGGCAGCTGCATGGTGATGCAGTGCAGGCTGCCGTTCTGCCAGATCAGCGAGCGGCAGGGTACCTGCACGATCTCGCGGCCCGGGTGCGCCTGCGCCAGCACGTCGCGGGCCAGGTCGTCGGCCGGATCGCCGTAGGCCGGCATCAGCACCGCGCCATTGACGATCAGGTAGTTGGCATAGGAGGCGGCCAGGCGGCGGCCCTCGTCGATCACCGGCTGTGCCCACGGCAGCGGGAACAGGCGGTACGGCTGGCCATCCTTGGTGCGCAGCGCGGCCAGTTCGTTGCCCATCGCCTGCAGCTCGGCGTAGTGCGAGTCGCTCTCGTCGTCGCAGGCCTGATAGACGATGCTGTCAGCCGAAGCGAAGCGGGCGAGGGTATCGATATGCGCGTCGGTGTCGTCGCCTTCCAGGTAGCCGTGGTCCAGCCACAGCACGCGGTCCTGCTGCAGCCAGTCGGCCAGGTCGGCGCTCAGGCTGTCGCGGTCGCGGTCGGGGTGGCGCTCGTGCAGGCACTTCCAGGTGGTCAGCAGGGTGCCTTCGCCGTCGGTTTCGATGCCGCCGCCTTCCAGCGCGAACGGGATGCTGCGCACCGGCGCGTCATTGAACACGCCGGCCTGGTCCAGCACGCCCACCAGCTGGTCATCCAGGGTGGCGTCGAACTTGCCGCCCCAACCGGTGAAGCGGAAGTCCAGCAGCTGGAAACCGCCGTCGGCGCGGCGCAGGGTGATCGGGCCGGAATCGCGCAGCCAGGTATCGTCGTAAGCGGCCGTGGTGAAGTGGACCTTGTCCATGTCGATGCGGTTGGAGCGCAGCCGCATTTCGGCATAGGTCTCCACATCGTCGTCGGCCACGCAGATCAGCACCGGCTGGAAGCGGGTGATGGCCGCGACCAGGGCGATGTAGGTCTCTTCCACCTGGCCCAGGCGGTCGGCCCAGTCGGTGTCGGCGGTGGGCCAGGCAATCAGGACGCCACTCTGGGCTTCCCACTCGGCAGGAAAACGAAGGGTCTGGTTCATGGTCTCGCTACACAGGCCCGCCCACGGCGGGTAATGGGATCAACGGATCGGCGGTTTCGGGCCGATTTCGTTCGGGTCCGCCTGGTTGGCCACCACGTTGATCACCTTCTGCTTCTCGAAGTAGACGGTGAACTGCGGGTACACCCAGCGGTTGATGGTCGGCCATTGCCGTTTCTGCCCGCCGCGCGGCTGCAGCTGCTCGCTCGGCGCGCCGAACTGCGCCTGCACCTGCTGCATGCTCTGGCCGCGCACGGGCAGGGCACCGGCCGGCTTCTCGCGGGCGCGGTCGACAAGCAGGGTATCGGCCAGCGCCGGCGTGGCGGCGACCAGCGTGGCCATCACGGCCAGGACAGACAGGTAACGCTTCATCTCGATCTACTCCCCAGTGGTCAAGAAAGGCGATTACAGCAAAAACGGCAGGAAAAAGCCGCATAAACAAAAAACCGCCCGAAGGCGGTTTCTTGCATCGGGTCGGCCCCGCGTAGGGCCAGCCGCAGCCGCGAGGGCTGTTGGGCTTAGCGCTGACGCGCCTTGAAACGCGGGTTCGACTTGCAGATGACGAAGATCTTGCCGCGACGACGGACGACCTTGCAGTCGCGGTGACGGGCCTTCGCCGACTTCAGGGAGGACAGGACTTTCATGGCATACCTCGGCGTAAACAGTAGTTGTTCGGGTGGAGCGTGGCCGCGATATGCGAAAGACAATCGGCAGTTGACGCTCGTTCAAGCCCGCCATTCTACCGGGCTTTTTGTCGATGTTTCAAGTGGTTGCGCGAAAGTCGCCGCGCGGGCCCCCGGGCAGGGGCTAGAATGACCCCTTCACACGCTCTGGGAACCCCATGAATCCACTCGCCCCCGTCCTGACCATCGACGGCCCTTCCGGGGCCGGCAAGGGTACCATCAGCCGCATCATCGCGCGCCGGATGGGCTGGCATTACCTGGATTCGGGCGCGCTGTACCGTGCAGTGGGCGTGGCCGCGAGCTGGGCAGACATCGACACCTCCGACGCCTCGGCGCTGGTGCGCTGCACTTTCGACACCCATGTTCAGTTTGTTGAACAGGGTGAGTCGATGCGGGTCATGGTCAACGGCACCGATGCCACCGACGAGCTGCGCCTGGAGACCACTGGCGCCCTGGCCTCGGCCATTGCCGCCATTCCCGAGGTGCGCGCGGCCCTGAAGGAGCGCCAGCGCGCATTCAGGGAGCTGCCCGGCCTGGTCGCCGACGGTCGTGACATGGGCACGGTGATCTTCAAGGACGCCCCCTACAAGGTCTTCCTGACCGCCAGTGCCGAGGAGCGCGCCGAGCGCCGGCATAAGCAGTTGAAAGACAAGGGGGTTTCTGTTAACTTTGATGACCTCCTGCGCGAGATCATGGCCCGCGACGCCCGTGATGCTCAGCGTACCGTGGCGCCCCTGAAGCCGGCAGACGATGCTGTCCTCATCGACACCACAGGCATCGGCATCGATGATGTCGTTGCCCGAGTGATGGATCTGCTTCCGGTTCCGGCTGCCTGATCCGTTCGCGCGGGAGCACTGCCAGCTGCATCGGTGGTGGTCGCGCAAAGCAGTGCTGTACCAGCTCCGTCGCGCAATGATGCGTGGCGGTTTTCCTACTACACACGACCTGCGATTCCGGGGTCGACCAACAGGCGGGCGGTCGCCATTCCCCTGAAGGGGACGCCACCGACCCATGTGTCCAACAGAGTAAATCTAATGACCGAATCATTTGCCGAACTGTTTGAAGCCAGCCAGGCCAACCTGGCCAAGCTGAAGCCGGGCGCCATCGTCAGCGGTACCGTTGTTGAAGTCCGCGGCGACGTCGTGGTGATCAACGCTGGCCTGAAGTCCGAAGGCATCGTGCCGATCGAACAGTTCCGTAACGACGCTGGCGAAATCGACGTCGCCGAAGGCGACATCGTCAAGGTCGCCCTCGACTCGATCGAGAACGGCTTCGGCGAAACCGTCCTGTCGCGCGAGAAGGCCAAGCGCGCGATGGTGTGGGACGAGCTGGAAGAAGCGTTGGAAAAGAACGAAACCATCACCGGCCGCATCAGCGGCAAGGTCAAGGGTGGTTTCACCGTGGACATCAAGGATGTCCGCGCCTTCCTGCCGGGTTCCCTGGTCGATGTGCGCCCGGTGCGCGATCCGGCCTACCTGGAAGGCAAGGAACTCGAGTTCAAGCTCATCAAGCTAGACCGCAAGCGTAACAACGTCGTGGTCTCGCGCCGCGCTGTCGTCGAAAGCGAGCACTCGGAAGAGCGCGAGCAGCTGATGGACAAGCTGCAGGAAGGCGCGATCCTGAAGGGTGTCGTCAAGAACCTGACCGATTACGGCGCGTTCGTGGACCTGGGCGGTATCGACGGCCTGCTGCACATTACCGACATGGCGTGGAAGCGCGTGCGTCACCCGTCGGAAGTCGTGAACGTCGGCGACGAGCTGGACGTCCGCGTGCTGAAGTTCGACCGCGAGCGCAACCGCGTTTCGCTGGGCCTGAAGCAGCTGGGCGAGGATCCGTGGGACAACATCGGCCGTCGTTACCCGGCCAACAGCCGCGTCTTCGGCAAGGTCTCCAACGTCACCGATTACGGTGCATTCGTTGAGATCGAGCCGGGCGTCGAAGGCCTGGTGCACGTCTCCGAGATGGATTGGACCAACAAGAACGTCAACCCGTCCAAGGTTGTCCAGGTTGGTGATGAAGTCGAAGTGATGGTGCTGGACGTCGATGAAGAGCGTCGCCGTATCTCGCTGGGCATGAAGCAGGTTGCCGCCAATCCGTGGGAAACCTTCGCTGCCACCCACAAGAAGGGTGACAAGGTGTCGGGCCAGATCAAGTCGATCACCGACTTCGGCATCTTCATCGGCCTGGACGGCGGCATCGACGGCCTGGTCCACCTGTCCGACATCAGCTGGAACACCACCGGCGAAGACGTCGTTCGCAACTTCAAGAAGGGCGATACCCTGGACGCCGTCGTCCTGGCTGTCGATCCGGAGCGCGAGCGCATCTCCCTGGGCGTGAAGCAGCTGGAGCAGGATCCGTTCGGCCAGTACATGGCTGCCAATCCGAAGGGCTCCAAGGTTGAAGGCGTGGTGAAGGAAGTCGACGCCAAGGGCGCGATCATCGAGCTGGCTGACGGCATCGAGGGTTACGTTTCGGCTCGCGACATCGCCAACGAGCGCGTTGACGATGCTACCCAGCACCTGAAGGTCGGCGACAAGATCGAAGCCAAGTTCGTGGGCATGGACCGCAAGGGCCGTACCCTGCAGCTGTCGATCAAGGCCAAGGACGACGCGGAAATGCGCGAAGTGCTGGAGGAATACCAGTCCTCTTCGGCTTCCAGCGGCACCACCCAGCTGGGCGCGCTGCTGCGTGCACAGCTGAACGGCAACAAGTCCGAGTAATCGGCCTTACGCTGTTTGTTGTTTCCTGGACGGCCCGGGCTTCTGCCCGGGCCGTTTCAGGCTGAGATGCCCCTGATGTGAGCCGGTAATGACCAAATCCGAACTGATCGAAATCCTTGCGCGCCGCCAGGCGCACCTGAAGGCCGATGATGTCGATCTGGCGGTGAAGTCGTTGCTGGAAATGATGGGCGGTTCGCTGTCCGCCGGGGATCGCATCGAAATCCGTGGTTTTGGCAGCTTCTCGCTGCACTATCGTCCGCCGCGCCTGGGTCGCAACCCGAAGACCGGCGAATCGGTTGCCCTGCCGGGCAAGCACGTCCCCCACTTCAAGCCGGGCAAGGAACTGCGCGAGCGGGTCAGCAGTGTGCTGCCGCTGGACGCCGATCCGGCCTGAGCCCCCCGTCGCGCCACCGCGTGCGAATCCAGCCGCGGGTCGGATAAGCTACGGACTCCTGCCACTGGAGCTGTCGCATGAAGGTCTTTCGTCTGCTGGTCCTGCTGGCGGTCCTGATCCTTGGGCTGATCATTGGTGCGGTCAACATGACCGCGATGTCGATCAACCTGCTGTTTACCCAATTGAATACCTCCGTCGGCGTGGCGCTGATTGCGGCCCTGCTGATCGGTGTCATCGTCGGTGCCGGCCTGGTGCTGGTGAGCGTGGTCATTCCGCTCTACAGCCAGCTGCGCCGTGCCAACAAGTCCGTGGCGGCAACGCCGGCCGCGGGTGTTTCCCCCCAATCTTTTGATGGACGCTGATCGAAGATGGATTTCGTCACCGAGTGGCTGTGGTTTTTCCTGTTCGTTCCGCTGGCCGCACTGGCCGGGTGGGTGATCGGCCGGCGTGGCGGCCAGCGCCACGGTGACAACCAGGTCAGCCGCCTGTCCAGCACCTACTTCCGTGGCCTGAACTACCTGCTCAACGAGCAGCCGGACAAGGCCATCGAACTGTTCCTGCACATCGCCGAGCTGGACAAGGAAACCTTCGAGACCCAGGTCGCGCTGGGCCACCTGTTCCGCCGCCGCGGTGAAGTCGACCGCGCCATCCGCCTGCACCAGGGGCTGGTCAACCGCCACGACCTGAGCGACGCGCAGCGCGTGCAGGCCCTGCTGGCGCTGGGCGAGGACTATATGAAGTCCGGCCTGCTGGACCGTGCAGAGACCGTGTTCACCGAGCTGGCACAGCTGGACCAGCGCGCCCCGCAGGCGCTCAAGCACCTGATCGGCATCTATCAGGCCGAGCGTGACTGGGAAAAAGCGATCGACAACGCCACCCGCTTCGAAGACGTCACCGGCGAGCCGATGGGCAAGCTGATCGGGCAGTTCGAATGCGAACTGGCCGAACGCTTCCGCGGTGTCGGCAAGCTGGAAGAGGCGAGGGCGGCGATTGCCCGCGCCTACCAGGCCGACGCCATGTCGGTGCGCGCCGGCATCATCGAAGGTCGCCTTGAGACGGATGCGGGCAACGCTGAAGCCGCCGTGCGCGCATTCGAGCGTGCCGCGCGCAACGACCCGGAGTACCTGCCCGAGCTGCTGCCGGCGTTGATGGAAAACTACCGCAAGGTCGGCGACCTGGGTGGCGCACGTGCGTTCCTGTCGGAAATGACCGAGCACTACCGTGGCATCGCCCCGGTGCTGGCCCTGACCCGACTGATGGAAGAGCAGGAGGGCGTGGCTCCGGCCCGAGCCTACCTTGGCCGCCAGCTCAAGGATCGCCCGTCGGTGCGTGGCGAATCGGCGCTGATCGACCTGACCCTGGCCGAGGGCGCCGATTCCACGGCGACCCTGCATGACCTCAAGCACATCACCGACCAGCTGCTGGTGCGCAATCCCGCTTACCGCTGCACCCGTTGCGGGTTCGGTGCACGCACCCACCACTGGCAGTGCCCGAGCTGCAAGGAATGGGGTACGGTCAAGCCGCTGCTGAACTACGCGGTGCTCTGATCCATGCCGTGGCTCGTGATGGGCGCGCTGCTGGGGCTGGCCCTGCTGAGTGCGGGGTTGACCTGGGCGGCACGGGGGTATGCCCTGCGCCAGCAACTGGTGGACCAGCCTGGCGAGCGTCGCAGCCATAGCGTGGCGACGCCGCGCGGTGGTGGTATCGCCATCGTCATCAGCCTGCTGGTCACCGCCGGCGCAGCGATGTGGTTCTGGCCCGAATCGACGCCAAGCCTGCTGGTGGCCAGCCTAGGCCTGGTACTGGTGGCGGGCATCGGCTGGTGGGACGATCACCGGCCGTTGCCGGCCATGCGCCGCCTGCTGGTGCACTTCATTGCCGCCGCGCTGCTGGCCGCCCTGGTCAAGGTGCACGGTGGAAGCTGGTTGCTGGCCGGGCTGGTGCTGGTATTCACCGCCTCGTTGATCAACATCTGGAACTTCATGGATGGGATCAACGGTATTGCCGCCAGCCAGGCCATTGTCGTTGCACTGGGGCTGGCGCCGGTGCTGCCCTGGCCGTACTCGCTGGCGGCGGTGGCGCTGGGCCTGGCCTGCCTGGGTTTCCTGCCGTTCAATTTCCCGCGGGCCCGGATCTTCATGGGTGATGTCGGAAGTGGCGCGCTGGGCTATGCAGTCGCCGTCGTCCTGGCCATCGCCGCGGTGCGTACCGATATCAACTGGATCCTGCTGCTGGTGCCGGCTTCGGCGTTCCTCGTGGACGCGGGCTTCACACTGGCGGCGCGCATCATTTCCGGACAACGCTGGATGGAACCCCATACCCAGCACGTCTACCAGCGGGCGGTGCAGGCAGGAGCCAGCCACGCCCAGGTGACAGGGATGTACTTTGCTTTGGGCCTGTTCAGTATTACAGTGCTTAATGTCTGCTCCAATTTGCAGCCGAGGTGGGAGGCTGTCCTGGCGGTCGCGTGGTTTCTCGCGCTGAGCGTCCTCTGGCTCCTCCTGCGCAATGGATTGCGTCACCGACAAGGAACTACCTGACTTATGGCTTCACCCTGGCGGGACAGAATTCTCGGCCTGATGCCGCGTTCGGCCATCGTCTGCCACGACCTGTTCATGGTCTGGGCATGCTGGCAGCTGCTCCACGCCGGGCGGTACTCGATCCTCCCCAACGCGCCCGCGCTTCCGCTCTGGAATGTCGACACCACGCTGGTGCTGCTGCTGCAGGGCCTGGTGTTCTGGCGCGTAGGCCTGTATCGCGGGTTGTGGCGCTTTGCCAGCGTCAGTGACCTGCTGAACATCTTCAAGGCCAGCTTCATCGGCCTGGTCGGCATCGTGCTGGTGCTGATGTGGAAGCGTTTCGACGGCGTGCCGATGTCGGTGCTGGTGATCTATCCGTTCGCGCTGTCGGCGCTGCTGGGCGCGCCGCGCCTGCTGTACCGGGCCTGGAAGGATTACCAGGCACTGCAGTCGGATTCGAGCGCGCGCCGCGTGCTGATCCTGGGTGCCGGGCAGGCCGCTGAGACCCTGGTTCGGGATCTGCGCCGCTCCGGCAACTTCGAGCCGGTCGGCCTGCTGGACGACGCACCGCACCTGCGCGGTGCCAAGCTGCAGGGCCTGCCGATCCTGGGCAGCCTGGATGATGCCCCGGCCGTGGTCCGCGAGACTGCAGCCAAGTTGCTGGTGATCGCCATGCCCTCGCTGGATGCCGCAGGCATGCAGCGGGTGGTCGCCATCTGCGAAAGCACCGGCGTGCCGTTCCGCACCGTGCCCAAGCTGAGCGACATCCTGCAGGGCCAGTCGCTCCCCGGCCAGCTGAAGGAAGTGGCGATCGAGGATCTGCTCGGCCGCAAGCCGATCACCCCGGACTGGAACCTGATCCGCGGCTGGTTGGGCGGGCGCACCGTGATGGTCACCGGTGCCGGTGGCTCGATCGGCTCGGAACTGTGCCGCCAGTGCGCGCGCCATGGCGCCGGCCGCATCATCCTGCTGGAGATCAGCGAGCTGCTGCTGCTGACCATTGAAGGTGAGCTGCGCCGCAGCTTCCCCGATATCGAGATCGAAGCGGTGCTGGGCGATTGTGGCGATCCTGCGGTGATCCGCCATGCGCTGTCGCTGCATCCGGTCGACACCGCGTTCCATGCTGCGGCTTACAAGCATGTGCCGGTGCTGGAGCGGCAGCTGCGCGAAGCCGTGCGCAACAACATCCTGGCGACCGAGAACGTGGCCCGTGCCTGCCTGGAAGCCCGCGTCGAGCATTTCGTGTTCATCTCCACCGACAAGGCGGTGGACCCGGTCAATGCGCTGGGTGCCAGCAAGCGCTATGCCGAGATGATCTGCCAGAGCCTGGACCAGAAGTCCACGCACACCCGTTTCGTTACCGTGCGCTTCGGCAACGTGCTGGCCTCGGCCGGCAGCGTGGTGCCGCTGTTCCGCGAGCAGATCCTGCGAGGTGGGCCGGTCACGGTCACCGATCCGGAAGTCAGCCGCTACTTCATGACCATCCCCGAGGCCTGCCAGTTGATCCTGCAGGCAGCGGCTTCGGCCTCGCACGGTGCGATCTACACGCTCGACATGGGTGAGCCTGTGCCGATCCGGCTGCTGGCCGAGCAGATGATCCGCCTTGCGGGCAAGCAGCCGTACAAGGATGTGCAGATCATCTACACGGGCCTGCGTCCGGGCGAGAAGCTGCACGAGACGCTGTTCTATTCGGATGAGGACTACCGCGCCACCGCGCATCCGAAGGTCCTTGAGGCCGGTGTCCGCATGTTCTCGCGCGATCTGGTGCTGGGCAACGTCCCGCGCCTGCGCGAGGCAGTCTGCAGCTACGACACCGAAACCATCAAGGAAGTCCTGTTCGCGACGATGCCCGAATTTTCGCCAATCGAACAGGATGCTTACATTTCATCCGCTAAAGTCGTGCCCTTTCCGGCACGCGAGGCCAACAGGCACCAATGAGCAAGCGAATTCGCAAAGCAGTTTTCCCCGTAGCGGGTCTGGGGACGCGTTTTTTGCCAGCAACCAAGACCGTGCCGAAGGAGATGCTGCCGATCATTGATCGGCCGCTGATCCAGTACGCGGTGGATGAAGCAATCGAGGCGGGCTGTGACACGCTGGTGTTCATCACCAACCGTTACAAGCATGCAGTCGCCGACTATTTCGACAAGGCCTACGAGCTGGAGCAGAAGCTCGAGCGCGCCGGCAAGCAGGAGCAGCTGGAGCTGATCCGTCACGTACTGCCCAATGGCGTGCGCGCGATCTTCGTGACCCAGGCCGAGGCGCTGGGCCTGGGCCATGCGGTGCTGTGTGCCAAGGCCGTGATCGGTGACGAACCGTTCGCGGTGCTGCTGCCGGACGACCTGATCTGGAACCGCGGCGACGGCGCGCTGAAGCAGATGGCCGATCTCAACGAAGCCAGTGGCGCCAGCGTCATTGCGGTTGAAGATGTGCCGCACGACAAGACCGCCAGTTACGGCATCGTCGCGACCGAGGCCTTCGATGGCCGCAAGGGCCGCATTTCGCAGATCGTGGAGAAGCCGAAACCGGAGGACGCACCGAGCGATCTGGCGGTGGTCGGCCGCTACGTGCTGAGCCCGAAGATCTTCGAGCTGCTGGAGCAGACCGGCAGCGGTGCCGGTGGCGAGATCCAGCTGACCGATGCGATCGCGCAGCTGCTGAAGACCGAAGAGGTCGATGCCTACCGGTTCGAGGGCACTCGTTTCGACTGCGGTACGCACCTGGGGCTGGTGGAGGCGACGATCCGCTTTGCGCTGGACAACCCGAAGCTGGCAGGGCCGGCGCGGGAGAAGCTGGCGGCGATGCTGGCGGAATGAGGGTTTTATCAAGCGCTCCGTTCGCGGCGCCTTGACTGATACGTGGGGGAGGGGGCGGATGGCCCTCTCCAAAACACGCCAAAGCCCTTCCATGGTGCTCGATGGCGCCATCCATGGCGCCAACGGTTTTGGAGAGGGCCATCCGCCCCCTCTCGACAGTTTCCGTGCGGCGCGGACGGGAAGGGCGGAATCAAGGGCAGGGGCAAAAGCAAAAAAGGCAGCCAATGGCTGCCTTTTTTCGTGGGTCGGGGTCAGAGCCCTTTGCGTAGCAAAGGGCTCTGACCCCAGCTCTTGCTTTGCTCATCCCTCCGCCGCGCGGAATGATGGATGGCGCGGGTGGGTGAGGCTGACCGGGACTGTCAGCGGCATGGATGCCGCTGCCAAGCCCCCATGGATGGGTTCACGGCGTGTCCCGGGCAGCCTCACCCACCCGGGCCCCACAGCCAACCAACAATCAGCCGGCAACGCCTTGATCCTTACAGCGCCTCGAAAATACCCGCTGCGCCCATGCCGGTGCCGATGCACATGGTCACCATGCCGTACTTCTGCTGGCGACGACGCAGGCCGTGCAGCAGGGTCGCGGTGCGGATCGCACCGGTCGCGCCCAGCGGGTGGCCCAGGGCAATCGCGCCGCCCAGCGGGTTCACCTTGCTCGGGTCCAGGCCGCAATCGCGGATCACCGCCAGCGACTGCGCAGCGAAGGCTTCATTGAGTTCGATCCAGTCCAGCTGGTCCTGGGTCAGGCCAGCCTGTTTCAGGGCCTTCGGAATCGCGGCGATCGGGCCGATGCCCATCACTTCCGGACGCACGCCGGCCACCGAGAAGCTGACGAAACGGGCCAGCGGGGTCAGTCCGTAATCCTTGATCGCCTGCTCCGAAGCCAGCAGCACCGCACCGGCGCCATCGCTCATCTGCGACGAGTTGCCGGCGGTCACGGTGCCGCCGAACTGGCCGTTGCGGAACACCGGGCGCAGCTTGGCCAGGCCTTCAGCGGACGAGTCCGGGCGCGGGCCTTCGTCGGTGTCGGCGATCTTGTTGCGGGTGATGATGCGCTGGCCATCGGCCAGGTCCGGCAGGTGCGAGACGATTTCGTACGGGCTGATCTCGTCCTTGAAGTCGCCGTTCTGGATCGCGGCCATGGCCTTCTGGTGCGAGGCGAGGGCGAAGGCGTCCTGGTCTTCGCGCGAGACCTTCCACTCTTCGGCCACCTTCTCGGCGGTGATGCCCATGCCGTAGGCGATGGCCACATGGTCGTTGTCGAACACGCTCGGCGCCATCGCGATCTTGTTGCCCATCATTGGCACCATCGACATCGACTCGGTACCACCGGCCAGCATCAGGTCGGCGTTGCCCAGGCGGATCGCGTCGGCGGCCTGCGCCACGGCCTGCAGGCCGGAGGAGCAGAAGCGGTTTACGGTCTGTGCGGCGATGGTGTTCGGCAGGCCGGCCAGCAGCACGCCGATGCGTGCCACATTCATGCCCTGCTCGGCTTCCGGCATGGCGCAGCCGATGATCGCGTCATCGATGCGGTTGACGTCCACGCCCGGGGCCTGGGCGACGACGCTGCGCAGCACGTGCGCAAGCATGTCGTCGGGGCGGGTGTTGCGGAACATGCCCTTGGGCGCCTTGCCAACCGGGGTACGGGTGGCGGCGACGATGTAGGCGTCCTGGATTTGCTTGGTCATTGCAGTGATCTCTCGAATAGGTTTTGTAGAGTCGAGCCATGCTCGACTGCCACATCAGGGAGTGCCCACCAAAGTGGGCACCCACCAAAAGCAGGGATGGCGATCAATTACGCAGCGGCTTGCCGGTCTTCAGCATGTGCGCGATGCGGGCCTGGGTCTTTTCCTGCTGGGCCAGTTCGACGAAGTGCTTGCGCTCCAGGGTCAGCAGCCACTCTTCGTCCACCAGGGTGCCGCGGTCGACCTTGCCGCCGCACAGCACGGTGGCGATGCGCTCGGCGATCTCGTAGTCGTACGGGCTGATGAAACGGCCTTCCAGCATGTTGACCAGCATCATCTTGAAGGTGGCGATACCCACGTCACCGGCGACCTGGATGCGGCGCGCCGGCAGCGGCGGACGGTAGCCCGCTTCGGCCAGGGCGCGTGCTTCGGTCTTGGCGATGTGCAGGGCCTCGTAGCTGTTGAACACCACCTTGTCGGTACTGCGCAGCAGGCCCAGTTCCTTGGCGTTGACCGCCGAGTTGGACACCTTGGCCATCGCCACGGTCTCGAAGGTCTTCTTCAGTTCAGCGAACACATCGCCGCCCGGGCCTGCGGCCTGCGAGGCACGCACGGCCAGTTCCTTCAGGCCACCACCGGCCGGCAGCAGGCCGACGCCGGCTTCGACCAGGCCAATGTAGCTTTCCAGGAAGGCCACGGTCTTGGCGCTGTGCATCTGGAACTCGCAGCCGCCGCCCAGGGCCAGGCCGCGAACCGCTGCCACCACCGGCACCAGCGAGTACTTGATGCGCTGGCTGGTGCGCTGGAAGTTGGCGACCATCTCTTCGAACTGGTCGACCTTGCCGGCCTGCAGCAGGCCGAGCGCACCGGCCAGGTCGGCACCGGCGGAGAAGGGTTCCTTCTGCTGCCAGATCACCAGGCCCTGGAAATCCTTC
Source organism: Stenotrophomonas sp. YJH_SMC_8 (assembly GCF_059371315.1). Taxonomy (NCBI): domain Bacteria; kingdom Pseudomonadati; phylum Pseudomonadota; class Gammaproteobacteria; order Lysobacterales; family Lysobacteraceae; genus Stenotrophomonas; species Stenotrophomonas sp. YJH_SMC_8. The sequence goes on along the minus strand of NZ_JCAFUL010000005.1, from coordinate 53,126 downwards.
TCGGCGCGGCTGACGCATTCCTGCAGGCCATCAAGCACCTGGTCGGACACGGTGTTCATCTTGGTCTTGAAGCTGACCACGGCGATGCCATCACCGTCGTGCCACATGCGCAGGCCGTCGTTCTCGAACACGGTCTCGCCCGGCGCGAACTTCTCGCCCAGCAGTGGATCCGGGAAACGCTGGCGCTGGTACACCGGCAGCGACGAACGCGGCAGCTTGGCGTTGCGCGACGGGCTGTAGCTGCCTTCGGCGGCGTGCACGCCGTCGCGGCCATCGAACACCCAGTCCGGCAGCGGGGCGTTGCTCATGCTCTTGCCGGCGACGATGTCATCGGCGATCCACTGTGCCACCTGCTTCCAGCCCGCGGCCTGCCAGGTTTCGAACGGGCCCAGCGACCAGCCGTAGCCCCAGCGGATGGCCAGGTCGACGTCACGCGCGGTCTCGGCGATATCGGCCAGGTGGTAGGCGCTGTAGTGGAACAGGTCGCGGAAGGTCGCCCACAGGAACTGCGCCTGCGGGTGCTGGCTCTCGCGCAGCTTGGCGAACTTCTCGGCCGGGTTCCTGATCTTCAGGATCTCGACCACTTCCGGTGCGGCGGTGCGGTCGGCCGGACGGTAGTCCTGCTTCTCCAGGTCCAGCACCACGATGTCCTTGCCGACCTTGCGGAAGATGCCTGCGCCGGTCTTCTGGCCCAGCGCGCCCTTGGAAATCAGCGCGTCCAGCCACTTCGGCGACTTGAAGAATTCATGCCACGGGTCGTTGGGCAGGGTGTCGCCCATGGTCTTGATGACGTGGGCCATGGTGTCCAGGCCGACCACGTCGGAGGTGCGGTAGGTGGCCGACTTCGGGCGGCCGACCAGCGGGCCGGTCAGGCCGTCCACTTCATCGAAGCCCAGGCCGAACTGCTGGGTGTGGTGGATGGTGGACAGGATCGAGAACACGCCGATGCGGTTGCCGATGAAGTTCGGGGTGTCCTTGGCGTACACCACGCCCTTGCCCAGGGTGGTGACCAGGAATTCTTCCAGGCCTTCCAGGACTGCGGCATCGGTGGTGGTGGCCGGGATCAGCTCGGCCAGGTGCATGTAGCGCGGCGGGTTGAAGAAGTGCACGCCGCAGAAGCGATGGCGCAGCTGCTCGGGCAGCACGTCGGCCAGCTTGTTGATGCCCAGGCCCGAGGTGTTGGACGCCAGCACCGCGTGGTCGGCCACGAACGGGGCGATCTTCTTGTACAGGTCCTGCTTCCAGTCCATGCGCTCGGCGATGGCCTCGATGATCAGGTCGCAGTCCTTCAGCTGCTCCAGCCCGGATTCGTAGTTGGCCGGTGTGATGGCTTCGGCCAGCGACTTGCTGGCCAGCGGCGCCGGGCTCAGCTTGCCCAGGTTGGCGATCGCCTTCAGCACGATGCCATCGGCCGGACCTTCTTTGGCGGGCAGGTCGAACAGCACGGTGTCGACGCCAGCGTTGGTGAGGTGGGCGGCGATCTGGGCACCCATGACGCCGGCACCCAGCACGGCGGCGCGGCGGACTAGCAGGGAATTGGACATGGTGTAGGGCCTTTGTTGGTCAGCAGTTACTGGGTGGAATCAAAGGGAAGCGGGCAGGGCGCTGGCGCGTGCGGCGGCGCGGAACCCGGCTTCGGCGAAATGGATCAGTTCGTGGGCGGCATGGGCACGATGCGCCGCTTCGGTGACACCGGCGGGACGCTTGATCAGCCCGAAGTCAGCCATCGCATAGGTCAGTGAGCCGGCCAGGAAGTCGAGGCGCCAGTACAGCTCCTCCTTGCTCAGGTCCGGTACGCATTCGCCGATGGCCTTGCCGAACGCACGCAGCACGTGGCCGTAGTGGTCGGACAGGAACTTGCGCAGGTTGTCGTTCTTCTCGGCGTAGGCGCGGGCGATCACGCGCACGAAGGCGCCGCCGTTCTGGCGGTCCTGGGCCAGCGCCAGCGCCGGCTCGACAAAGGCGGCCAGCACCGGGCGCAGTTCGCCGGGATGCTCCGCGCGGGCACGTTCCAGCTGCGACAGGCGGGCGCCGGTCATCTCGTCCATGCGGCGGCGGAACACCTCGTTGACCAGGTTTTCCTTGGAGCCGAAGTGGTAGTTGACCGCGGCGATGTTGACGTCGGCCTGGCTGGTGACCTGGCGCAGCGAGGTGCCGGCGAAGCCGTGCTGGGCGAACAGCTCCTCGGCGGCACCGAGGATCCGGTCCTTGGTCGAGAAGTGGGCGGGCTTGGCCATCGGTGGGCGGACCTTAATCAAACGATTGTTTGATACTAGAACCAGACGGTACCGTATGGCATTTTGCAGTGCAGCAAAAATTCCCGGGGCGGTCAGAATCCGCTCAGGTGGGTGAATGGGCGCGGTGGGGTCGGATCCCCGCAGGGGCTCCGACCCCTGGCCGCGACGGGGTTGCCGGCCAGCGGCCGGCACTACCACCGCGCCGCTTTATCTTTTACAATTCGCCTACGTTTATCAGGCTAAGCCCGCGTCCCGACGCGGGTTTTTTTCATGTTACCCTTCGGGCCATCAGCGGCCCGATTCCATTGGAGACATCCCATGGCGCTGGAGCGCACCCTTTCGATCATCAAGCCGGACGCCGTTGCCAAGAACGTCATCGGCGAAATCTACGCCCGCTTCGAGAAGGCCGGCCTGAAGGTCGTGGCCGCCAAGTACAAGCAGCTGTCGCGCCGTGAAGCCGAAGGCTTCTACGCCGTGCACCGCGAGCGTCCGTTCTTCAACGCACTGGTCGAGTTCATGATCTCCGGCCCGGTGATGATCCAGGCCCTGGAAGGCGAGAACGCCGTCCTGGCCCACCGCGACCTGCTGGGCGCCACCAACCCGAAGGAAGCCGCCGCCGGTACCATCCGCGCCGACTTCGCCGAATCCATCGATGCCAACGCCGCCCACGGCTCGGACTCGGTCGAGAATGCCGCGATTGAAATCGCCTACTTCTTCGCCGCCACCGAAGTCGTTTCGCGCTGAGAGTAATGCCGTGAACGAGGTCGTACAGTCCCCCGCCATCCAGCCGCTGCCGAAGTCGGCACCCACGGCTGGCAAGCAGAACCTGCTCGACCTCGATCGCGCGGGCCTGGAGAAGTTTTTCGTCGAGGTTCTTGGCGAAAAGAAGTTCCGTGCCCATCAGGTGATGAAGTGGATCCACCATCGCTACGTCACCGACTTCGATGAAATGACCGACCTCGGCAAGGTCCTGCGCGCCAAGCTGCAGGCCCATGCCGAGGTACTGGTTCCGAACATCGTGTTCGACAAGCCCTCCGCCGACGGCACCCACAAGTGGCTGCTGGCGATGGGCGTGGATGGCAAGAACGCCATCGAGACCGTGTACATCCCGGACAAGACCCGCGGCACGCTGTGCGTGTCCTCGCAGGTCGGTTGCGGCCTGAACTGCACGTTCTGCTCCACCGCCACCCAGGGCTTCAACCGCAACCTGACCACCGCCGAGATCATCGGCCAAGTGTGGGTTGCCGCACGCCACCTGGGCAACGTGCCGCACCAGATGCGCCGCCTCACCAACGTGGTGATGATGGGCATGGGCGAGCCACTGATGAATTTCGACAACGTCGTGCGCGCCATGAGCGTGATGCGCGACGACCTGGGCTACGGCCTGGCCAACAAGCGCGTGACCCTGTCGACCTCCGGCCTGGTGCCGCAGATCGACCGCCTGTCTGCCGAAAGCGACGTATCGCTGGCGGTGTCGCTGCATGCGCCGAACGACGCGCTGCGCGAGACGCTGGTGCCGCTCAACAAGAAGTACCCGATCGCCGAGCTGATGGCCTCGTGCGCACGCTACCTGCGCGCCAACAAGCGCCGCGAATCGGTCACCTTCGAATACACCCTGATGAAGGGCATCAACGACAAGCCCGAGCATGCCCGCGAGCTGGCCCGCCTGATGCGCCAGTTCGACAACGCGGTGCAGGCCAAGGATTCGGGCAAGGTCAACCTGATCCCGTTCAACCCGTTCCCGGGCACCCGCTACGAGCGTTCGGAAGAAGCGCACATCCGCGCCTTCCAGAAGATCCTGCTCGACAGCAACGTGCTGACCATGGTCCGCCGTACCCGTGGCGACGACATCGACGCCGCCTGTGGCCAGCTCAAGGGCCAGGTGATGGACCGCACCCGCCGCCAGGCGGAGTTCAACAAGACGCTGCAGGCGGGGAAGGGGAGCGATGCCGCGGCCTGACCGCCTCTGGCTGGTTCTGCTCGCAGGCACGCTGGCCCTCGCGGTCGGCGGCTGCAAATCCCATCCCAAAGCCAAGCTCGGCCCGAGCGAGGCGCCGGTCTACTCCGTCCGTGATCCGGATGGGGTGCGGCAGCAGGTGCGCTGGCAGGAGTTGCTGACCCTGGCCGGCCGCGACATCCAGGGCGGTAATCTCGATGCTGCCGAGCGCAAGGCGCGCGAAGCCCAGAAGCTGGTGCCCACGGCCCCTGACGGCCTGGTCCTGCTGGCGGGCATCGACGAGCGTCGTGGTCGCAGCCAGCAGGCCGGCGAGAACTTCCGCAAGGCCGCCGAGCTGGCGCCGCAACGCGGCGACGTGCTCAACAACTATGGTGCCTGGCTCTGCCAGCAGGGCCAGGCCGCTGAATCGCTGATCTGGTTCGATCGTGCCCAGCGGGCGCCGGGCAATCCCGCCGTAGCCGAAGCACAGGCCAATGCCGGCAGCTGTGCGCTGGATGCAGGCCAGTTCGAGCGTGCCGAGCGCGACCTGCGCGCGGCGCTGGCGACACTGCCCGGCAACCCGGTCGCATTGGAGGCCATGGCCCAGCTCAGCTTCCGCCAGGGCCGCTACATGGAGGCCCGGGCCTTCGCCGAACGTAGGATTGCGGCTGCACCCGCAACGCGTTCCGTGTTACAACTTGCGTCTCAAATCGAAGCGCGGCTGGGGGATAGAGCGGCATCTGACCGCTATCTCCAGCGGATTCGACAGGAATTTCCGCAGGAAGCGGGCTCCTAACTCCAGGGTTGATGCATTGTGATTGATGACCAGACTGTGAGCGCTCTCGAGACTGCGGCCGGCTGCGGCACCCGCCTGCGCCAGGCCCGTGAAGCGGCCGGACTGACCCTTGAGGATGTCGGCTCGCGCCTGCGCATGCCGGTCCAGGTGGTCAAGTCGCTGGAAGAAGAGCAGTGGCAGAAGCTGGGCGCGCCCGTCTTCGTGCGCGGCCAGCTGCGCAGCTACGCGCGCCTGCTTGATGTCGACGTGAGCCAGCTGCTCGAGCAGGCCCAGGTAGGTCCGGTGGTGCCGCCCACCCTGGTCAGCCATACCCATACCCCGCGTGCGCGCCGCATTGCCGAGAACCTCGGCCGGCGCGTGCTGTACGTCGGCATCACCGCCGTGCTGGCCGTGCCGGTGTGGTTCGCCACCCGCGGCCATTTCGATGGCAGCGCCACGCCGTCGCCGAACACCGCCTCGCTGGACGCGATCCCGGCCGCTGTGCCGGTGGCCCCGTCCGCTGCGGGTGTCGAGCCCTCGGCCCCGGTTGAAGTCGCAAGCGCCCCGGCCAGCAAGCCGGCCGCAACGCCGTATGTCGCTTCGCTGTCCCCGGTGCCGCGTTCGGCACCCGCTGCGCCCGCGGCTGCCAATACGCTGGAGATGCAGTTCAGCGGCGACAGCTGGGTCGATATCGGTGGTCCGGACGGCGCCACCGTCGAGAAGGCGCTGATCAAGTCCGGCGAGAGCCGCAGCTTCACGCCGGGCCAGGTGACCCGGGTGACCCTGGGCAACGCCTCGGCGGTCCAGGTTCAGCAGAACGGCGCTATCGTCGATCTGACCCCCTACCAGCGAGCCAACGTGGCACGCTTTCAGGTATCCTCTGAAGGCTCCGTAGTCCCGGTTTCGCACTGAGGCGCGGTTTCACCACCTTCGATTAAACCCAATGGTCCCTCCCGATGGGCGGGGCGAGAGTACGCATGGCGATCGACGATCTGCTCGACGAGCACGAACAAAGTGAACGCGTCCGCAGCTGGCTGCGGAAGAATGGCGCCAGCATCCTCGGTGGCGTAGCCATCGCGATCGGTGCCATTGCCGGCTGGCAGTGGTACCAGAAGGATCAGGGCGGCAAGCTGGCCTCGGCCAACGTGGAGTACCAGAAGGCGCTGGTCGGCCTTCAGCAGAACAAGCTCGACGACGCTGCCAAGGCAGTGAAGGCGCTCGAAGCCGGCCCGTCCAGCATCTACGGCGACCTCGCGGCGCTGCAGCTGGCCAAGGCCCAGGTCGACGCCGGCAAGAATGAAGAAGCGCTGGCCACCCTGCGCGCCGTGAAGGTCGAAGGTGACCTGCAGCGCGTGGTCGACCAGCGTGTGGCCCGCCTGCTGGTGGCCACCGGCAAGAGCGACGAGGCGATCAAGCTGCTGGGCAGCGCCACCGACAGCAGCAGCCTGGAAATCCATGGCGATGCGCTGCTGGCGCAGGGCAAGCGCGATGACGCCCGTGCACAGTACGAGAAGGCGCTGAAGTCGCTGGACGTGGCAGCGCCGCAGCGGCGCCTGCTGGAAACCAAGGTTATGGATGCCGGCGGCACGGTCGCCGCCCCTGCGGAGTCGGTTTGATGAGTCAGAAGGTCATGATCACCCGCGTCGCCACCGTGCTCCTGATGGGCATGGCCCTGACCGGCTGCAGCACCATGAAGGGCTGGTTCGCCGGCAAGGACGCGGCAGCGAAGAAGGCCCAGGAGCCGGCTGAGCTGGTCAAGTTCGAGCCGAGCGTGAAGGTCAACAAGGCCTGGTCGGTCAACCTCGGCAAGGGCGAGCGCCGCATCGGCGTGCGCCAGGGCCCGGCCGTGGCCAATGGCCATGTGTTCGCCGCAGCGATCACCGGTGGCGTGCATGCCATCGACCTGCAGACCGGCAAGAAGGTCTGGACCTGGGAGCCGCAGAAGGAAAAGAAGAAGCCGAAGCTGCGCCTGTCCGGCGGCCCGGGTGTCGGTGAGAACCTGGTCGTGATCGGCACGCTCGATGGCCAGGTCATCGCGCTGGACATCAACGACGGCAGCGAGAAGTGGCGCGCCCGTGTTCCGGGTGAAGTCATTGCCGCGCCGGCCGTGGCCCAGGGTCTGGTGTTCGTGCGCAGCAACGACGGCCGCGTCACCGCCTTCGATGCCGGCAACGGCACGCAGAAGTGGTTCAACCCGAGCGAACTGCCGGCGCTGACCGTGCGCGGCAACGCGCCGGTGGTCACCGGTCCGGGCGTGCTGTTCATCGGCAAGGACGAAGGCGCGGTTGCCGCGCTGGCCATGCAGGATGGGCGTACCCTGTGGGAACAGAACCTCGGCAACGGCGAAGGCCGTACCGAGCTGGACCGCATGGCCGACGTCGATGGCGCTCCGGTGCTGGAGGGCAACACCCTCTTCGTGAGCAGCTTCAAGAACCAGACCATGGCCATCGAAGGCCCGACCGGTCGCCCGCTGTGGGCACGTGACCATGGCGGTGCAGGTGGCGTGGCGGTGTCGTCGGGCAACGTGTTCGTCACCGACAACAAGGGTGGCGTGTTCGGCCTGGACAAGGCAACCGGCGCTGCCATGTGGTCGCAGACCGAGCTGGCGCGTCGTTCGCTGACCGGCCCGGCGCTGCACGGTGATTACGTGGTCGTCGGCGACTACAAGGGATACGTGCACTGGTTGAAGACCTCCGATGGTGCGATGGCGGCACGGGCGAAGAGCGGCGGTGACGCCCTGCTGGCCCAGCCGGTCGTCGTCGACGGGGTGCTGCTGGTGCAGAACGTGGATGGCAAGCTGACCGCCTTCCGGTTGGCAAATTAAAAATTGGAGTAATCGCGATGCTGCCTTTGGTCGCCCTGGTTGGACGGCCGAATGTCGGCAAGTCGACTATTTTCAATGCGCTTACGCGCACCCGCGACGCGCTGGTCCATGACCAGCCCGGCGTCACCCGTGACCGCAATTACGGCGTCTGCCGCCTCGACGAGGACAATCATTTCCTCGTCGTGGATACCGGCGGTATCGCCGGTGAGGACGAAGGTCTGGCGGGCGCTACCACGCGCCAGGCCCGGGCTGCCGCGGCCGAAGCCGATCTGATCCTGTTCGTCGTGGATGCCCGCGAGGGCGCCTCGGCGCTGGACGACGAGATCCTGGCCTGGCTGCGCAAGCTGTCGCGCCCGACGCTGCTGCTGATCAACAAGATCGACGGCACCGACGAGGACAGCGTGCGTTCGGAGTTCGCCCGCTACGGCTTCGGCGAAATGCTGACCGTCTCGGCCGCACATCGCCAGGGCCTGGACGACCTGCTGGACGAAGTGATCCAGCGCCTGCCGGAAGAAGGCAGCGGCGAAGAGCTGGACAACGACCCGAATCGCATCCGCATCGCCTTCGTCGGCCGCCCGAACGTGGGCAAGTCGACCCTGGTCAACCGCATCCTCGGCGAGGAGCGCATGATCGCCTCTGACGTGCCGGGCACCACCCGCGACTCGATCGCGGTGGACCTGGAGCGTGACGGCCGCGAGTACCGCCTGATCGACACCGCCGGCCTGCGCCGTCGTTCGCGCGTGGACGAGGTCGTCGAGAAGTTCTCGGTGGTCAAGACCATGCAGTCGATCGAGCAGTGCCAGGTGGCCGTGCTGATGCTGGATGCCACCGAAGGCGTGACCGACCAGGACGCCACCGTGCTTGGTGCCGTGCTCGACGCCGGCCGTGCACTGGTGATCGCCATCAACAAGTGGGATGGCCTGACCGAGTACCAGCGCGAACAGGCCGAGACCATGCTGTCGCTGAAGCTGGGCTTCGTGCCGTGGGCCGAGTCCGTGCGCATCTCGGCCAAGCATGGCTCGGGCCTGCGTGAGCTGTTCCGTGCGGTGCACCGCGCGCACGAATCGGCGAACAAGACCTTCACCACCAGCGAAGTGAACAAGGCGCTGGAAGTGGCGTACGAGACCAACCCGCCGCCGACCATTCGCGGCCATGTCTCCAAGCTGCGTTACGTGCACCCGGCCGGCGCCAACCCGCCGACCTTCATCGTGCACGGCACCCGCCTGAAGGAGCTGCAGGAGTCGTACAAGCGCTACCTGGAGAACTTCTTCCGCAAGCGCTTCAAGCTGATCGGCACGCCGGTGAGCTTCATCTTCCGCGAGGGTGCCAACCCGTACGAGGGCAAGAAGAACGTCCTTACCGAGCGGCAGATCAAGGCCAAGCGGCGCTTGATGAAGCACGTCAAGGGCAAGTAACCGGAAAGGCGGCCGCAGGGCCGCCTTTTTCGTTTGACGGCGCCACTCAGGCGGTGCACCAGGCGGCGCCTTCGGATGTCACTTGGCGTCCAGGCTCTTCTTGAAGAATGCGATGAGCTTGTCGAAGGGGATCAGATCCACTCGATCATACAGGTCGACATGTCCCGCTCCCGGCACGATGTAGAGCTCTTTGGGCTGGCCGGCCAGTCGATAGGCCTCCTCACTGAACTCAAGCGAATGGGCTTCGCTGCCTGCAATGAACAGCATCGGCCTGGGCGAGATGGTCTCGATATCGTTGAACGGATAGAAGTTCATGAATCGAACCTCGCTGCTGAGCATGCGGTTCTGCGTCTGTTCCAGCGTGTAGCCCTTGGGAATGGCAATGCCGCGCGGCGTACGGTAAAAGTCCCAGAACTCCCTGGTCACCGGATCAGTCCTATCATCCGGCTTGGCGGGCAGATAGTTCAGGAAGATGCCCTTGCCGGTGGTGAACTCCTCATAGCGCTGCTCTGCGGCCTTCTCAAGCAGTGCCTTGCGCTGCTCCAGGCTCACCGAGTGCTTCAGACCGTTGCGGGTCACCGCGCCCATGTCGTACATGCTGACCGTCGCCACCGCCTTCAGGCGCGGGTCCAGCTTGGCCGCCGCGATCGAGAAGCCGCCGCTGCCACAAATGCCCAGAGCGCCGATGTGATTGCGATCGACAAAGTCGCGGGTGCCGAGGAAGTCCACCGCGGCACTGAAGGCTTCGACATAGAGTTCCGGTGCAACCAGGTTACGAGGCTCACCGTCGCTTTCACCCCAGAAGGGCAGATCGATGGCCAGAGTGACAAAGCCCTGTTCTGCAAGCTTCTGGGCGTACAGCTGCGAGCTCTGCTCCTTCACCGCACCCATCGGATGACCAACGATGACTGCCGGCGCGTGGGTGCCGCTGCGCAGACTCCTGGGACGATAGAGGGTGCCGACCACGTTCATCTTGTACTGGTTAACGAAGTTGACCCGTTCACCAGACACCGTGTTGCTCTTGTAGAAGTTGTCCGCCCCCGCCGGGATTCCACCCGTTGGGGCCGGGGCGGCGGAGGCAGCGAAGGGGGCGACGGAGCAGGCGACCAGCGCCAGCAACAGAGTGGTGCGCTTCATGGGAGTCCTTTGGTAGACGGTGAGGGGTGCGGGATGCACCGGGCGATCACCTTGGATGCCACGATAGACCGGGGTCGCCCCGCCGATAATTGGGCTGCAACTACAAGCATTGCTGAGTCTTGCTCACAAATGGTGGTACGCTGACCCCCGCGCTCCGACGGGCTGATCCGGCACATGACAGCTATCAAGACCAATGACCTGCAGGCCTTCGTGGTGGTTGCACAAGAGCAGAGCTTCACCAAAGCTGCCGCCAGGCTCGGGGTGACCCCATCAGCGCTGAGCCATTCCATGCGCTTGCTGGAGGAGAGGCTGGGAATTCGCCTTCTGGCCAGGACCACGCGCAATGTCGCAACCACCGAAGCCGGTGAGAGGCTGCTAAGTTCGATCGCTCCGCACTTTGACGCTATTGGCGAGAGCGTGGAAGCGCTGGGAGAGCTTCGCGACCGCCCTGCAGGGACGCTTCGCATTTCCTGCACCGACGATTCTATCGAGATGGTGATGCGTCCCAGACTTGCGGGGTTTCTCGAAGCCTATCCAGAGATCACCGTCGAGTTCTTTGTCGACTATGGGTTCTCCAACGTCGTTGAGGAACGCTTTGATGCCGGGATCCGGCTGGGAGAGGCCCTTAGCAAGGACATGATTGCTGTCCGGGTTGGCCCGGACTGGCGCTTGATAGTCGTGGCATCGCCGGAATATTTCGCCAAGCACGCTCCGCCCAGGAAGCCGGCAGATATCACCAAGCACAAATGCATTCACATCCGTCATCGGCCGACCGGCTCGATCTACTCGTGGGAATTTGAGGAAAAAGGCAAGGAATTCACCGTACAAGGCGATGGGCAGCTCGTGTTCAACAGCATGACGCACGTCATGAACGCGGCGCTGGATGGATTAGGACTTGCCTATGTCCCAGAGCCCTTGGTGCGCGATGCCATTGCGTCCGGACGCCTCATCCAAGTGCTTGATAAGTGGTGCGTCCCGTTCTCTGGCTACCACCTTTACTACGCAAACAGGCGTCAGCATTCTTCAGCATTTGCTGCTCTTCTGGACTGGTTCAAGTACACCACCTAGCCGGCACCAACTTCAGCGCGCAGCATTGCCATTGGTCCGAGCGGTCGCGGCCGCCACCAGCGATCCAAGGATCAGCACGAACGCACTGGCGATGAACGTGATCCGATAACCGCTGGAATCAAACAGCACGCCGCCAACGGTTGAACCCAATGCGATGGAGAGCTGAATAACCGCAACCATCAAGCCGCCGCCGGCCTCGGCGTCGTTCGGGAGAGACTGCGCCAACCACGACCACCAAGCCACAGGGACAGCGGTCGCCACCAGGCCCCAAAGTGCGAGCAGGGCGAACACCAAGCCGGTCATGTGACCCAGGACGACCAAGGCCACCGCGACAGCGGCCATTACCAGCGGAACCACGATTAGAGGCTTGTAAACGCCCCTCTTGATCACTGAGCCAATGATCACCGTTCCAACGAAGCCCGCCAACCCGAGGGCAAGCAGCATCATCGACAGCTCCGTGACGCTGACACCCGTGACCGTTTCAAGGAACGGGCGCAGGTAAGTAAACAGTATGAACTGGCCAATGAAGAAGAGACCGACGGCCGCCATGCCGCGGCGGACAATGCGCTGGTACGGCACGCCGAATGCACCAGCCGGGGCGCCATTACCCTTCTCGGCTTTGAGCGAAGGGAGACTGATCCACTGCCAGATCAGCGCGATCAATGCGATGGGCACCACGCACATGAAGGCCCCTCGCCAACCGATGACACCGCCAAGGTAGCTGCCGAGCGGGGCTGCAACGACTGTTGCCAGTGCGTTGCCGCCGTTGAAGATGGCCAAGGCCTTGGGAACACTCTTGGCCGGCACCAGGCGCATGGCGATGGCTGCTGACATCGACCAGAAACCGCCGATCACCACGCCGATGAGCGCACGGCCCATCATGTAGACCGGATAGCTGGGTGCCAAGCTGACGATCACGCCAGACACACCCATTGCCATGGTGAGCAGAAGCAGCAGCGTCTTGCGGTTCAGATTGCCGGCCAAGCGACTGATCGACAGACTGGTGATGACGGCAAAGGTGCCGGAGATGGCGATGCCGTAGCCTGCCCAGCCCTCTGAGACGCCTAGAGAGGTCGCGATGGGGGTAAGCAGGCTCACCGGCATGAATTCCGATGCGATCAGTCCGAAGACGCATAGCGTCATTGAGAGCACGCCTGCCCAATTGGCGGTGGTGGTGGCGCTCGCGTCTGCCGCACCTTCCGTTGTACTTGGCGATGTTGCGGGGTTCATGTGGATCGACTCCTGATGGTTCGCATGTCTGATGCCCCACCCTCAGCCAGGGCTGAGGTAAGCGCGGGGCTAGAAGCAGGGGCGACGGCAAGATGCGTCGGCTTGAGCTAAGCCGTTGGCTCGATCACCGGCCCGGAAACGAGCCGTCACTCTGGCGAGCGCTATGGTGTCGTGGGTTCAGCCCGCTGATAAGCAGGTGTAATCTCTAAGCACTACTGAGATCACCTCAGTAATCCCCGCCGCGGCAGTAGGGCCTGGGGAGAAGCCCGGATGCATGTCGCATGCAAGGCTCGGGGGCATTGCGTCCCAGCGAGTTTCCGCGATGAGCGAGTATTGCAGGCAAGTGCGCCCTCATGGCGTTTGACGGGGAATGGGGTCAGGTCCCTTTTCCTTCGGAATAGGGATCTGACCCCCGGGGAAGCTCCGTGGGCAGGGCCTGCGCGATAATGCCGCCATGAGCATCCAAGAGCTTTCCCCCACGCAGGCACGCGAGCGCCTGGCCCACGGCGCCGTGCTGATCGATGTGCGCGAGGCGCACGAACGGGCCGGTGGCATGGCCGAGGGCGCGCGCGGCGTGGCCAAGGGCGAGCTGCAGGCCGACCCGGCCGCGCATCTGCCGCGGCGCGACCAGGAAATCCTGCTGATCTGCCAGAGCGGCAAGCGCTCGGCCGATGCCGCGCAGTCCCTGCTGGAGGCGGGCTACACAAACGTCGCTTCCGTGACGGGCGGCACCGTGGCCTGGCGCGAGCAGTCGCTGCCGCTGGTGCAGCCGCTGGCCAGCGCCGCCGACCGCGATTTCTTTGATCGCTATTCGCGGCATCTTCTGTTGCCACAGGTAGGCGAAGCTGGCCAGCGCACGCTGCAGCAGTCGCGCGTGTTGGTGCTGGGAGCGGGTGGGCTGGGTGCCCCGGCCGGCTTCTACCTGGCCGCTGCGGGGGTAGGGCACCTGCGCTTCGCCGACCACGACCGCGTGGAGCGCAGCAACTTGCACCGGCAGATCGTGCACACCGAGGCCAGCGTCGGCCAGCTCAAGGTCGATTCCGCACGCGAACGGTTGCTGGCACTGAATCCCTCCATCGAGGTCGAGGCGGTGCCGGAGCGGGTCACCTCCGAGAACGTGGATGCGCTGCTTGAGGGCGTGGACGTGGTGCTGGACGGCTCGGACAACTTCCCGCTGCGCTACCTGCTCAACGACGCCTGCATCAAGCACGCCAAGCCGCTGGTCTATGCCGCCATCGAGCGCTTTGATGGCCAGGTAAGCGTGTTTGACGCTGGCCGCCAGCGTGGCGTGGCGCCGTGCTACCGCTGCCTGTTCCCGGAGCCGCCGCCGCCAGAGTTTGCGCCGAACTGTTCCGAGGCGGGGGTGCTGGGGGTGCTGCCTGGGTTGGCGGGGGTGCTGCAGGCCACCGAGGTGCTGAAGCTGCTGCTCGGCATCGGCGAGCCGCTGGTGGGGCGGCTGCTGCGCTTCGATGCGCTGGGCATGCGCTTCCGCGAGACCGGCATCCGCCCGGACCCGCAGTGCCCGGTGTGTGCGCCGGGCGTGCCGTTCCCGGGGTATATCGATTACGCCGCGTTTTGCCGGGGTGGGTGATTGCCGTAGGTAGCGCCGGGCCATGCCCGGCGGGCAATTACGCGTGGGATGTAAAACCGCCGGGCACGGCCCGGCGCTACCGTCGATAGATTCGGAATGATGCTGGGGGTCGCTCCCGCCATCGTTCCACCTCCAATACAATCCGGCGCAACATGCGTGCTATTGCCGTCATCGGCATTGCTCTATTGTTGAACCCGATTCTGGATCTTGGGGAAAACACCGCATGGCGGTAGAAGCAGCGACCAGCGAGCTGGTCAAGGTCGTGGCCCTGTTGGGTGCGGCGGTGGTGATGGTGCCCCTGTTCCGCCGGGCCGGCCTGGGCTCGGTACTGGGCTACTTCGCCGCTGGCCTGGCGATCGGGCCGTTCGGGCTGGGCTGGTTCTCCGACCCGCAGGCCATCCTGCATACCGCCGAACTCGGCGTGGTCATGTTCCTGTTCGTGATCGGCCTGGAAATGCGGCCCTCGCACCTGTGGAGCCTGCGCAAGGAAATCTTCGGGCTGGGCACGCTGCAGATCGTCACCTGTGCGCTGGTGCTGACCAGCATCGCCAAGCTGTTTGGGTTGCCCTGGCAGGTGGCCTTCATCGGCGCCACCGGCTTCGTGCTGACCTCCACCGCGGTGGTGATGCAGCTGCTGGCCGAGCGCGGTGACATCGCGCTGCCGTCGGGGCAGAAGATCGTCTCCATCCTGCTGTTTGAAGACCTGCTGATCGTGCCGTTGCTGGCGCTGGTGGCGTGGATGGGCCCGAGCGCGGGCAGTGCCGATGGCGAGGGTTCGCGCTGGCTGTCGGTGGCGGTTGGCGTCGGTGCCATCGTCGGCCTGGTGCTGGTCGGCCGCTTCCTGCTCAACCCGCTGTTCCGCCTGCTGGCCGAATCGAAGGCACGCGAGGTGATGACCGCCGCCGCGTTGCTGGTGGTGCTGGGCGCGGCGCTGCTGATGCAGCTGTCCGGCCTGTCGATGGCGATGGGCGCGTTCCTGGCCGGCGTGCTGCTGAGCGAATCGACCTTCCGCCACCAGATCGAAGCCGATATCGAACCGTTCCGCGGCATCCTGCTCGGCCTGTTCTTCCTCAGCGTCGGCATGGCGCTGGACCTGGGCGTGGTGGCTTCGCACTGGCAGCTGATCGCCGGCCTGGTGCTGGCGCTGATGGCGGCCAAGGCGCTGTGCATCTACGTCGTTGCGCGTGTGATGGGCAGCGACCACGCGCAGGCGCTGGACCGTGGCGTGCTGATGGCGCAGGGCGGTGAGTTCGCCTTCGTGCTGTTCTCCGCGGCGGCGGCCGCTGGTGTGATCGATGTGGACATCAATGCCAACTTCACCGCCGTGGTGGTGCTGTCGATGGCGCTGACCCCGCTGGTGGTGCTGGTCTACAAGCGCGTGGCGCCGAAGCCGACGGTGAACCTGGAGGGCGTGGACGAGGCCGACGGCCTGTCCGGCAGCGTGCTGCTGATCGGCTTCGGCCGCTTCGGCCAGGTGGCCAGCCAGTCGCTGCTGGCGCGCGACGTGGACGTGACCATCATCGACAACGATGTGGAGATGATCCAGAGCGCGGCCCGGTTCGGCTTCAAGATCTACTACGGCGATGGCACCCGCCTGGACGTGCTGCATGCTTCCGGCGCGGCGACCGCGCGCGCGATCGCGGTGTGCGTGGACAAGGCGGACGCCGCCGACCGCATCGTCGAGCTGGTCGCGCACGAATTCCCGCAGGCCAAACTGATGGTGCGCTCGTTCGACCGCGAGCATTCACTGCGGCTGATCCATGCCGGCGTCGATTTCCAGATCCGCGAGACCTTTGAATCGGCCGTGCTGTTCGGTCAGGCCGCGCTGGTCGAGCTGGGCGCCGACGAGGACGACGCGATCGAGATCGCCGAGCAGATCCGTCGCCGCGACGCCGAGCGTTTCGAGCTGGAAATCGCCGGTGGTGGTCTGAATGCCGGCGCGCGGATGATCTATGGCAACGCCCCGCAGGGCGTGCCGACGCCGACGCCGTTCACCGCCCCGAAGCGGGAGAGCAAGACGCTGAACCCGCAGGATGTGCCGGAAGAGGAAGAATGAGGTGCCGCGCATCGCGCTCGCCGGGCGTGGCCCGGCGCTACCGTGGTGCGCACGGGTGGGGTAGCGCCGGGCCATGCCCGGCGAGCGCAGCGGCCGCCCGGATTGGCGGTGGGCGAGGGGGCCTGAATCGGGGACAATAGCGTCCCCGCCGCCGCCGTCCCCCGCTCCCGATGACCGATTCCGCTCCCCAGCATCCTGCCCGCATCCTCGATGGCCGCCGCATCGCCGAGGACCTGCTCGACAGCCTGAAGGTGCGCGTCGACGCCCGCGTGGCCGCCGGCGGCAGCCGCCCAGGCCTGGCCGTGGTGCTGGTGGGTGGCGACCCGGCCTCGACCGTGTACGTGCGCAACAAGCGCCGCGCCGCCGAGAAGGTCGGCATCGAGGCGCATGACTACGATCTGCCGGCCGGTACCACCGAAGCCGAGCTGCTCGACCTGATCGACCAGCTGAATGCCGACCCGAAGATCAACGGCATCCTGATCCAGCTGCCGCTGCCGGGCATCCCCGACGCGCGCCGGCTGATCCAGCGCATCGACCCGCGCAAGGACGTGGACGGTTTCCACCCGGAAAACGTCGGCCACCTGGCCCTGCGCGAGTTCGGCCTGCGCCCGTGCACCCCGCGCGGCATCACCACGCTGCTGGGCCACACCGACCAGCCGGTGCGCGGCCGCAACGCCACCATCGTCGGCGTGAGCAACCACGTCGGCCGCCCGATGGGCCTGGAGCTGCTGATTGCCGGCTGCACCGTCACCAGCTGCCACAAGTTCACCCCCAAGGACGTGCTGGAACAGGCCGTGCGCAACGCCGACATCCTGGTGGTGGCGGTGGGCCGCCCGGGCATCGTTCCGGGCGAGTGGGTGAAGCCGGGCGCGGTGGTGATCGACGTGGGCATCAACCGCTTGGATGACGGTCGCCTGGTGGGCGATGTCGGGTTTGAGGCCGCTGCCCAGCGGGCCAGCTGGATCACCCCGGTGCCGGGTGGCGTCGGCCCGATGACCGTGGCCACGCTGATGCAGAACACCCTGGAAGCCGCTGAAGCCTCCTGAGGGTAGCGCCGGGCCATGCCCGGCGGATGTTTGCGGCGCCGCTGCGCTCGCCGGGCATGGCCCGGCGCTACCGGGGTTGCATTGATGCCCCGCGATTCCCGCCGACCCGCTCCTGGTAGGTGCCAACCTTGGTTGGCACGATCCGTCCGGCACCTAGACCCCAGATGGGCCCATGGACCCGATGGATGTGTGTCAACCAAGGTTGGCACCCACCCAAGCCCCCCCTGAACCAATCACCGCCCGCGCGACACTGCGTCGCATCTACCCCCTGCCACGCGGCGCGAAAACAGGGTAAAATGTCGCGCTTCCCCACATCTCGGGTATGCCGATGCTGCGCATCCAGGCTGAAGCACTCACTTACGACGACGTCTCGCTCGTCCCCGCCCACTCGACCATCCTGCCCAAGGACGTCAACCTCGAAACGCGGTTGACTCGCGACCTGAAGCTGAAGCTTCCGATCCTGTCCGCAGCCATGGATACCGTCACCGAAGCCCGCCTGGCCATCGCCATGGCCCAGCTCGGCGGCATGGGCATCATCCACAAGAATCTCAGCCTGGAACAGCAGGCCGCGGAAGTGGCCAAGGTCAAGAAGTTCGAGGCCGGCGTCATCCGCGACCCGATCACCGTCGGCCCGGAAACCACCATCCGCGACGTGCTGGCCCTGACCCAGGCGCACAACATCTCCGGCGTGCCGGTGGTGGGCAGCGACGGCCTGCTGGCCGGCATCGTGACCCACCGCGACATGCGCTTCGAGACCGAGCTGGACGATCCGGTCCGCCACATCATGACCAAGAAGGATCGCCTGATCACGGTCAAGGAAGGCGCCGCGTCCGACGAAGTGCTGCAGCTGCTGCACCGCAACCGCATCGAGAAGGTGCTGGTGGTCAATGATTCGTTCGAACTGCGTGGCCTGATCACCGTCAAGGACATCCAGAAGAACACCGACTTCCCGAACGCCGCCAAGGATCTGTCGACCCGCCTGCTGGTCGGCGCCGCTGTCGGCGTGGGTGGCGATACCGATCGCCGCGTGGAAGCGCTGGTCGCTGCCGGCGTGGACGTGATCGTGGTCGATACCGCGCACGGCCACTCGCAGGGCGTGCTGGACCGCGTCAGCTGGGTCAAGAAGAACTTCCCGAACGTGCAGGTCATCGGCGGCAACATCTGCACCGGCGAAGCCGCACTGGCGTTGCTGGACAGCGGCGCGGACGCGGTGAAGGTCGGCATCGGCCCGGGCTCGATCTGCACCACCCGCGTCGTCGCCGGCGTCGGCGTGCCGCAGGTCACCGCCATCGACCTGGTGGCCGAAGCGCTGCAGGACCGCATCCCGCTGATCGCCGACGGTGGCATCCGCTACTCGGGCGACATCGGCAAGGCGTTGGCCGCCGGTGCCTCGACCATCATGGTCGGTGGCCTGCTGGCCGGTACCGAGGAATCGCCGGGCGAGACCGAGCTGTACCAGGGCCGTTCGTACAAGAGCTACCGCGGCATGGGCTCGCTGGCTGCGATGGAGAAGGGGTCCAAGGACCGTTACTTCCAGGACGCCGCCACCGCCGACAAGCTGGTGCCGGAAGGCATCGAAGGCCGCGTGCCGTACCGCGGCCCGGTGGGCGGCATCATCCACCAGCTGATGGGCGGCCTGCGCGCCACCATGGGCTACGTGGGCTGCGCCACCATCGAAGACATGCGCAGCAAGCCCAAGTTCGTGAAGATCAGCGGCGCCGGCCAGCGTGAGAGCCACGTCCACGACGTGACGATCACCAAAGAGCCGCCGAACTACCGCGCCTGATGCGCTTGCGAACTGCTCTTGCGATTACGGGCAGCCTGCTGATGGCAGGCTGTTCGTTGTCCGAACCGCCGCCGCGCTCCGGGTCTCCGGGCGCGGCGGTTTCGCAATTGCAGCACGTGCAGGCGTGCCAGAACGCGTTCTCGCTGCCGAAGGGCTGGCAGGTGCAGGCCGCTGGCGAGCAGCGCTGGCTGCTGAAAGGCACCGGCGAGCGCCCGTTGCAGGTCATCCTGCGGTGCGTTACCGATCTGGGTGACAGGCTTGAAGATCCTGTGGTCACCGCCGAGCTGGGGCCGCTGGAGCCGAAACGGATGAGCGTGCAGTCCGCGTTCTGGGGCAACGCCGTAGATTCCGGTTACCCGATGCACGCCTTTCAACGGCGCATCGTGCGCGGCACCGAAGTGCAGGAAATCGCCGAGCTGCCGCGCGCTGACCGCTCCAACCCCACCGCACCGCACGGCCTGCTGATGCTGCGCTGGGACGAGGAAGACCCCTCACATATTCAACAACGCGAGGCGTTCATCGCCACGCTGACACAGAGCCTTGAAGCGCCGGGCGCTGCGAAAAACACCACTGGAACGGCACCATGACCAACATCCATAACGACAAGATCCTCATCCTCGATTTCGGCGCGCAGTACACGCAGCTGATTGCCCGCCGCATCCGCGAACTGGGCGTCTACTGCGAAATCTGGGCGTGGGACCACAACCCGGCCGAGATCGCCGGCTTCGGCGCCAAGGGCATCATCCTGTCCGGTGGCCCGGAATCGACCACGCTGCCGGGCGCCCCGGCCGCACCGCAGGAAGTGTTCGACAGCGGCCTGCCGATCTTCGGCATCTGCTACGGCATGCAGACCCTGGCAGCCCAGCTGGGCGGTGCCACCGAAGCCGCTGACCAGCGCGAGTTCGGCCACGCCGAAGTGAACGTGATCAACCCGGATGCGCTGTTCAAGGGCCTGAGCGACCACGGCGGCGAGCCGAAGCTGAATGTCTGGATGAGCCACGGCGACCACGTCTCCGTTGCGCCGCCGGGCTTCACCATCACCGCCACCACCGACCGCATTCCGGTGGCCGCCATGGCCAACGAAGAAAAGCGCTGGTACGGCGTGCAGTTCCATCCGGAAGTGACCCACACCCTGCAGGGCCAGACGCTGCTGCGCCGCTTCGTGGTGGACGTGTGCGGCTGCCAGACCCTGTGGACCGCCGCCAACATCATCGACGACCAGATCGCCCGCGTGCGCGAACAGGTGGGCGATGACGAAGTGATCCTGGGCCTGTCCGGCGGCGTCGATTCGTCCGTGGTGGCTGCGCTGCTGCACAAGGCCATCGGCGAGAAGCTGACCTGCGTGTTCGTGGATACCGGCCTGCTGCGCTGGCAGGAAGGCGACCAGGTGATGGCGATGTTCGCCGAGCACATGGGCGTGAAGGTCGTGCGCGTGAACGCCGCCGACCGCTACTTCAAGGCGCTGGAAGGCGTGAGCGACCCGGAAGCCAAGCGCAAGATCATCGGCAACCTGTTCGTTGAGATCTTCGACGAAGAGTCGAACAAGCTGAGCAACGCCAAGTGGCTGGCGCAGGGCACCATCTACCCGGACGTGATCGAGTCGGCCGGCAGCAAGACCGGCAAGGCGCATGTGATCAAGAGCCACCACAACGTGGGCGGCCTGCCGGAGCACATGAAGCTGGGCCTGGTGGAGCCGCTGCGCGAGCTGTTCAAGGACGAAGTGCGCCGCCTGGGCGTTGAACTGGGCCTGCCGCGCACCATGGTCTACCGCCATCCGTTCCCCGGCCCTGGCCTGGGCGTGCGCATTCTGGGCGAGGTGAAGCCGGAATACGCCGAACTGCTGGCCAAGGCTGATGCCATCTTCATTGATGAGCTGCGCAAGGCCGACCTGTACGACAAGACCAGCCAGGCGTTTGCCGTGTTCCTGCCGGTGAAGTCGGTGGGCGTGGTGGGTGACGCGCGGGCTTATGAGTGGGTGATTGCGCTGCGTGCGGTGGAGACGATTGACTTCATGACGGCGCACTGGGCGCATCTGCCGTATGAGTTCCTGGGTACGGTGAGCAACCGGATCATCAATGAGTTGCGGGGGGTGTCGCGGGTGGTTTATGACATCTCGGGGAAGCCGCCGGCTACTATTGAGTGGGAGTGAGTTGAAAGAACGAGGGCGCCGAAAGGCGCCCTTCTTGTTTACATGGCTTAGTGGATACATTTCGAAAATGTTCTAAAGTGGAAAGAACTTGGGCGATCCAGAACTTCGGCAAGTTCTGGCGGGGATTGCGGATCGAACACGGGCTAGGAGAAAGGGATTTAGGATGCAGCATCCCCACGAATTATCATTGGCGATCGCAAATTCTCGAGGAGGCGTTCAGAAAAAGGCTCGATTGATGATCTTCCGTGCGGAAGGAGGGGCATATCCGTTCGGTACTTTCTTCTGTGAGGACGGCTTCTTTCACGCGGATGAAGATATCGCGTTTTCCGTCGTAAAGTGCGGCGGATGGAGGTCGGTTGCCGACGAATTGCCATTTTCGGAATTTGCATGGGCATCTCCCGCGCAAGTTCGAATATTGGGGTCATTACTATTCTGTCAGGTAATTGACGAAGCTTGGGTGCGGCTGTACCCAGTAATTGGTCGGCATTTGGTTTTGGAGCCGGACGAACTCGATCTGGCGGACGTTAATGTCGTCCAGTTGATCAGATCTCGTATTTTGAATTCTTCGGATTTCCTATTGAATCCGAACGGAACTGCAGGTATTCCCGCATCCATTGGTTGTGCGAGATATGATCTGCTGAGCTCGGAATCCGTAGCGATGAGTAGATTTCCAAGCTCATATCGTAGTATCGATCCGAGAAATCTAGTCCTTATGCGCGGCATTCAGGCGCTGGTGAAGTCTGACATGCTTGGGTGCCATCAGGAGTTTGGCGAGGAGTCCGTGCTCTCCATTTATATCGCGATGGATGCTTCGTTCTCCCTGATCCAGAGGGAGCTAATCAAAGCGGGGAACCCAAATCCCTCCGCGAACGACGCCGCTAGATGGTTGCGCAGAGTCTTTGACGAACCCTATGGCTTTGATGCACCTAGTGATTTTGAGAAATATCTTGGTGAGTTCTATGAGAGCAGGATATCTGCAATACATCCGGCCAGTCGCTTTGGGGACTGTCCATTCCCTCCGGCGATTTGGGGTGATGCGATTCATCTAAGATCTATTCTTCGTCAGGTTTTTTCCTATCTTGTGCATGGAGCGCATTTTGACGACTTTGATTCTGCGGTTTCAAGGTTTCATCGCGCGTGATTTAGTGTCTGGGAACTGAAGGGGGAATTGATAATTAATTCTCAATCACATGGAATTTTAAAAATTCTAGTATGCGTGCACGATGTCGGACTCCAAGTCTCTCACTGCCTTTGTAATTTTTAAAGTGAGGAGTCGGTCTACTTTCTCGTCTGACATTGCGGCTACGCGCTCTCCAAGCCACATTGATAGGCGCTCGCGCTTCTGTGCGGCGCTAAGATTATCGAAGTTTGGGATGTAGCTCCCAGCCTCCAAGCTCTTTCCACTGAGCTCATAGTATGTCTTGATAAGGGACTTGGGTTTGAATTTATCCTTTAGCCCAAAGCGATTCATTAGCTTGGAGATTGTCCAGTTTACGGCGCGTAACTGTGATGTTTCTGTGATCTGTGAAAAATAGCAAACCCATCCGAGTCTTTTGTTGTTGAAGGTGCATCCCGTGATTCTTAGGTTTATTTTCCACTTGCAGTATGCGAGAGCTCTGGATCTCTCGGCATCGCTCCGGGCTGCTGAGGCCTTGTGCTTGTAGGCTGTAAGAATTTTCGCAATTGAAGATTCAAATCTCAGTATGCTCTCGCGTCGAATTCGAATTCGATTGCTGCTGATGAGGTAGCCTAAAAAGCTGAACTCTTGGCTTAGTTTATCTATCTTTGTTTTTGAGTCTCCTCCTGGCTCATGGGCCTTGAGACCCATTTTCTTGAGCCTGGTGATGATCTCACTGGCAGTCGGCGCTGCCTGATCATTTGACGTCAGAATGAGTATGTCGTCGACGTATCTGCAATACCAGATTCCTTCAATTGAATTGAAGTGTTTATCTACTTCAATCATTGATATCTCGGCCAGTAGATTGGAAACTGCGAGGCCTTGGGGTACACCTATTGTGGTAGGCTTTAGGCCCTTCGATGTTTTTGATTCTGGCACTGTCGGTGTCGTGATGGCACTTCGGATTAGAGATCGAATTTCGATTTTCCTGATTCTCTTCCAAGTGCTTCCAAGAACTAGCTTGTGCGGAATGGATGGATAAAATCCTTGAAGATCTATCTTCGCGAACTCGGAAAATTCGCCGGATGATAGTTTCCCCTTGAGTGTCTCGATTGCGATGTGGGGCAATTTAAGCTTGGCTTCGGGATAGACGTCGCCCAAGCATTCGCAAAGTGCGCGCAATGTTATACGGTCTCGGACGGTTGGAATTGAAATTTGTCGCGGCTTTGAGTTGTAGCCTTTTGATATGAGCTTCTCTTTATAGGCCGTAAATTTGTACTTGCCTTGGATGATCTTTGAATGAATTAACGAAATTTCATCCCCGAGTCTTTCTCCTAGGGTCGAAGGCTTTACTCGGTCGATTCCGATGGCTGAAGACTTTGATATGCGCTCCGCGTATATCTCGATCAAGTGATCCTTCGAGAACCTGGCTCTGAAACTTTCAGGGGCCTTCATTGGCAAGTATCCATTGCGCAGTACGCTGCAATTAAAGGTGTGGCATAGAGGGTGATTATCAATATGTACCTTAGTATTATTGATGCGACGCCTCTTGCGTACTCAATTTTAGTGGGAATTCTGCTTGTCAGACCAGTGGATAACACCCGCGCCAAGATGTCATCCATTGATGTATGATTCTCGCTGTCCCTGAGCAGTCCGGCGTACAAATCTTGCTCTGCGAGAGTTGGACCGGTTGGCTGGATGTCGTTGTAAAGTTTCTGCAAATGCAAGTAGTTCCCTCGCATCAGCATGGCGCGGCCTCTGAAATCCCTGTTCGTTACAGATAGTGAGATTGCTAGCAGGCCAATTGAAAGTATGGCGCCCAATATGTCGGTGTTATCGCCAAGTATGGTTGGATATCTGATGCTCAGAATGGCTAGGATCGAGCTCAGAATTGCGTACCAGACCAAAAGGAGTTGCGAATGGAAATCCATTCGCTCCAATCGTTCGTGAGCTTTTATTCGAGCCTTGTAGGTGAACCAGATCTTGTCCCTCACGACCCTCTCCAAGAAAAAGAAAAGAGGGGGCAGGGAGTCTTGGTTACCGTTGAACATCCCAAAGGATCAGTAGGCCGGAGCCCAACAGCCGAAGCTGTTACTTATTAGTGCCGCCCTCGCCTAGGCGAGAGGAAATGCCTGCCCCCGAGGCCGATCTTACGGTTAAACCTTCTGAATAGGAAGATGGGTGCCCAAGCCAAAGTGGGCATATGGTGATCACTCGGCCTAAGCTGCCATAGTTGGGGGCATCTAGCACGCTTGCCTACTCCTACAGCTATTGCAAGTGAAGTGAGCCTCATATCGTCGGTAATGGTGGCATGGGGCAGATGAGCGCCACACCTACTCCGGCCTAACCTCCCGACAAGCCCACTCAACCAACCCCCTACAAGCCAGGAACAGCCCATCCACAACCCCTTCATCCAAATGCCGCTCCGGGTCCGCAGCCACCCGGCAGCGGTCCGCGGCATGTAGCACCTCCAGCACCGTCAGCGCCCCCACCATCGCGCGCTCACTCCTTGCGAGGCTGACTCGCCGTCCAGGCGACACATCGTTCTCCGGCCAAGGCAGTCCATCTGCGCCTTCACACCGTCGGATGCGCTTGAGGATGCCGATCAGGGAGTTGAGGTCGGGCGGCGGGGTGTCGTCGTTGATGGGCTCAACGGATGTATACGAGGAAAAGTTCTCGGAATCGTTCATGGCGTCGGCTTCCCTGGCTGTACTTAACAGCGCCACCGCGAAGAGGGTGGCGGACGGTGCGGGTTCCAAACCGGGACAGACAGTTGTCAGAAGACCGGCGGGTCCGGAGACCCCCACGCACCGCCCGCCATAAAGGCCGACGGATTACCCGCCGGCACCGGTTTAAGACGGTGCCGACGGGTAAGCGTAAACAACTCTCTGTCTCGGGTTTGGACGCCCGGCCACCCGTTGTCGGTGGCGCGCCATGGTGTTTACGCCGTCGCTCCGAATGCCAATAGAAATTCCCGAAGAAATCGCAGGAATCGAGAGCGAAGAACTATTGTGGCACGCACCATTCGTGCAGCACGCGACATCGCCAGACGCATTCGCGCAGTCACCCTGCTGATTGCGAATCAAACTGGCGTAATCGCCCACGCCACAAGCGAATAGCGCGACAGCCTTCTTAGCACCCCTTTCGGCTCAAAATCGAATGGCGCCGCCGCCCGATCACCCGTGCACCTGAAAAACCGGTTCAATCACGACACTGCCTAACAGGCATCGCACCCTCAACCGACGCCGCCCTCAGCTTCGGCTGCGTTCCCCACCAACAACTCAATCATCGCCCGCGCCGCCGCGGACTGCCGCCGATGCGGCGCATAGATCACCGAGAACGGCCGTGACCGCCCCCGCAGCTGCGGCAGCACCTCCACCAGCTGCCCGCGCTGTAACCGCTCGCGCACGATGAACTCGTAGCTCTGGCAGATGCCGATGCCCTGTTCGGCCAGCGACACCACGCCCAGCACATCGTCGGAGGTCTCGATGGACGAACGCGGCAGCCAGTCCACGTCGCGCCCCTCGTCACGGAAGATCCACGGCGCCAGCCGCCCGGTGCGCGGCATCACGAAGGGCAGGCACAGGTGCTGTTGCAGGTCGTCCAGCGTCTGCGGCGTGCCACGGCGTTGCAGGTAGCCCGGCGCGGCCACCAGCAGCAGCGGCGCGTCTTCCAGCTTCCGCCCCACCAGCCCGCTGTCCGGCAGCTGGCCCAGCCGGATGGCCAAGTCGAAGCCTTCGGCCACCAGGTCCACGTTGCGGTTGGTGATGTTCAGTTCCACCTGCACCTGCGGGTACTGCTGCGCAAAGCGCGCCAGCACGGGCGGCAGCCGGTAGTGGCCATAGGTGGTCGGCACGCTCAGGCGCACGCGGCCTGCCAGCGCGCCGTCTTGGCCCTGTACGTCGCGCTCGGCGTCGTCCAGCAGGCCAAAGGCCGTGCGCGCCTGTTCCAGATAGAGCCGCCCGGCGTCGGTCAGGCCCACACGGCGGGTGGTCCGTTGCAGCAGCTGCCGGCCCAGCCGCGCCTCCAGGCGGGTGACCGCGCGGCTCAGCACCGAGGGCGTGGTGGACAGCGCCACCGCGCCGGCCGTGAACGAGCCGTGCTCGACCACCGCCAGGAACACCTCCACATCGCCCAGGTAGTCGAACTTGCGGCTCATTTGGCTCTCCGGGGAACAGATGTTTTGCGGTGGGGCCAATTTATCGCCGCTGGGGCGATGAATAAAGTGGCGGCCATTCCCCGATAGGAGTTCCCCATGAACCTGATGACCCGGCTGGCCGCAGCGCTGGCCCTGACTCTGGCCGCCAGCGGCGCGCAGGCCGCCAACGTGCTGGTGGTGCTGTCCGATGAAAACCACCTGGACCTGAAGGACGGCAAGGTGCTGTCCACCGGCTTCTATCTCAACGAGCTGATGCAGCCGGTCAAGCTGCTGCTGGACGCGGGCCACGAGGTGACCTTCGCCACGCCGCAGGGGCGGGCGCCGACGGTGGATGCGTCCTCGGTGACGCCGGCGTACTTCGGCAACGATGCCGCGCAGCTGACGCTGCACAAGGAGTTGCTGGATAAACTGGCGCTGACCTCGCCGACCGCCTCGCCGGTGGTCAGCCTGGCGCGCGTTGAGCAGCAGGGCTACGCACGCTTCGACGCGGTCTACATTCCCGGTGGCCACGCGCCGATGCAGGACCTGCTGAAGAGCCCGGCGCTGGGCCGGCTGCTGGCCGACTTCCACCAGCGCAACAAGACCACCGCGCTGGTCTGCCACGGGCCGATCGCGCTGCTGTCTACGCTGCCGGATGCGGGTGGTTTCGTGGCGAAGCTGGAGGCGGGTGCGACGCCGGCCACGCCGAAGTGGATCTACAGCGGCTACCAGATGACGGTGATCAGCAATCAGGAAGAAGAGCAGGCCAAGCCGCTGCTGGGCGGCGGTGAGATGAAGTTCTACCCGCAGACCGGGTTGCAGCGGGCGGGTGCGACGTTCAGCAGCAACATCACGCCCTGGACCGGGCATGTGGTGGTGGACCGCGAGCTGATTACCGGGCAGAACCCGGCTTCGGCGCTGGAGGTGGGGCAGCGGTTGGTGGAGCGTCTGAAGTAAGGCGGGCCCTGCATCGCATGCGGTGCCGTGGCACCATGGTGGATCGGCTTCGTCCTTATCGGCGGGGCCGGTTTTCCAGGGAAGCCCTTCACTAAGACATGCGAACGTCCATCCGCTTCATTCTCTCCGCCCTGTGCCTTGGCCTGCTGTCTGGCTGCGCCAGTGGGCCGGACTACCACCATTCCAATCGCGAGATCACCGGCGCGTTCGTGGCCGACGACGGCAAGTTGTACCTGCTGCCGGTCTATGACGAGCCGATGCGCTTCGATGCCTCGCCATTCCGTGATTACCGTGCCCTGATGGACAGCCCGCTGCGCGAGGCCGTGGTCTGCGCGCAGCTGTACTTCCGTGAGGACTGGCGCGTGCCGGCCGACCGGGCCAAGGTGCATGGCAGCTACGCGCTGCTGCTGCGGCCCGAGCAGGTGACGCCGGAACAGGCGGCGCAGTTCAAGCTGGAGCGGTTGGAGATCAGCCCGCAGGTGGCCAAGGCTATCGCTGCGTTGACGCGCCAGCCGTACATCCTTGAAGCCCGGACCCGCTACGAACTTGCGGCCAACCCGGACTGCAATCTTTCCAGGCAGGGCGGCAGCTATTACAGCGCGCTGTTCGAGAGTGACGGCGAGCGGGTGAAGTTGCCGGACGCTGCGGCGCTGGCCGCGAAGGCGAAGCTGGCGCAGCCGATTACCGCGCGGGCCGAGCGGATCCGGCCGGACGATACGGACAAGCCGGGGGTTGGGACGGCGGCCGGGAAGGTGCTGGGCGCGGCGTTGGTGCCGGTGGCGGTTCCGGTGTTTGTGTTGAGCCTGCCGTTTTTGGGGCCGGATCATTGGAAGTGAAAGGGCGTTGAGGGAGAGTCATCCACGCACGGCGTGGATCTACTTGGGCATCGCCTGAACGTTCATCCTGGAGATCTGTGTGCCCAGCACGCTGGAAACTGTTTTGAAGACCGTAGGTTTCATTGTCCTTGCGGCACTTCCGTTGGTGATCCTCTGGTTTACCCTTCGGCGAATGGCAGCAACTGCTCGCTCGTCCGTGAAATCGGGGCTGCGTTTGCATGCCCCGCGCCGGATTTCCGGCACGTCCATGACCTTGGTGATGGTGGATGGCAAAGAGGATCGCGAGCACTACTTCTTTGATGCGGAGTCCTTTTACCTGCGGCGTGGGCCGGTGCCCACGGCGGTTCCGCTTTCGCAGATCACCTCAGTCACACGAACGTCCGACAAGATCTACGGGCGCTATGTCTGGCAGGTGTGCTTCAGCAGAGCGTCGGGCAGAAAGTGCGTGACGTTCACCAACAACCTGACGCTGTTCAACCGCGATTTCCTGCTGTTCCTGGAGGCGGTGCGGAAGGCCAACCCGCTGGCGACCGTTGAGCGAGCGGGTCTGTTCTTCTGATTGTGCGGCGATATCAGCGGCGCTGATTGGCAAATAGAGGGGCCAGGAGGGCGGGTTGTTGAGAATGATCTCGCACGTGTCTGACCCACTCAGCCCATGCTGGCGGCGCGGATCTGGATATCCTGCTGCACGCGCTGATCTTCCAGTTGCTGCTCAAGCTGGTTGGCGATGGCGCGCTGCTGCGCTTCGCGGCTGACGGCGTCGAACTGCTGCATGGATTCTTCCACCGTGGTCTGCGCAGCCAGTTCGGTCGGCATTGCTGCGCGCTGGTGTGCCGGGTCGCTGGGCTCGCCCTGCACCACGAACAGGGTGTGACCGGCCGGTTTGTCTGCCGTGGCGTTGCTCAGCAGTACGTGGTCGACGCGGTCCAGGTCGTTGTCCTTGGCCAGCACCAGCAGGCTGGCGGTCATGCGCTCGCTGGCTTCGTCGAAGGTGCGACCGTGTTTGGCGTCCAGCGCCGCTACGCCTTCGCGCACCTGTTGGTAGAGCGCATGATCGGGATGCTCGGGCTGGGTAGGCAGCAGGGGTGCGGGCGGCGCTTCGGGTTCCTGGACTGTTGCGCTTGAGGGCGATG
The DNA here is from genome assembly GCF_059371315.1 of Stenotrophomonas sp. YJH_SMC_8. Classification (NCBI taxonomy): domain Bacteria; kingdom Pseudomonadati; phylum Pseudomonadota; class Gammaproteobacteria; order Lysobacterales; family Lysobacteraceae; genus Stenotrophomonas; species Stenotrophomonas sp. YJH_SMC_8. Next base: position 23,695 of record NZ_JCAFUL010000005.1, on the reverse strand, counting down.
CCACCGGGGCCCCCACGTGTGGTGGGGTGCAAGGAGGCTCGTGCTTCGAGACCAAGGGCGCCGCGTCTGTCATCAGCGCGGGCGTAGCTGGCTCGGCTGCTGCGAGGGTGACTGGAACGTCTGACTCCGGCTGGACCGGCGCCGGCTTCGCTTCGGCTTCGTGGAGGCGGGCAGTAGCCGGCACGGCTTCAGCCACTTCGGTCTGGATTGACGGGGCCGGGGAGTGGCTGTGAGTTGTAACGGGCTCCTGCGCAGGAGCCGGGGGCCCGACATCCGGCGTAGGTAACGCACTCACTTCTGGCTGTGCGGGAGCACGCTCAGCGGTGTGACTGCCGGGTGGCGGCACGGAGGCTGCCGGCATCGTGTGCGCAGGAAGCTCTGCCTCGGTATACGCTTGCCGCTCGCTTGACTCATCCCGTGCAGGTTGCGTTGCAGCGGCTGCGGTCGGCTCCTGTCGTGGTGCTTCGCGGCGAGCCGGTTCCTGCACCGGTTCCGTACGATCGGATGGCGTCGGCGCTGCAGGCGGAGGAGCGCGATGCTCTTGCGTCAGAGTTGGTTCGTTGGGCGCAAGTGCAACGCGTTCAACGGTGCGCGCATCACTCACGGCTTGTGGCGTCAGGCGTTCTTCGGCGTGCTCTCCGCGAACCTCGGCCACGGCAGCGGCGGCCATCTGCTGCACCTGCGGTGCCGCGACGCCAAGTCGATTGGCTTCCTGCATGGCTTGGTCGTGGGCATCGCGCTCGTTGGCGGTCAATGCTTCGATACTGCGTTCGTGGGCGCCGGGTACGGGCGCCTCCATCTGTTGGATGGCGCGGATCTGCGGATAGGTTCGGTTCAACTCGTCGCGGATGTTGCCCTCGGCCAGCGAGTCGTAGATCCAGCCGTCATGCAGCCACTCACCATCGCCTTGATGCTGATAGGTGCGTCCGTCGGAGGCGAGTACGTGATCGGGATGCTCACGGGCCCAGATCACTTCATCAGGAATAGCTCCGTACCGGGACCAGCCTTGTGCGGTGTAGGCCTCCTCATACTGCTTGGCAAAGGCCGCCGAGCTCCGGGCGGCGTTGAAGGCCATGATGCCCTGTGCGGCTTCATCAAGCTGCGCAGCCTTGGTGGCGTCGGCAACTTCGACCGTGGTGTTCTTGATGCCATGTTCGAGGACCTGATGGACGACCTCGCGTCGCCATTCACCGTTCTCCGGGTTGCGCTCCCAGGAACGCGGAAGGGCGCTGGGTGTATCGCTGGCGTCGCCGGCAATGCTGAAGGGATTGATCGGTTGATCCGGCTCGGAGAGCCGCAGCCCGACGGCCCTGCTTGAGGCCTGGTAGTTCAGTTGCTGGGTCAATTCGGCGTCGGCCGTGAGCAGCGTGGTTGCGCCGTAGATCGGGCGATCGGCCAGGGTACCGACGGTGCCTACGATCTCCCGCTCGCTGTGTGTCCAGCCATTCTCGGGATGCGCCGGGTCAAACGTCCAGATTCTGCCGGTGTTGTCGGCCTGATTGTTGATCTGGTACTTCTCGATCCAATCGACGATCTCACTGCCGCCCCAGGCGCCTAACCCGCCACCGATGATGCCGGTAACAATGGAGCCGGGGCCGGACTCGATGCCCAGCAGCGTACCGACCTTGGCGCCCACGGCCGCACCGGTCCAACCGCCGACACTGCGTGCACCGAAGTCCAGCAGCGTGGCTTCTGCGCCCGTCCGGTTGTCGCGCGCGTATAGGTCGGCAATCCTTGTTCCTTCCGTGGCGGCTTCAACGACCGTGGCTGTGGCGCCACCGATGACGGCGCCCCGCACCATGTTTGGGCGCACGCGGATGGTGTGGTCGATGCCGCGTGCTTCCTGGATGTTGGGCGTAATGCCTTCAACAACCTTGAGCGTTGCGCGCTCATCGAGAACGGCTGCCGCTGTTGGTGGGCTGACCTTTGTGTTGTGGGGCAGGGTATCCTCAAGCTCGGCGTGCCAGCGGCCTTGTGCGCGCCAGTCATCGCGCAGTGTCTGGGTGATTCGCGGGTCATTCAGCCGAGCTTCGCGTTCCGCTTCCAGGGCTGTGCCGGGTAGGCGGGTATCGCTATGGCTGTCGTAGACCTGAGCGCCTTTGCGTCCGTAGAGTCGAATTTGGATGCCTGTCTCGGCCTGAACCTTGTCCAGATTTCCGGGTAGGGCATCGTAAACGTGTTTGCGCACGTCTTCCGGGACGTAGCGGCCGAAGCCATAGTTGTCCAGAGAGTTGGAAAAGCGTGCATCCACGCCAAGTTCGCTTTCCAGCCGATGCGCGACGACGCCTCGAATCTCCACTTCGTAGCCTTTGGCCTGAAGATCCTTGATCAGCGTGATCGCACTATCACCATTGCCCAGCGTCGTGTCGAGGATGAGGTTCCTACGACCCTCGACTGCTCCCGCACGCAGTTCTTTCGCCCAGTGGCTGGCGTCCTCGTGGGTGTGCCCGGCCCAAGTGTACGGGTGCCGCTCGTACAGCCGCTCTACATCTGGATACGCATCGCGTAGTTCGTCGGGATCCACGACAACTACATTCCCGCCAAGTTCCGCTCTGCTGATGTCCTTCAGCCTGCCCTTTCCTGCGCCTGGTTGCCCTGCGAGGAGGATGGCCTTTGGTGTTGTCTGTGAGGTGTGGTGATTCAAGCCACTCTCGGGAATGATCGTTTCCCGAAGAACCCGCTGATGCACGTCTGCCGGCAACTGACCATCCTTGGAGGCCATTAGCTTTACTCCATACTGGCGTCAAAGTGGGCACGCAGCTCGCTGAGATTCGCTAGGCCAATGTTGCTGGACCTGGCAAATGACATCACTCGTTCCTTTTCTTTGGCTCGTTCGATCGCTTGCGGATCGCCTGATGCCACAGCGGCGTCAATTTCAGCGCGCGCTTCAATCTTGAAGGCGCTAAGACAGTCCTCCAACTCCCAGACTGCGGCCTCGAAGGGTGGGGTGGACTTGATTCTTCTATTCTTTATCGAATTGAGAGCCTTCTGCAGTTGCTGGATATGATCCGGATAGTCCTTGAGCAATTCAAGGAGCTTTGCCGGTACCGGGGGAAGGGGCTGAGGCATGGCTTTCACCTATCTGGCGATTTGATGCGTTCTCACGAGTATCTGCACTTGCAGTGGCAAGTTCAATGCTGCCCACGGCAGGTCGGCTATCGTCTCCCGGCTTGCCAGCTGGAACCTCCGTCTTGGGGTGACCCTAGCGCTGGCCCCATTCATGCCGCTCTTGGGACTACTTTCTCTCCTGGCAGTCGGCGTTTCAGCGCTGGCCGGCCACCACAAGACTATTCACGTGCCTCGGTCTTTGGCCAAGAAGTAGCCCGCCAGATCGCTGACGTTCAGCATGCTGGCTCGGGAATCTCAAATTCGACGGTACGGATCAATTCTCCTTCACCTTGGTCATGTCTACTCCGCAAGAATGAAGGCATGAGGCATCAGCTGGCTTGTAATTTGGTCCAAACGGCTTTCCGGAAGGATGACATCAGAGATGCGGGCGAAATGACTTGCGGGGCTCAATTGCAGATGCGGCTCCAACTAGCGCCGCTTCTCCGATTCCTTGAAATAATCGCGAAGTTCATGGAGACCTTTCATTCCGCCATTGCCGGATCGCGCTCGGAACATCAGCTTGAATTTGCCGTCGGTCGCTGAAATCAATTCAGCATCACCTGATGCCTTAGCTGCCGTCAGCTCAGCCTGGGCGTCATTGATAAAGCTATCGAGACAATCCTCGAGCTTCCACACTGCATCCTCAAACGGCGGTAAAGACCCCGTGCTTCTGGTGTTGACGGAAATGAGCGCTTCCCGCAGCCTCTCGATAAGCTCCGGATAGTCCTTGAGCATTTCCCGGAGGTTCGCCGGGACAGGAGGGGAAGCAAAAGCCATGACTATCACCCTTTCGGCAGACCCATGCGGATTCAAGAGTATCCGCATATTCCCTGGCGGGTCCAATATCATTTGCGACATCAGGCAGAGTGCCCGAGCGGCCTCCGTCCTTGGGATCATCGAGTTGAGGCTACGTTGAGGGAGAGCATCCACGCGTGGCGTGGATCTACTGGAATCGCGGCAGTCACGTGTGGCGTGGATCTGCGGGGCTAAACTGGTTGCCTGTACTTGATGGAAGCTCGCCCATGTTCTCTGGAAAGGTTGCGGTGGTTACCGGTTCCACCAGCGGTATTGGTCTTGGTATCGCCACGGCGCTGGCCCGGCAAGGGGCCGACATCGTGTTGAATGGCTTCGGCGATGCGGCGGAGATCGAGCGCATTCGTTCGCGGTTGGAAGCTGAGTTCGGTGTGCGAGTGGCGCATGACGGCGCCGACCTGTCGCGTGGCGAGGCGGTGCGCGGACTGATCGACCACGCCGTGGCGAAGATGGGCCGCATCGACATCCTGGTGAACAATGCCGGCATCCAGCACACCGCCTCGATCGAGGAATTCCCCGTCGAGAAGTGGGATGCGATCCTGGCGCTGAACCTGTCGGCCGTATTCCATGCCACGGCAGCGGCCTTGCCGCACATGAAGCAGCAGGGCGCTGGCCGCATCATCAACATCGCGTCGGTACACGGCCTGGTGGGCTCGGTGAACAAGTCGGCCTATGTGGCGGCCAAGCATGGCGTGGTGGGCTTCACCAAGGTGACCGCGCTGGAGAATGCGGGCACCGGCATCACCGCCAATGCCATCTGCCCGGGCTGGGTGCGAACGGCGCTGGTCGAGCAGCAGATCACCGCGTTGGCGGAGAAGGAAGGCACGGATCAGGAGTCCGCCGCTCGCGCGCTGCTGGCCGAGAAGCAGCCTTCGCTGCAGTTCGTGACGCCCGAGCAGCTGGGCGAGATGGTGGTGTTCCTGGCCTCGGACGCCGCAGCGCAGATCACCGGCACGGCGCTGCCGGTGGACGGGGGCTGGACGGCCCGTTAGTGTGCCGGTTGCGTGCGCCGCTGCAACATCGGTAGCGCCACCAGCGTTACCAGAATGGTGAACAGCACCAGCGACGAACCCACGGTGCCGAAGCCCAGGCCGCCCTTTTCCAGCGGCTTGGTGAGCAGATCGCCGAAGGTGGCGCCGAACGGACGGGTGAGCACGAAGGCGATCCAGAACAGGATGACCCGGTTGATGCCCTTGATGCGGGTGGCGAACGCGGTGAGCGCGATGAGGCTGCCGATCAGCAGCGCGCCGCCGGTGAAGCCCAGCCCGGAATCGTCGGCGAGGAAATCACCCAGCGCTGTGCCGAGCGTGTTGGAGAACAGGACGGCGGTCCAGTAGAAGCCCTCGGCGCGGCGCGATGCGATGTTGCTGACCGAGATCGACTTTTCCGATACCCGCCAAGCCAGCAACACCAGCGCCAGGCAACCGGCCAGCAGGCTGGCGCCGGTGGCGTAGCCCAGGCCGAGCGTGCGGTCGATCAGGTCGGACATCGTCGTGCCGGCGGTGCTGGTGGCGAGCACCACCGACCAGAACAGCACAGGATGGAAGCGCCGTGCCGACAACTGCATGCCCAGCAGGCCGGCGAAGATCGCCAGCAGAATGGCCGAGCTGGCCACGTAGCCCAGGTTGAGCGTCATCGACAGCAGGTCGCCCGCGGTCTCGCCGAGGGTAGTGGCGGCGATCTTCATCACCCAGAAGCCGAGGGTGACCGCCGCCACCTTGCTGTGCAGGGAATCTGCGTCTGAAGCACTCATCGAACGTCGCCTGGGGAGCCTGCCGGTGATGCTGTGGCGGGCGGCGTCGGAGTGCAGTCGGAACCGGGTTCGGTGAGGGTGAGCGTGGGGCTGGCGTTCAGCCCGCGCTGGCGGGGGCCGAAAGGCGAGCCAGCAGGGCATCCCAGTCGGCAACGAAGCAGCCGTTGTGGCCGCGGTTGCATTCGGTGATCCACGCGTCCAGTGATTCACTTTGTGCGCGGTAAGCGCTGACATCGCCCAGCACGGCGAAGTGCAGGCGGTAGTTCACCAGCATCTGCAGCCACTGACCGGCCATGCCGGAGCGAAGCTCGAAGAAGTCTGGCGACAGGCGTTGTACCGGAATGGCGATCCATTCGGCCTGATGCCCGAGGGCGTCGCCGACCAGGTCGCGCAGGCCGTTGCCGTCGAGTGCAGGGCCCTGCGACTCGACGCGCAGGATGCGGGTGCTGCCGAGCAGTTCCAGAGAAGGGGGCATGGGGTGTCCTGAAATCCGTGTCGTGTGCCCAGTATGGTCGTGTGCGTCTGTGACAGCGAGCGGGCACAGCGTGAAGCCTGCAGGCGAACGCGCTACGCTGCGCCCAGCACAGGGAAGGGGAGAAGGACGTTGGCCAGGTCGATTTCATCACTTGCCGTGACGTTGGGCCTGTTGGCACTGTCCTGGCCGGTGTTCAGCGGCAACACGCAGCAACGCGCCGCCACGTATTCCAGCGTCTGCAGGCATGCCGAGTCGGGCGACCTGCTTGGCCTGGAGGTGTCATTCGTCAGCGATGTCGACGGCGGCTATGCCTTGGTCCAGCGCTACGAGGGGGCGGCCACTCCCCCGGAGCTGATGCAGGTCAAGCGGCGTGGCGATGACCTTGTGCTGGCGAGTGGTGCAACGGATGCCATTGCACTGCACCAGGACGGCAAGCGCATGCAGCTGACCTACCTGGACGGCCAGCTGAGCGCGGCGGGCACGCCGTCTGACACCCTGACTCCCTCATCGCCGGTGTGGCAGGGGAAGAACGTCGCCGCCTGCAACTAGCGCGGCGACGCTCTTTCTTTACGGGTTGCGATGCTCAGCTAGGCTTGGCAAACACATCCAGCCCTTTGCCTGTCTCCAGCAGCGACTTCAGGCTCGACAGCACGATCGGCCAGCCCTGGCGGATGCCGGTATCCATGCCGCTGCCCGGTTCAAGCTCGTCGTGGGTAACGGTCAGCCGCACCATGTCCTGGTAAGGCACGATTTCGAAGGTGACCCGGCTGTAGGCAGCGGGATTGTCGGCCTGTGAGGCGGCGGCCCAGGTGATGACCAGCCGCGAGGGCGGGGTGCTTTCCACCACTTCGCCGACCAGCTCGACCGAGCGCGTTTCGTTGGCACGCACATGCTGCCAGCGCGAGCCGGGCTTCCAGTCCGAGACGTTCTCATGGCCCCAGTAGCGGCTGGCGATCTCGGGGCGGGTGATGGCCTCGAACACCTTCTGCGGTGTGGAGGCGATGTAGATCACGTGGATGAAGCAGGTAGTCTCTGCGGACATCATCATTCTCCTTCCAGTTCTCGTTTCAGGTCATGCAGCAGGCCCAGGCGCTGCTGCTCGAACTTGCGTACCCAGCGCTCGTAGACTTCATGCAGCGGCACCGGGTTGATGAAGTGCAGCTTCTCGCGGCCGCGGCGCACCGTGCTGATCAGGTTGGCGTCTTCCAGCAGGCCCAGGTGCTGGGTGACCGATTGCCGGGCCATGTCCAGGTGCTCGCAGAGCTGGCCCAGGGTCTGGCCGTTGTCTGCGCAGAGCAGGTCCAGCAGCGTCCTGCGCGTGGGGTCGGCCAGTGCCTTGAACACCTTGTCTGCATTCATGCGGGATGTCTTCAGTTCCAGTTGTCGATCCTGATGTCGTGCGGGTTGGGCTGGCCCTTGCCGGTTTCCAGCAGCGCTTTGAGGCTCATCAGGAACACCGCCCACTTGGTGCTGCAGTGGGAGGTGAACTCGACGCGTTCCTTCCAGCCTTCGTGGGTGAACAGCACGATGCAGTAGTCGCCTTCCTGTTTCAGTGCGAAACGCGCATGCGTGCCGATCCATTCGGCGGGGCCGGCCAGGAACTTCCAGAGCACGAGTTCGCCAGGAACGAGCTGCTCCAGCTTCATCTGCATGGCGCCGATTTCCTGGCCGTTGTTGGTGAAGCGGACCTTCACCGTCCCGCCGACGTTGCGGTCGCCATGGGTGTCTTCGGCCCACCAGGCGGCGACGCCTTCGGGGGTCGCCAGGGCCTGGTACACCTGGCTTGCGGGGGCCTTGATGCCGACCCGATGTGCGATATCCACCATTGCAGGTTCCTCGCGTGGGCGGGCAGGTGCCGCCGTCGAGTGGAATATATGCAGGCAAATGCCTGCATGTCAAATCTGGTCGTTTGGAGGGACTTGCCAGGCATGGCCTGGCACTACTGCGTCACTGGGTCGCAGGCTGGCTGAAGCATGAGGGAGACGGGTTCGGCGCTAGAGTGGGGTGGACCCCCTCCAGGAAGGAGCAGTGCATGTACTACAGCAGTGGCAACTACGAAGCCTTCGCGCGCCCGCGCAAGCCGGCTGGTGTGGATGGCAAGAGCGCCTGGTTTGTGGGCTCGGGGCTGGCCTCGCTGGCCGGTGCGGCGTTCCTGGTGCGCGACGGGCGCATGGCTGGTGAACGCATCACCATCCTTGAGCAGCAGCAGATTGCCGGCGGCGCGCTGGATGGCCTGAAGGTGCCGGAGAAGGGTTTCGTGATCCGCGGTGGCCGCGAAATGGAGAACCATTTCGAGTGCCTGTGGGATCTGTTCCGCTCGATTCCCTCGCTGGAGATCGACGACGCCAGCGTGCTGGACGAGTTCTACTGGTTGAACAAGGACGACCCGAACTACTCGTTGCAGCGCGCCACGATCAATCGCGGCGAGGATGCGCACACCGATGGCCTGTTCACGCTGACCGAGCAGGCGCAGAAGGACATCATCGCGCTGTTCCTGGCCACCCGGCAGGAGATGGAGAACAAGCGCATCAACGAAGTGCTCGGCCGTGATTTCCTGGACAGCAACTTCTGGCTGTACTGGCGCACCATGTTCGCGTTCGAGGAGTGGCATTCGGCGCTGGAGATGAAGCTGTACCTGCATCGCTTCATCCACCATATCGGCGGGCTGCCGGATTTCTCTGCGCTGAAGTTCACCAAGTACAACCAGTACGAATCGCTGGTGCTGCCGCTGGTGAAGTGGCTGCAGGACCGGGGCGTGGTGTTCCAGTACGGCACCGAGGTGACCGACGTCGACTTCGATCTGCAGCCGGGCCGCAAGCAGGCCACGCGCATCCACTGGGTTCGTGACGGGGTGGCCGGTGGCGTGGATCTGGGTGCGGATGATCTTGTTTTCATGACGATCGGTTCGCTGACCGAGAATTCGGACAACGGCGACCACCACACCGCGGCGCGCTTGAACGAAGGCCCGGCACCGGCCTGGGACCTGTGGCGACGCATTGCCGCGAAGGATGCAGCATTCGGGCGCCCGGACGTGTTTGGCGCGCATATCCCGGAGACCAAGTGGGAATCGGCGACGGTAACCACGCTGGATGCGCGCATTCCGGCTTACATCCAGAAGATCGCCAAGCGCGATCCCTTCAGCGGCAAGGTGGTGACCGGCGGCATCGTCAGCGTGCGCGACTCGCGCTGGCTGATGAGCTGGACGGTGAACCGCCAGCCACATTTCAAGAACCAGCCGAAGGACCAGATCGTGGTCTGGGTGTATTCGCTGTTCGTGGATACGCCCGGCGATTACGTGAAGAAGCCGATGCAGGACTGTACCGGCGAGGAGATCACCCGCGAGTGGCTGTACCACCTGGGCGTGCCGGTGGAAGAGATCGACGAGCTGGCCGCGACCAGCGCGAAGACGGTGCCGGTGATGATGCCGTACATCACCGCGTTCTTCATGCCGCGCCAGGCCGGTGACCGCCCGGATGTGGTGCCGGAGGGGGCGGTGAACTTCGCCTTCATCGGCCAGTTCGCCGAATCGAAGCAGCGCGACTGCATCTTCACCACCGAGTACTCGGTGCGCACGCCGATGGAGGCGGTGTACACGCTGCTGGATATCGAACGCGGCGTGCCGGAGGTGTTCAATTCCACCTACGACGTGCGCTCGCTGCTGGCTGCGACCGGGCGCCTGCGTGATGGCAAGGAACTGGACATTCCAGGACCGGCGTTCCTGCGCAACCTGCTGATGAACAAGCTGGACAAGACCCAGATTGGTGGGCTGCTGCGCGAGTTCAAGCTGGTGCAGGAGGACTAGGCCTCGCCGGGCGTGGCCCGGCGCTACCGGGAAAGCTGCGTCAGGTAGCGCCGGGCCATGCCCGGCGAGCGTAGCGACGGAGAGATGGCATCAAGGCTGAGCCCGCGTGCTCCGCGGGTCAGTCGGCCAGTACGCTGTCGGCACCTTCGCGGTAGCTCGCGCGGGCGCTGCCACACACCGCATGGGCGGCTGCGTTGGCCGGCAGGCCGGTGGCCTTGATGCCGCGCAGCGTGTTGCCCTCGAATACCTCGGCGTAGCGTTCGGCGGCCAGCGTGCCGTCGGGCAGTACGTACAGCAGGACACGCTGCAACGTGGATTGCCCCTGCAGTGGCAGCGGCTGCCGGAACGCAGGCACGTGCACGCGCGCGCTGTGCCAACGAGTCGGTGCATCGACGGTTTGCCAGCGCACCTGCAGGGGGGCGTCCAGCGATAACAATGCGGTGCCGAGGGGGGAGCCGTAGGCCGTGCAGTCCCCGGGCGCGTCCGGGATGCTCGCGATGGCCCTGTCACCAATGTCCAGTACGGTGCCATTGACCTCCAGCCGCACGATCGGTACACCGCCGTAGTTGTGGATTTTGAACAGCACCAGGCCTTCGAAGCGGCTGCGTTCCAGATCGTCGGCAGTGAAGCCGCTGAGGCGTGCGAGTGTTGGCGCGACCTCCACGTGATCGCTGTAGTGGTAGTAGATGTGCACGAGTTCTGGTGTGCCTGCGCGGCGCCATCCGGCATTGAAGGGGGCGGTGTCCGGATACGGCTGGCGCTCCAGGGGCACATCGGTGACAGCGCGATCTCCAGAGGGTGTGGCGTAGCGATAGTGGTCAACGGAGCGCTTCAGGCGCCCGTCCTCATACGGGAACGCTCCGTCTGCATCGGACTGTGCATTGGGATAGCGATGGAAAGCCATGAACTGCCCAGGTGTGTCACCCTGCATGGGCAGGTCCGGGCCAGCGCCGGAGCCGGTGGATGCATACGGCGTGGTGTCCAGCCACAGCGGCTGCCCGCTGAGGTTGACGTGCAGCTCTGCGATGGAGGCACGCGAACCGCCACCAAGGCTGGCCCAACTGCTCTGCAGGGAATGCCACAGCGGAATGATGAGCATGGCGGCGGCGGTCGGCACGAACATCAGCGCGTGTACGCGGCCGGGCACCTGACCGCGCTGCCGCACCATGTAGCGCAGCCACGCCAGCAGCAGGACAAGCAGCAAGGGGAGGCCGACCCAGATCGCGACGGTGGCCAGCGCCACGACGCCCCAGCCCAGGTTGGGCGTCGCCACCGCGATGAGCGAGAGCGCGGCGATGAGCACGGCCAGCAGCAGCGACACGCCGATGCCGACGCGGTAATTCCTGTAGGGGCTGTCAGTCATCACCGTTCCATCGGCAGTGTGGGGCGTGCCCCTATCTTGCGGCGGTGGGGGCGCCGTGGAAAGCCGGGAAAGAGGGCACTCAGCAGCCGACCAGGCGGTCGGCACCGATGCCGTTGCGATGCTGGCTGCGGTATTCGGTCGGGCTGGCGTCGGCCTGGCTGCGGAAATGGCGGCGGAAGGATTCCTGTGAACCAAAGCCGGCCTGCTCGGCGATCCACTGCAGCGGCCGGTCGGTGGTTTCCAGCAGTTCGCGGGCGTAGGCCACGCGTTCGCGGATCAGCCAGTCGATCGGCGACAGGCCGGTGGCTTCCAGGAACTGCCGTTGCAGGGTGCGTTGGCTGAGTGCGGCCTGCTCGGCGAGGCTGCCAAGCGAATGTGGCTCGCGGAGGTTGCGGCGCATCCACTCCATCAGCTTCGCCAACCGCGTGGGCTCGCCGTTGGGAATGGCACGGCTGACGCGCTGGCTGCGCCCGGCATCGCGCCACGGTGCCAGCACCAGCCGTTCGGCGACGAGGTTGGCCACGCGCGCACCGTAATCCTTGCGCACCATGTGCAGCATCATGTCCATGCCGGTGGCCGAACCAGCGGAGGTGATGATGCTGCCGGTATCCACGTACAGCACATCCTCGCGCACGTCGATGCGCGGGAACGCATGCGCCAGCGCTTCGGTAAGGCGCCAGTGGGTGGTGGCCTGGCGGCCATCGAGCAGCCCGGCCCAGGCCAGCACGAAGGCGCCGGAGCAGATCGAAGCGATGCGTGCGCCACGGGCATGCGCGCGGATGAGGGCATCAAGCAGTGCCTGGGGTGGACGCTCGCTGGGCTCGCGCCAGCCGGGAATGACGATGATGTCGGCGTCGTCGACGGCATCGAGCGCGTAAGGCAGCTGCACCTGGGTGCTGCCGAGCATGCGCAGCGCACCCGGTTCGCCCGCACACAGCTGGGTGCGGTACCAGGCCACGCCCAGTTCCGGCCGCACGGGTGCGAACAAGCCAACCGCACAGCCGAACTCGAACAGCCCCTGGCCGTGGCAGGCGACGATGGCAACGAGCGGCGCGGTGGGATCGGCGGGAGGGCTGGGCATGGCCTGATGCTACGGGCGGTGGTGCACCGCGCGCAGTGGTGTGCGGGCATGAGGTGATGCCTGTGAAGCATGTGCGCGGGGGGCGTTGATCGGAAGCAGGCTGGGGATGGCCATCGGGCTTGGGACAACCGACTGGGTAGAGTCGACTGTTAGTCGACTGCTGTTGGCGACACCGCTTGGATGCCCGCGCTACGCGCGATAGTCGACTAACAGTCGACTCTACCCTGCCGTTCGCCGTTCGTCCGTCGCCATCCATGGAAGCGCCATCGGGCGGCGTGGCGCCCAGCCTTGTCTAACGTCATTACCAGCAGTCATGTGGGTGGCCGGATGTTACGGCTGGGTGACGCGTTCATGCCTGTCGCGGTGGGTGAACAGGCCCTTGAATGGAAGCGTGTTCCCGGCCCACCCCCACGAGCCCCCATGCCTGCCGCCCACGCCCCTGTCCTGAGCTCTCTTGCCGTCCTGATCGCGGCCACCCTCGCCACGTCGCCCAGCCATGCCGCTGAAGCCGATGCGGATCCTGCCACCACGGCCGCATCCGCCAATGTCGCGGCATCCACGCTGGATGCCGTGGTTGTTACCGGTTCGCGCACCAGCACGCGCACGGTGAAGAACAGCTCCACGCCGATCGATGTGATCTCCGCCGAAGACCTCACCGCCACCGGCCAGGCCAACCTGCTGGAAGCACTGCAACGCGCGCTGCCGTCGCTCAGCCAGATCGGTGGCTACCAGAGCGACCAGGAGAGCCTGATCCGCGGCTACCAGCTGCGCAACCTGTCGCCGGGTTACACGCTGGTGCTGGTGAACGGCAAGCGCCGCAATGCCAGCGCGTACGTCAGTGGCGCAAACGGTGGCGGCTTTCCGGGCCATGCCTGGGCCGACCTGGCGCTGATTCCGGTCTCGGCCATCGACCATGTGGAAGTGCTTCGCGATGGTGCGTCGGCCATCTATGGTTCGGATGCAATCACCGGCGTGGTCAACGTGATCCTCAAGTCGCAGGCACATGGTGGCGAACTGGCTGTGGAAAGCGGGCAGAGCACCGACGGGGATGGATCGCGCACCAGCGTGCGTGCCAACGTGGGCCTGCCGTGGGGCGCCGATGGCTTCGTCAACCTGTCCGGCGAGACCACGCGGCAGCACCACGCGATCCGTACCCGCCGCTACATCGATGGCTATCTGAGCTATCCGGCGGTAGATGCCAACGGCAATCTGGTCGCGCTGCGCCCGAACAACCGGTTGCCGGCCGGCGCATCGCCGAACCCGGCAGAAGCCAGCCGCAATGCTGAGGCCAACACGATCCTCAGCTCGCCTTCGTATGCGCTGAAGGCGTTTGCGGTGAACGTGGGCCATGGCCTGGGCGACAGCGCGCAGTTCTACGCCAATGCCACCGCCAGCGATCGCACCGCACAGGCGATCCAGAACTTCCGCCTGCCAGCGACCATCTTCACCACCTACAAGGCACCCGGCGTCTTGAGTGTGTTCCCCGATGGCTTCCTGCCGGTGCTGGAAACCAAGGAGAAGCAGTACACCGGCACCGCGGGCGTGAAAGGCCAGATCGCGGGATGGGACTACGATGCCAGCCTGACCGGCAACCGCAGCACGGTGCGCACCTACACCCGTAATTCGGTGAACTATTCGCTTCCTTACCCGGGATCGCCCACCGATTTCTATGACGGCAAGCTGGACTACCAGCAGGGTATCGCCAACCTGGACCTGCGCCGTGGCTTTGAGGTGGCAGCGTTCGCCTCGCCGCTGGAAGTGAGTGCGGGCGCCGAGTACCAGCACGAACAGTACGAACGCGGGGCAGGGCAGTGGGAGTCGTACACCGGCTTCGGTGCGGCCGCCTTCGTGGGCTACTCCACCGCCGATGCAGTGAAGGCTACGCGCAACAGCAAGGCAGTCTATGCGGGCGCGGCCACCAACATCACGTCGCGCTGGTACCTGGATGCCGCCGCGCGCTGGGAAGACCATTCCGACTTCGGCAGCGTTTCCACGGGCCGCCTGACCACGCGCTTCGACTTCACCGATGCGCTGGGCGTGCGGGCCACGGTCAGCAACGGCTTCCATGCGCCCAGCCTGGGCGCGCAGTTCTACCAGGCCACCGGCAGCTGCCCCTGCGGCACAACGCTGGTGGCGCAGGTGTCGTCGCCGGCGGCGATCGCACTGGGTGCCACACCGCTGAAGCCTGAGAAGGCCACCAACTACAGCCTAGGCGTGACCTGGGACCCGAGCCCCGCGTTCCATCTGGCCGTGGATGCGTACCAGATCGACATCCGCGGCCAGCTCGGGCAGTCCAGCCAGATCGGCTACAACGCGCAGGATCCGGCGCGCATCACCGACAACAGCGGCACGGTGCTGAGCGCGGCGCAGAAGAACACCATCGATGCGCTGCTTGGGTCGGCCGGCATCAGCATCCTGCCGGGTGATGCCTTCTACGCCAGCTACTTCACCAATGTGGGCAATACCCGTACCCGTGGCGTTGAGCTGACCCTGGAAGCGAACCAGGAAACGGCATGGGGCAAGCTGCGCTGGAGCTACGCGGCCAACGTGGGCCGCACCACCATCCAGAAGGTCAGCGACATTCCGGCGGCGCTGCAGGGGCTGCCGAACATCAACCTGCTGACCAAGAGCAGCGAGTACGCGCTGCGCTTCCGTACGCCGAGCTACACGCAGGTGGCCGGGCTGGGCTGGCAGAACGGGCGCTGGCGCTCGAATGTGGACTTCACGTATTACGGCCCGATCAAGCGCCTGAACAACGGCGTGGAGTACAAGCAGCCGCCGGTGCTGGTGACCAATCTCTCCGGTGCGGTGGAACTGGGTGCGGGCTGGAGTGCGGCGCTGGGCATCAACAACGTGTTCGACAAGCGCACGCGCAAGGTGCCGGAGTACGCGCGCAGTGCCACCGATGTGGCCAGCATCGAGACGACCTGGGACAACGGCGATGTGCTGGGCAACGTTGGGGCGTACTGGTATGGGCGGGTCAGTTACCGGTTCTGACCTGGAGCAGTCGAGCATGGCTCGACTCTACAAGGGCGGGAAGCAGCCGAGCATGGCTCGGCTCTACAAAAGGCGAAAGGCGGCCGGACGTAGTCCGGCATCATCGAGGAGCAGTTCATGTCTTCTGCATTGAAGGTGGTTGCATTGGTGGGGTCGCCGACCAGTTCGGCGACGTCGCGCACGTTGCTGCTGGTGCGGCATCTGCTGGCATCGCTGCAGCAGCGGGTGCATGCCAACGTGGATCTGGTGGAGCTGGCGCCGATCGCGCGCTCGCTGGGGCAGTCGTTGTCGCGCGATGAAGCGGAGCCAGCCGTGGAGCAGGCGCTGCAGACGATCGAGGCGGCCGAACTGTTGGTGGTGGCTGCACCGGTCTATCGGGGGGCGTATCCGGGGCTGTTCAAGCACCTGGTCGATTTCATCGGGCTGGAGGCGCTGGTGGATACACCGGTATTGCTGGCGGCAACCGGCGGCAGCGAGCGCCATGCGCTGGTGATCGATCACCAGCTGCGGCCGCTGTTCAGTTTCCTGCAGGCGCACACGCTGCCGATCGGGGTGTATGCCACGCCGGCTGATTTCGATGGCGACCGTATCAACAGTGCGGCCTTGCAGGCACGCATCGCGCTTGCGACCGAGCGCGCGGCCGGGCATCTGGCTGTGCAGGCGCTGGCGGTACCGGCGCCGCTGCGACGGATCGCCTGACGGCATAACCGGCGGCGCTTTGCTTATGGCCAAGGCGCATCTGCATGGCCGGATCTGACCGCCGATTGTCGCCTGGCATCGCCGTCCCGGCGGCCGTCATCTCTAGCATCGATATCGAAGCGGCATCGCATTGCCGCCCCCCCGATGAGGACGCCCCCGTGAGTCTGGACGCAACCGATAAGCCCATCCTGTTCCTGCTCGACCGTGAGTTCGAGGACGGACAGATTCCCGGCCAGCGCTTCTTCTGCCGGCACAGCCTGCTGCTGGAAGGGGCGCTGTCGAGCATCGACGGCCTGGATGCGCAGCTGGACGTGCGCCGCATCGGCTTCGCGCGGCCGCGCCGCGAGGTGATCGCCGAGATCGGCGAGCAGGACCAGTCGTTGCCCAAGCTGGTGCTGCCGCAGGGCGTGCGCAGCGAACTGGCCAGTGGCGCGCACCAGGATCGCCAGTACATCTCCGGCGCCGAGCCGATCCTGGCCGCGCTGAACGGGTTGCTTGGCATTCCCGTGGCCCACCCCTGAGCGAGGACGCGACGATGAGCTATCAGATCAGCGTGTTGGACAAGAGCCCGGTGGCCGAGGGCGCCTCGCCGGAGCAGGCGCTGCGCAACAGCCTGCAGCTGGCGCAGCGCGCCGAACAGCTGGGCTATCACCGCTACTGGTTTGCCGAGCACCATGCCGCGCCGACCTTGGCCAGCCCCGCGCCGGAAGTTCTGGCGGCCTGGGTGCTGGCGCAGACCCGGCGCATCCGTATCGGAAGCGGCGGAGTGATGCTGCGCCACTACGCGCCGTATAAGGTGGCGGAGAACTTCAACCTGCTGGCGGCGCTGGCGCCAGGGCGCGTGGACCTGGGCGTGGGCAAGGCCCCCGGTGGCCTGCCGGCCTCTACGGCGGCATTGGCAGCGGGGCGACCGGCGTTTGCCGATTTCGACCAGCAGCTGCGCGACCTGGAGGGTTACCTTTCCGGCACCGAAACCGAGGCGCAGGCGCGCCCGATTCCGCAGCAGGCGCCGGAGCGCTTCCTGCTTGGTGCCAGCCCGCAGAGTGCGAAGCAGGCGGCTGAGCTGGGCTGGCGCTTCGTCTACGCCGCGCATTTCGATGGTGATCCGAAGCACATTGAGGCCGCGTTCGACGCCTACCGCAGCGTCTCCTCGCAGCCGCCACTGCTGGCCACGGTGGCCTTCGCCGCACCTACGGCCGAAGCGGCTGCGCGTCACATCGGTGCGCTGCGCGTCTACAAGCTGCACCTCGGCCCCGGCCAGACGGTGAACCTGCCCAGTCCCGAGGCGGCCGCCGAATATGCGCGCCAGGTAGGCGTGGCCGACTTCCGCATCGAGGAAACCCGCCCCAGCGTGTTGTCCGGTGATGCACAGCACGTGCGCGACGAGCTGGACGCGCTGCACCGACGCTTCGGTGTTGGCGAATTCATCCTCGACGCGCCGGTGGCCGACCTCGACGCACGCCTGACTTCCCTTGAGCTGCTGTCGCCCGCGCCACGCGCGGCGGTGGCCTGACCTGCAGGAGCGATTCCCATGAGCACCACCCCGCGCCACATTCCGTTCGGCATCATGCTGCAGGGTCCCGGCAGCCACATGCATGCCTGGAAGCATCCATCCAATCCGGCTGATGCCAGCGTCAACCTGCAGTTCTACATCGACATCGCGCGCACGGCCGAGGACAACGGCATCGCCTTTGGCTTCGTGGCCGATGGCCTGTACATCAACGAAAAGTCGATCCCGCACTTCCTCAACCGCTTCGAGCCGATCTCGCTGCTGTCGGCGCTGGCCACCGCAACGAAGAAGATCGGCCTGGCGGGCACGCTGTCGACCTCCTACAGCGATCCGTTCACCGTAGCCCGGCAGTTCGCTTCACTGGATCTGCTCAGCGGCGGTCGCGCCGGCTGGAACGTGGTGACCTCACCGCTGGAAGGCTCCGGCCGCAACTACGGCCGCCCGCATCCGGAGCACGCCCTGCGCTACCAGATCGCCGATGAGTATCTGGACGTCGTGCAGGGGCTGTGGGATTCGTGGGATGACGATGCCTTCGTGCGCGAGCGTGACAGTGGCACGTTCTTTGCGCCGGAGAAGTTCCGCCGCCTCGACCACAAGGGCCGCTTTTTCCAGGTGGAAGGCCCGCTCAACATCCAGCGTTCGCCGCAGGGCCAGCCGGTGATCTTCCAGGCGGGTTCGTCTGACGATGGCATCGCGCTGGCCGGCAAGTACGCCGATGCAGTGTTCACCCATTCGCCGTCGCTGGAAGAAACCCGCGCGTTCACCCAGAAGGTGAAGAACTCGGCGATCGCGCACGGCCGCAGCGGCAACGACGTGAAGATCTTCCCGGGCATCGGCCCGATCGTCGGCCGCACCGCCGAGGAGGCCGAAGCCAAGTACCAGGCGATTGCCGCGCTGGCCACGCTGGAAGATGCGCTGGCCTACCTCGGGCGCTTCTTCGATCACCACGATTTCAGCCAGTACGACCCGGATGCACCGTTCCCGGAGCTGGGCGACATCGGCAGCAATTCGTTCCGCTCCACCACCGACCGCATCAAGCAGGACGCGCGCGAGAAGGGCCTGAGCCTGCGCCAGGTGGCACTTGAAGCGGTGAGCCCACGGCCGAACTTCATCGGCACACCGGAGCATGTGGCCGACGAGCTGATCCGCTGGTTCGATGCCGGCGCCAGCGATGGCTTCATTCTCGGCTTCGCCGCACAGCGCGAAGGCCTGGACGATTTCGTGACCCAGGTGCTGCCCATCCTGCAGGCCCGTGGCTACCACCAGCGCGAACTGGAAGGGCAGACCCTGCGCGAGCATCTGGGCCTGCCGTACAAGGCCAGCCGTCATTCAACCGACGCCGAACCAGCGCGGAAGGTAGGGTAAGGCGATGAGCGGAGAGAATTCGGTAGCGCAGGGCCATGCCCGGCGGAATCCCGCGTCCATCGGCGTGCTGCCCGAAATCGCAGCACGCGCCGAGGCCGCCATCGCGATCCGCCACGATCTGCACCGGCACCCGGAGTTGGCCTTCGAGGAACATCGCACCAGTGCACGTGTGGCCGAGCTGCTGCAGCAGTGGGGTTATGAGGTGACCACCGGGCTCGGCGGCACCGGTGTGGTCGGCACGCTTCAGCGCGGGCAGGGCAGCCGTCGTCTCGGCCTGCGCGCCGACATCGATGCACTGCCGATCCCCGAAGACTCCGGGCTGGCCTACGCCAGCCAGACCGAGGGCCTGATGCATGCCTGCGGCCACGATGGGCATACCGCCATCCTGCTGTCCGCTGCACACTACCTGGCCCATCACGGTGATATCGACGGCACGCTGCAGCTGGTATTCCAGCCCGCCGAGGAAACCGGCTCGGGTGCCTCCAAGATGATCGCCGACGGCCTGTTCGAGCGTTTCCCGGTGGATGCGATCTATGGGCTGCACAACTGGCCGGGCGTGCCGGTGGGCCACTTCGGTTTCGTCGATGGCCCAGCGATGGCCTCGGTGGACTGGGCGCGGTTGAAGGTGATCGGCAAGGGCGGCCACGGCGCCGAGCCACAGGGCAGCGTCGATCCGATCCTGGTGGCGGCGCACATCATCACCGCGCTGCAGAGCGTGGTGTCACGCAATGTCGATCCACGGCAGATGGGCGTGGTCACCGTCGGTTCGATCCACGGTGGGCAGGCCGCCAATGTGATTCCAGACGTGGTGGAGCTGAAGCTGACGGTGCGCGCCTACCTGCCCGAGGTGCGCGATACGCTGCGGCGCCGCGTCACCGAACTTGCCGAGCAGACCGCCGCCGCGTTTGGTGCGCGCGCCGAGATCGAATTCCCGCGCGGCTTTCCCAGCGTGATCAATCACCCGCAGCAGACCGCCTACATCCGCGAGGTGGCGGTGCAGGGCTTCGGTGCCGAACAGGTCGTTCCCGAGTTTGCGCCGCGCACGGCCAGCGAGGATTTCGCCTTCCTGCTGCAGGCGCGACCCGGCAGCTTCGTGTTCGTGGGCAACGGTGACAGCGCCCCGCTGCACAGCCCGCGCTATGTGTTCAACGACGCGGCCATCGCACCCGCCGCCAGCCTGTGGGCACGGCTGGCCGAAGACTATCTGGTGAAGGACGCGACATGAGCAGCAACGAACGCTTCCTCTATACCTCGGTGGATGATCCGCTGGCACGGCCACTGTTCGATGGCCTGGAGCAGGAGTACGACAGCCGCTACGCCGACGTGCGCCGCCGCATCGGCGGCAGCGCCCGCGAGGAACTGCAGCGCTACCCGGCGCAGGCCTTCGCCGCACCGGTAGGGGCGTTCGTGCTGCTGCTGCGTGATGGCGCTGCCATCTCGGGTGGCGCCTTCATGCCGCATCGTGATCCGGATACCGCCGAGTTCAAGCGCATCTGGACGCTGCCCGGGCTGCGCCGCCAGGGCATCGCGCGGCGCGTGCTGCAGGAGCTGGAAGACCAGGCGGCACGCCAGGGCTATCGGCGTGTGTTCCTGACCACCGGCTTCCGCCAGCCCGAGGCGGTCGGCCTGTACCTCAGCCATGGCTACACCGCGCTGTTCGATCTGGACGCGGATCCGGAAACCATCGCGCACCTGCCGTTCGAGAAGCTTCTTGGGCAACCGACGCCGGTGCTTTCGCCTTCGCAGGCCGTGCTGCACGGGGTCCACGCATGAGTACGCCTTCGTCTGCACTTGAGGGAATCACTGCGCGTCCTTCACCAACGCCGGCGTTGAAGATCGTGCCGGCGCGCCATCCGTTGCAGGTGGTCGGAACGGTCCTGGCGCTCGCGCTGATCCTGATCGGCCTTCAATCAGTACTTGGGAATCCGCGTTGGGGCTGGGGCACCTTTGCCGAATGGTTCTTCGCGCGTCCGGTGCTTGAAGGCCTCGGTCGCACGCTGCTGCTGACCGCACTCGGTACCGGCCTCGGTTTCGCGCTGGGTACCTTGCTGGCGCTGGCCCGCGTGTCCGGCTCGCCGCTGCTGTCGGCGGTGTCGTGGAGCTACGTGTGGCTGTTCCGCTCGATCCCGCTGCTGGTGCTGTTGTTGCTGCTGAACAACCTGGGCTACCTGTACAGCACCATCGAGCTGGGCGTGCCGTTCACTGGCATCAGCCTGTTCTCGTACCCGACCACGCAACTGATCGGCGTGTTCACCGCAGCAGTACTGGGCCTGACCCTGAACCAGGCGGCGTTCTCGGCCGAGGTGATTCGTGGCGGCATTCTCTCGGTCGACCACGGACAGTATGAGGCGGCCGCTGCGCTTGGCCTGCCGCGTGGCCGCCAGGTGCGCCGCATCATCCTGCCGCAGGCAATGCGCTCGATCCTGCCGGCCGCGTTCAACGATGTGATCGGCCTGGCCAAGAGCACGTCGGTGGTCTACGTGCTGGCGTTGCCGGAGCTGTTCTATACCGTGCAGGTGATCTACCGCCGCAATCTGGAGGTGGTGCCGCTGCTGATGGTGGCCACAGTCTGGTACCTGGTGATCCTGACCGTGCTGTCGCTGCTGCAGCGACGCGTGGAGCAGCGCTTCGCGCGCGGCCAGCTGCAGCGCGAGCGCTCGGTGTCGCGCGTCTCATCGCCCGAGCGCGTGCAGAGCGATGCCACACCGCGCGTGGCCAACCGCCCGCGCATCGCCACCCAGGTCGAAGCGGGCGAGGGTGCGGCGGTATCGCTGCATGGCGTGGGCAAAGCGTTCGGTGAGCAGCCGGTGCTGGAAGACGTGAACCTGGACCTGCGCGCCGGCAGCGTGACCGTGCTGATCGGCCCCTCGGGTGCAGGGAAATCCACGCTGCTGCGGCTGATCAACCACCTGGAGCGCGCCGACAGTGGCTACGTGACTGTCGGTGGCCAGCTGATCGGCTACCGACGCGAGGGTGACACTCTGTACGAACTGCCGGAGCGTGAGATCCGCCGTCGCCGCGCCGAAGTCGGCATGGTGTTCCAGGGCTTCAACCTGTTCCCGCACCTGACCGCGCTGGAGAACATCATCGAGGCGCCGATCGCCGTGCGTGGCGTACCGCGCGCGCAGGCCGAAGAGCAGGCGCGCACGCTGCTGGAGCGGGTCGGCCTGGCCGACAAGGCCGATGCGTTCCCACGCCAGTTGTCAGGCGGCCAGCAACAGCGCATCGCGATCGCCCGCGCGCTGGCGCTGCAGCCGAAGGTGCTGTTGTTCGACGAACCCACCTCGGCGCTGGACCCGGAGCTGGTGGCGGAAGTGCTCAGTGTGATCGAAGAGTTGGCCAGCTCCGGTACAACGCTGGTGATCGTCACCCATGAGCTGGGCTTCGCCCGCCGAGTGGCCGACCACGTGGTGATGATGGACCAGGGCCGGGTGATCGAGCAGGGCACGCCCGAGGCGTTGTTCGAGCGCCCGCGCCAGCAACGCACGGCCGATTTCCTGGCCAAGACCCTGTAACCCCCAAGGAATGCCATGAGCCCTGCAGCACCCCGTCGTCCCTCACGCAGCACCTTGTTGATCGCAGGCGTGCTGGTCATCGGCATCGCCGGCATCGTCTACTCGCGCGTGCGCCAGGCCCCGGAGGCTGCGACGGTGGCTGCGACCAGCCTGGCCGGAGCGAACAGCACGGTGCTGAAGGGCACACTCGATCCCAAGGCGCAGGCCTTGGTTCCCGCGGGCTACCGCTTCGTCACGCCGGGGGCGTTCACCGTGGCGACCCATCCGGGACAGTTGCCATTGGCCGACTACGGCGCCGACAGCAAGGACGTGGTCGGCATCGAGCCCGACATCGCGCGCCTGATCGCCGATGCGCTGGGCCTGAAGCTGGTGATCGTGCCGGTGGCATGGGCCGATTGGCCGCTGGGGCTGGAGTCGGGCAAGTACGATGCAGTGCTGTCGAACGTGACGGTCACTGAAGAGCGCAAGAAGAAGTTCGATTTCTCCAGCTATCGTTACGACCTGCTGGGCATCTACACGCGCACTGATGGGCCGATCCAGAAGATCGAGAAGCCGGCGGACGTGGCGGGGCTGAAGGTGGTGGTGGGCGCCAGCACGAACCAGGACCAGATCCTGCGCCAGTGGGACCAGCAGAACATCGCCGCGGGCCTGAAACCGGTGGAGTACCAGTACTTCGACGACGCGGTGGTCGGCCGTTTGGCGGTAATCACCGGCCGCGCCGATGTCTCGTTCGAGCCCAATGCCACCGGCGCGTACTCAGCACGCGATGGCAAGGTTCGGCGCGTAGGCCTGTTCCCCGGTGGCTGGCCGAACGCCGCTGCGATCTCGGTGACCACGCGCAAGGGCAGTGGCCTGGCCGATGCGGTGACGCAGGCGCTGAACACCCAGATCGGCAGCGGCACCTACGCGCAGGCGCTGAAGCGATGGAATGTGGCCGAGGAAGCGGTGCCGCAGTCGCAGACCAATCCACCGGGGTTGCCGACGCTGCAATGACACCGGGCGTGGCCCGGCGCTACCTCCGCTTCTGTAGAGCCGAGCCATGCTCGGCTGCGGTTCGCGCGGTTCGCGGCAGAAGCATCCACGCATGGCGTGGATCTTATCTCTTGCCGATCTGGCACCTTGGGTGCCGAGAGCCCGGCGTGGGCGACCGTGTGGATCCAGGTCTTGCGACCGAGAAGTAGCTTGGGTCCCCACGCCGGATTCTCCCTGAACCG